>NZ_MJGU01000026.1:57280-168315 GCF_001864985.1 Curtobacterium sp. MMLR14_006 | reverse complement strand
CGACGCGAAGGGCGACTGGGAGGACGGGGAACGGCGCACCGCGACGAAGATCGGCGAAGCCGCCGACGCCGGGCTCGGCAAGCAGTCCACGTGGGACAAGATCTTCGGCTCCGAGGCGTGGGAGACCATCGTGTCGGTGGCGAAGGTCGTCGTCGCGGTCGGCGGGATCATCGCGATGATCATCCCCGGACCGTGGACGTTGATCATCGCCGCGATCGCCCTCGTCGTGCTCGCGGACACGTTGTACAGGATGAGCAAGGGCACCGCCGACGGGTGGGACCTCGCCTTCGCACTGCTCGACTGCGTCCCCGCCGGCGGCGCCGTCGGCACGCTCCTGAAGAGCACCCGGATCGCGACGCAGATCTCACGAGTCGGATCGATCAGCATGAAGGGTGTCGCGGTCGTCGGGCGGTCGACTGGTCCGTTCAGCATGGCGTCTCGGACCGCTCGGGCGTACCTGACGAGAGTGCAACGCCCTCTCGCGAGTGCCGGGAAGGTCGTCTCGGCACCAGTGCGGCGGATCACCGACGTCGTGAACCCCACTGGTCACTCGATCTCGCGTCTCGCGTCGAACAAGGCCAAGGCCGAGTTCGGCGAGGCGCAGACGAAGGCTCTGTTCGAGTCGCACGGCTACGTTGATGTCACTGTCCCGAAGAGCGTGTTCAAGAACGGCGTGGACCACGTCTTCCACCACCCGGAGACCGGGCAGTACGTCGTGGTGGAGTCGAAGTTCTCCTCAAACGCAGGGAAGTCGGGTGTAGATCTACTCGGCATGACGAAACGGCACGGTCGTCAGATGTCTGACGGCTGGCTCAACGGCATCCTTCAAGGAGAGGCTGGCTCGCGACTCAGGGTGGGTACGCAATTCGCTCACCGTAATGCCGTAGCAAATGCGCTCGAGGACGGCACTCTCGAGCGCGCAGTTGTCAAGATCAGTCCGGACGGCTCCTGTTTGCCGCAACTGCTCGACGCAGCGGCTCGTCTACGGTGAAGAACATGATTCCGCGCGACGACCGAGTGAGTACCGCCTACTGGACCAACGCGATCGAAGTCCTGACGCGCAGTGTCGAGGAGTTCCGTCCGTTCAGCCACCGGTTCCGGGCCGAGGACGTGCGAGCTGGGATCATCCGGACCACAGCGAACTTCGACAACGCTCTCTTCCTGCTCGGCGCGCGGTACTCAGCGGGCCATCCGGCGTCCGAGCTTGCCGATGATGTCGCATCAGTTGTGACTATCTGGGAGACCTGGAACCACTACGCTGCCCAGTCAGCCGATGGCTTCCCCCTTGACCCGCTGACCTTCGACGACAAGCCGCCGTATTACTACGCACTATGGCTGTCGTCGGTGGCGCGGTGTGTCGGCGTCGATCCGGACGTGAGAGTCCGGATGATCGAGATCGTCACCGCCGGTGGCGGCGCTGATCCGGTGCTCGGGACGCTGTTGGGGATCGAGCCTGTGCGGGATTCGGTCTGGCACAAGCGGCCGTTCCAGAACCTGTTGACGGCTGCGGTGGGGGAGCCTGCTCGTGCGGAGGCGGCGTTGCTGAGGTACGTTCAGGCGTGGGAGAAGAACATCTCGTTCATCTGGTGGGCGCCCGCACTGAAGGCGGTGCAGGGGGATCAGTTCGAGACCTACTTCGGGTACTGGGCGTGGGAGGCTGCTGGGCTCGTCGTGGCCCGCGGCCTGGACGACACGGCATTGCGGGCGTCGCCGTACTACCCGGCCGACCTCGTCGACGGCATGCAGGATAGATGAGCCGACCGCCAGCACGCGTGACGACCTCGGGCCTGGCTAGGCCACAAGCGGCGCAAGGTCTTGTCGTCCGGACGCCGGAATCCGTCATGGTCGACATCAACCCGGACAATCCTGTCTCAACACCTGCTCGACGCGCCGGCCGGCTGCGCTGATCGCGATGATGCCACGTGATGACCGAGTGACTGCTGCTTACTGGGGCGACGCCTTGCGGATCCTCACGCAGGATGTCGAGGAATTTCGTCCGCTCAGTCACACTTTCCGGTCCGATGACGTCCGGGCTGGCATCATCGGAACCACTGGGTTTCTCCGAGCAGCCCGTTGAGGAACATGAAGCTGAGCGGGCGGCAGCTGAGCGACCGATGGATCGACTCGTTGGCCGGGCGAGGGACCGAGACTCGACTCGAGCAAGCCGTGAACGCGAAGCACTGTGAAGCAATTCAACGGCTACTCGAAGACGGCAAGCTCCCGCGGAGCGTGGTAGGCGTGGGTCATGACGGAGGGGCAACTCAATTCCCGGTTGACTTCGCGGGCCAGGTGCACTGAGCCGTGGCGTTCCTGCGACGGAGGACAGCGCTGCGCCCTCGGGCGCGGGAGGTCGACGAGCGGTACTGGCGAAGCGCCCTCGACGTGACCTCGACGAACTGGGAGGGGCGGAAG
Organism: Curtobacterium sp. MMLR14_006; assembly: GCF_001864985.1. Classification (NCBI taxonomy): domain Bacteria; kingdom Bacillati; phylum Actinomycetota; class Actinomycetes; order Micrococcales; family Microbacteriaceae; genus Curtobacterium; species Curtobacterium sp. MMLR14_006. Next base: position 165,903 of record NZ_MJGU01000026.1, on the reverse strand, counting down.
AGTGCGTACGCCCGTGCTGTCGAGCCGGAGCGGCGGACGAAGGGTGCCCGGGATTCGTGGCACACCGGCTTGAAGTACCTGGCGGTGCAGTACTCCGCCGGGGTCGAATTGGCCGAGATCGGTGCCGCAGTCGGCTCCGTTGCCGAGTCCTACTCGAGCTGGGTCGAGCTCGCCATTGATCTTCCGGACAGGTCCCCGAGTCTCTCGGACGGAAACGACTACTACGTGAGTGTGCTGCGTCTGCTTGGGCTCGCGGTGGGGAGCTCCAGGTCGGACAGTGCTGCAACCATCCTCGATGCCGTGTCGCGCCAGGGCAACGACGCATTGTTCGACGGACTCTCTGCCAGGCTCGGCGGACGGCACCGAACAGGTGACGTCGAAGTGTCGACCCCCCGCCTCGCACGCCCGCTCATGGCAGCCCTCGACCAACCGTCGTCGGCCCCGCAGCAGCTCCGGAAGTACCTGCAGGACTGGCCATCCCGGATGAAGCCGTTGTCCTGGATGGGGTCCTTGGACCATGTCCGACCGGGCGTCGAGTACGGCGAGGGGTTTGTCGGCTATTGGGCGTTCGAAGTGCCTGCGATCGTACGGTCGGCAGGTGTTGACCTCGATGGCGTCGAGTCGCCCTTCTTGCCGATCGATCTCCTGTGAGCTCCTGACATCTTCGCAAGCATGCTCGGTGGGAGCCGTTGGGAAGGTGTGCGCTGTCAGCGTTCGCTCCGTTGCCCAGTCAGTGGTGGGGGCAAGGCAGACCCAATGAGCGATCGCAGACGAAAGGGTGAAGGACATAGTCGACCGCCGGCATGAGTGACGGCCTCGGGGCTGAGTAGGCCACAAGCGGCGCCGGCCAACGCGGCTCACGACTTCAGATCGGCACTGCTGGGAGCACTCCTACGCTGCCGTAGATGCTCTGCTTGCGGTAACTCTCGAGTGAGTAGTGGTGAAGATCAGTCCCGATGGCACATGTCTCCCGCAGCTACTCGACGCGGCGGCACGACTACGCTGAACAGCATGATCTCGCGCGATCGACGAGTAAGTGCTGCGTACTGGGATGATGCGTTACGGATTTTGACGCGCAATGTTGAGCAGTTCCGTCCTTTCAGTCACAAATTCCGCTCAGACGACGTCCGGGCCGGAATCCTGCGGACGACTGCGAACTTCGAGGGCACATTCTTTCTGTTGGGCGCGCGGTACTCGGCGGGTGTGTCCGTGGAAGAGTTGGCGGAGGACGTCGAGTCGGGGGTGACGGTGTGGGAGACCTGGAACCGGTACGCGGCGGTGCCGGATGCGGGGTTCCCCCTCGACCCGATGGAGTTCGGCAACAAGTCGACGTACTACTACGCGTTGTGGTTGGCGTCGGTGGCGCGGTGTGTGGGGGGCGAGTCGGTTCTGATGGATCGGCTGGTCGGGGTGGTTGCTGCTGCTGGTGGTGCGGATCCCGTGTTGGGGGTGCTGCTGGGGGTGGAGCCAGTGCGGGAGTCGGTGTGGCACAAGCGGCCGTTCCAGAACCTGTTGACGGCTGCGGTGGGGAAGCCGGATCGTGCGGAGGCGGCGTTGCTGCGGTACGTGCAGGCGTGGGAGAAGAACATCTCCTTCATCTGGTGGGCGCCCGCACTGAAGGCCGTGCAGGGCGACCGCTTTGCGACGTACTTCGGGTACTGGGCGTGGGAGGCTGCGGGGCTCGTCGTCGCGCGCGGGTTGGACGACACGGCGCTGCGAGCATCGCCTTACTACCCAGCCGACCTCGTCGACAGCAAGCAGGACAGATGAATCGACCACCAGCACGAACGCGGACCTCGGGGGAGGAGCGACAGCATTCTCGGATCCCGCAAGACTTCTGGGCCGAGTTCCGATCTCCCCACGGTCGCCGCACCTGAGCGTGCCCGGGTCGGGGAAGGTTCTTCCGGGATGACCCCCTTTCTTCGACGCAAAACTGTGCTTCGGCAGCGAGCCGCCGAGTTCGATTCGCGATATTGGCAGAGCGCCATCGAGGTGACCTCGACGAATTGGGAAGGTCGCAAGGCCGCCGCGCAGCGGGCAACCGATCCGACGAAACTGCTGCGTGCCGTGCGTGGTGAGTGGCACATGGGCCTTCGTTACCTCGCCGCGCAGTATTCCGCAGGCGTTGGCCGCGACGCCATCGGAGACGTGGCGGAATCGGTGGCGGGCGCGTACTGCAGGTGGGTCGATCTGGCGTTTTCCGACCGCGGGCCGTCGCCGAGCCTCAGCGGCGGGAGCGAGTACTACATCAGTGTGTTGCGGCTTCTCGGCATCACGATGGGCTGCGGCCGGGAGCACAGTGCGAGGGCCCTCCTCGAGATGGTCGTTCGGCAGGGGGCGGACCCGCTGTTCGCGGTGCTCGCGTCTGCATCTGGGATCCACAGCCGCGGAGAGGACATGCCGTCCACGCCGCAGTTCGCGCGACCCCTGCTCACGGCGCTCGAGCAGCCAGGCGACGCCACCCGAGCAATCGAGGCGTACCTCTCGGACTGGCCCTCACGCATGAGGCCGATGGACTGGATGGGGTCGCTGGAAGCAGTCCTCCCAGGCGAAGGTTACGGTGCAGGCTTCTTCGGGTACTGGGCACTGGAACTCTCGGCGATCGCACGAGCGACCGATGTGCGGCTCGATCGCCTGAGATCGCCGTTCCTGCCGGTCGATCTCCTGTGAGGGTGTGACCCGCTCCAGGTCGGGTTGCGACGATCGGATGCGTTCCGCGTCGCGGGACGACGGTTCGCCGGTCTCGTCGCTTTCGTCGGCCGGTGTCCGGTGGGGACGACCGCGCACGCAGGTGGTCGGTCGTCCGAGTCCCGGCTGACACGGCACTCTGATCCATGGTCGTGACGATCAGCCCGGTTGGTTCCGTTGCGCTGCGACGATCCGGGGCGGCGGTCCGTCTACGGTGAAGGACGTGATCCCGCGCGACAACCGAGTGAGTGCCGCCTACTGGACCAACGCGATCAAGGTCTTGACGCGCAGTGTCGAGGAGTTCCGACCATCCAGCCATCGGTTCCAGCCGGACGACCTACGGGTCGGGATCGTCCGGACCCAGACGAACTTCGAGAGCACGTTCTTCCTGCTGGGCGCACGATATTCGGCGGGATACCCGATTGAATCGCTTGAGGATGATCTCGGGTCGGCGGTGACCGTCTGGGAGACCTGGAACCTTTATTCGGCCGTCTCTGACGCGACCCTCCCACTGGATCCGATGACGTTTGAGAACAAGTCGACGTACTACTACGCGTTGTGGTTGGCGTCGGTGGCGCGGTGTGTGGGTGTTGATCCGGCGTTGCTGGGTCGGCTGGTCAGGGTGGTTGCTGCTGCTGGTGGTGCGGATCCGGTATTGGGGGTGTTGTTGGGGGTGGAGCCAGTCCGGGATTCGGTGTGGCACAAGCGGCCCTTCCAGAACCTCTTGACGGCTGCGGAGGGGGAGCCTGCTCTTGCGGAGGCGGCGTTGCTGAGGTACGTGCAGGCGTGGGAGAAGAACATCTCCTTCATCTGGTGGGCGCCGGCACTGCAGGCAGTGCAGGGTGACCGGTTCGCGAAGTACTTCGGGTACTGGGCGTGGGAGGCTGCCGGGCTCGTCGTGGCGCGGGGGTTGGACGACACAGCCTTGCGGTCGGCGCCGTACTACCCAGTCGACCTCAGCGTTGTCCCCTAAATGTCGGCATCGTGACTGCGCCCCGAGACTTCGTCCAAGCCGGGAGATGTTGATGTTCAGATTCGGCCGAGCCGAGAAGTCGAGCACCGTCGAGGAGCCCGTGATCGAGCACGGATACCTTTACATGCAGAAGTGGAACCACTCCACTCGAACACCGGATCCGAGAGGGTTTCTGAGCGAGCAACAGTGTCGCGGGCGTTGGGACGAGCATCAGGCCGATCAGATCGACTGGTTCACTGTGGTCCCTGCCGAACCGAGCGTGGGCAGCTTCGTCAGGCGGGACGACGGCGGCTTTGCGATCGATCCCGCATCTGCCGTGCCGTCTTGGACCTTGGAGGTCACGCCTCGGGGCGGTTTTGCCGTCGACGGGCCAGCGTTCCAAGTGTTCGTTTGGGACGAAGACAATCGCAACGTGACCATTGGTACGTATTCGAATCGGTGGGGCGGGCGGTTGTTCCTCAGCGAAGTGATCTACAAGATCTTCCCCGACCCCGATGACTTCAGGCCGAAGGAACGCGCTCTGGCCAACAAGCCCCTGTTCTCCGATCAATTGCACCTGTCTCCGAACGGCGATGGGCAGCTCACGCGGGTCGATCACTTCAGGCAGACAAGAGACTTGGAGCAGTTCCACGGAGTCGACGTTGGTCCGAACTGGGTGAACACGCCAGATTTTGGTGATTGGGAAACGTTGTCCAAGAAGGTCCTCGAGGGCAATCCCCTCGTCTGATCCATCAGCTGACCCGGCGGAACGACCCATGACGTTCCTGTGGCGAAGGGCAACCTGATGGCCAGACCAGATGGATAGCTGGATAGCATCATCCGATGAGCACAGCGATGGACAGTTCTGCGTTCTGGGATGCAATCATCGCGGATGATCCGCAGGCGATCATGAGGATCGCGGCGGAAGGCTTCGAAGTGTTTTCAGCCTCACGCGCCAATGCCGACGCCCTCACGCCCCTCCACTTCGCGGCTCGGAGCGGCGCGGTGCATGCGATGCGAGCACTCCTGGACCTCGGGGTGCAGGTGGACTCGCCGGACCGTTGAAGGACGACGCCGCTGCAGCTCGCGGTGGCGAGCTCAGGCGACGGCGGACTCGATCCGGTCGCCGTCTTGCTCGACGCCGGCGCGGATCCCCGCCACGTCAACGACCTCGGGGCGACCCCACTGAGCTACGCCCGAATCCTCGGAAACGCACCCGCCGGGCTCATCACCGTGCTGCAGCAGGGTCGGGTGTTCGAGGATGACGAGTCGGGCGTATCGGCTGTGTTCGAGGCCGCTACGCATGGATCCCTCATCGACATCCAAGCAGCAATTCGTGTCGATGCGGCTCTGCTCAACTCTGCCGTGGTTGGAGAGACTCCGCTCCGACTGCTCGTTCGACGTTCTCTTCCCGTGCGACCGAATCGTTCGAACCCACATCCGGTCTCCGTGGACGACGCGGTGGCTGGCGCCAGTGCAATGCTGAGTGCCGGAGCGAAGGCCAGGTTGGTCGGAGCCGACGGCTTCACCGCTCAAGGGCTGGCACGAGCGTTCCTGGCGCCGAAGCCGTTGATCAAGGTGCTCGATCGTGCGGCGAAGCTCGAGCGGAGGCAGACAGCGTGAAGGAGCCCGAGGCGACGAAGGGCGCTGTCGCGGCGGATGCTCCTGGTCGCTCCACGAACGAAGGTGGCCTTGGATGATCGACGTCGAACTGCTCCGCACAGCGCTCGGTCCGTCCTCGATGGACGTTCTGAAGCAGGTCCGGAACGCCTTCGAGAAGGCGGCCCGGGTGAGGTCGTTCGTCATGGTTCCGGGCGGGGCTGCGCTGATCCGGGGATCGGTGTTGATCGCGGTCTACGGGGACGTTCGTCGTGCGAGTACGGCAGCGCGCGCTGCGCGTCCCTGACAAGGGTGTGTCCCACACTCAATGGACGAGGCAGCGTGGCGCATACGCGGCGGTGGCTTTCAAAGCCGCTCGCGACTCCGACTCACCGTCGGTTGCGGCACAACTGCCGGATGGATGGTCAGGGAGCCGTTGATGCAAGGGAAGGCGCTTCGGCACCACATCGGCCGGTCCGCCGAGGAACGCGAGATGGACGACTTCATGCCGGTTTCGGGGCACCTCACGGCGTTCGCATCGGACATGGTGATCCTGGCGACCATGTGGCTGTTCGGCGGCTCTGACGCGTGGCCGATCGGGCGGATCGCAACGGAGTGGGACCGCAACGCCGAAGCCGTGCGCGCGCTCCCCGGGTACTCCGACGCATGAGCCGTCGCCCCGAGGGCGACCCGCCCACAGTCAGGAGATCGACGCGTCGTCCTCGTCCGCCCGCAGCGGTTCGCTGACGGTCCGGGGCAGGGGCGCGCCGGGAGTGGCCGGCCACGGCAGTCGGGTGACGGGCCAGTCGGACGCGGAGAGCTCGCGCCGCAGAGCGTCGAACTCCTGCACGGTCTTGAGCTCGTCGTAGACCACGGCGTAGGCCGCGCGGAGGTTGTCGAAGTAGTCGTCCCACGAGTCGAACACCGTGAAGGCGACGTTCGACACGAGGTCGATCGACGCCCAGGCGTCCTCGGCGCTGAGCAGCCCCGCGACGTAGGCGCCGCGGACGGCGGCGATGGCGTTCTTCACGTCCATCGACCACAGCAGCTTCGGTGGTCGCCCGGAACCCGCCTCGAGCAGGTTCGACGCCGCCCACGGGTCCGTGCCGAGCAGGGACGACACCCGCGTCAGACGTGCCTCGCCCTCGCGCGAACGGCTCAGGGCGAGGAACTGCCACGAGGCGCTCTTCGGTCCGAGCAGGTCGACGGCGAACACCTGGGCGTCACGGCCGCTGGCGATCTTGTAGGTCTCGTCGAGTTCGCGGCGCAGGAAGGTCACGGCGGGCAGGGGGATGGTGACGAAGGGTGACGGGGTGGTGTCCTGCAGGTACTCGCCGCCGAGCTCGACCCGCGCTCCGTACGGGGCGAGCGACGTCGGCCACCAGCCGTCGTGGAAGTCCCCGAAGGACGCCAGGGCGAGCTGCTGTTGGCGACGGACCGGCAGCTCGGCGGCCCCGGTGCGCTGGCGGTAGCGCCGCTGCTCGCGGACGGGCAGGCCGATGTCCCGCAGCGAAGCGACGAAGGTCAGCACGAACCAGACCACGACGGCGATGAGCAGACAGCGCCAGGCGGCCTGGGCGCCGTAGCCGAAGTGTTCCCGGACGTCGTACGGGCCGGCGGTGGCGGCGACGAGGGCGACGAAGAACGCCACGATCGCGATCGCCATGATGACCCAGGCGGCCGACCGGTCCCGCCGACGCCCGGTCTGCTTGCGCGCTGTGGCGACCATCGCGCGGTGTCGCCATCGGGCGCGGACCGGGAACTCGCGGTCGCCGGGATGGTTCTGCAGTGCTTCCCCCATGACGGAGGAGCCTACCGACCTGGTCGGTCCTCCTCGACGGCGCCGACGAGTTCCGGCGCCGTGAGCAGTCGTGGCTCGTCCTCGATCGACGCCGGGTCGGCGATGACCTTCGACTCGTCGAGCAGTGACAGGCGTCGGGCGCTCGGCAGCACCTGCCGTTCGAGCGAGCCGACGAAGCGGTTGTAGTCGACGACGGTGGTCCGGATCGACCGGCCCAGCTTGTCGACGTGCCCGGCCATGGTCGACAGCCGTCCGTAGAGCTCGCGGGACACCTTGAAGAGCTCGTGTGCCTCTTGCGAGACGACGTCCTGCTGCCACGAGAAGGCCACGGTCTTGAGCACCGACCAGAGCGTCACCGGGGACGCGAGCGCGATCCGCTTCCGGAACGCGTGGTCGAGCAGGCCCGGGTCGGCGGCGAGGGCGCTGGAGATGAGCGACTCGGACGGGATGAACGCGATCGTCAGTTCGGGGGAGGCGTCGTACCCGGTCCAGTACTCGCGGGCGGCGAGTGCGTCGATGTGCGCACGGAGTGCCTTGACGTGCTGTGCGACGAGCTGGTCACGGCGAGCGGCCTCTGCCCCCGTGGCGGTCGCGGGGATCTCGGCGGCCTGCAGGTAGGCGCTGAACGGGACCTTCGCGTCGACGGCGATGGTCTTGCCGCCGGGCAGGTGCACGACCATGTCCGGGCGGGCGGTGCCGACGGCGGTCGTCACGGAGGACTGCACGTCGAAGTCGACGCGTTCGAGCAACCCGGCCGCCTCGACGACGTTGCGGAGCTGCGTCTCGCCCCAGACGCCGCGGGTGCTGTTCGACGACAGGGCGCCGGCGAGGACGTCGGCGGTGGCGCGGAGTCGTTCCTCGGACTCCGCGGCGGAGCGCAGCTGTGCGGAGAGTGCGCCGTACTGCTCGCTCCGGGACTGCTCGAGCTCGGCGATCTTCGCGCGCATCGCGTCGAGGGTCTGCGCCACCGGGCTGAGCGCGGAGAGCACCTTCGACTCGTTCTGGTTGCGGGCCGTGTCGGCACCGTGCATCCGCTGCACCAGGTGTTCGAGTTCGGCGGAGCGCCGCTCGAGGGAGTCGACCTGCCGCCGGTACTGGGCGTCCTGCGCGTCGAGGCGCTCCTCGGCGTCGCGGCGGACGGCGTCGAGCTGGTCGCGCAGGCCCTCGGCCGTGGCGCGGGACGCGGCCGCGTCGACGCCCGCGCGCGAGCGGGCGAGCGACCAGGCGACGACCGCACCGACGGCGACGCCGATCAGGAGTCCGATGACCAGGGCGAGGATCTGCATGACGCGACCCTGGCAGGATCCACCGACACCGCGCCTCCCGGCTCACCGGAGCTGTCGCGGAACCAGCGCGACGGCTGTCGCGTTCCATGTCATGACATTAGGGCAAACGAGGTGTACAGTCGTGGTCGTCCGCCGATGAAGCCGCACGGAAGGTCCACCGCGTCGCATGACGAACGAAGCACCCCACGCCTACGACGTGATCACGATGGGACGCGTCAGCGTCGACGTCTACCCGCAGCAGACCGGCCCGCTCGAGGACGTCTCGACCTTCTCGAAGTCCGTCGGCGGCAGCGCCACGAACGTCGCGATCGCAGCAGCCCGGCACGGAGCCGACGCCGCGGTCATCACCCGCACGGGCAACGATCCGTTCGGCCGGTACGTCGCCCGGACCCTGCCGGAGTTCGGCGTCGCGAACGCCTTCGTCGAGACGGTCGAGGGGCTGAACACCCCGGTCGCGTTCTGCGAGATCTTCCCGCCGGACGACTTCCCGCTGTACTTCTACCGGGCCCCGAAGGCGCCGGACCTGATGATCACCGCGAAGTCCCTGCCGCTGCACGAGATCGAGCGGGCGAGGATCTTCTGGACCACGGTGACGGGCCTGAGCGAGGAGCCGAGCCGCCAGGCGCACCACGTGGCGAACGAAGCGCGAAGCGCCGCCGCGTCCCCGACCGCCCGGCACACCGTGCTCGACCTCGACTACCGGTCGATGTTCTGGTCGAGCCCCGAGGCCGCGACGCGCGAGGTCGCCGTTGCGCTCGAACACGCCACGGTGGCCGTCGGCAACCGCGAGGAGTGCGAGGTCGCCGTCGGTGAGACCGACCCCGTCCGCGCCGCCGACGCCCTGCTCGACCGCGGCGTCGAGATCGCGATCGTCAAGCAGGGTCCGAGGGGCGTGCTGGCGAAGACCCGCGACGAGTTCGTCGAGTTCCGGCCGCACCACATCGACGTCGTGAACGGGCTCGGCTCGGGCGACGGCTTCGGCGGCGCGCTCGTCCACGGACTGCTGCAGGGCTGGGGCCTCGAACGGACCCTCGCGTTCTGCAACGCGGCCGGCGCGATCGTCGCCACCCGGTTCGAGTGCTCGACCGCGATGCCGACGACTGACGAGGTCGAGCAGTTCCTGCAGGACAACCCCACGGAGGAGGCCGTCGATGCCTGAGATCAGCACCGCCGACTTCGCGCGGCTGCGGGACGTCCGCGCCGGGCAGCCCGAGCTCGTGCGGGCCGTGCTCGACGCCCGGCGCAAGCGCTCCCTGCTCGCCGACGACGGCAAGCTCTTCATCGTGGCCGCCGACCACCCGGCGCGCGGTGCCCTGGCCGTCCGGGACGACGAGTCCGCCATGGCCGACCGGTACGACCTGCTCGAGCGGCTCGTCACGGCGCTCGGTCGCCCCGGGGTGGACGGGGTGCTCGGCACGCCGGACGTCCTCGAGGACCTCGCGCTCCTGGGCGCCCTCGACGACAAGGTCGTGGTCGGCTCGATGAACCGCGGGGGCCTGCGGGGCGCGACGTTCGAGATGGACGACCGCTACACGGCGTACTCGGCGCAGGCCATCAAGGACTCGGGGCTGGACTTCGCCAAGCTCCTGGTGCGCATCGCCCTGGACGACCCGCACACCGCCCCGACCCTCGAGGCCACGGCGCGGGCGGTCAGCGAGGCGGCCGCGCTCCGGCTGCCGATCATGCTCGAGCCGTTCATGTCGGCGTGGCAGGACGGCCGGGTGGTCAACGACCTGACCGCCGACGCCGTGATCACCTCGATGGCGATCGCCGCCGGGCTGGGGGAGTCGAGCGCGTACAGCTGGCTCAAGATCCCGGTCGTGGACGACATGGAGCGGGTGATGGCCGCGACGACGCTGCCGACCCTGCTGCTCGGCGGGGACCCGTCGTCCCGCCCGCTCGAGACCTACGGCAGGTGGGCCGACGCGCTGGCACTCCCCGGGGTGCGTGGCCTGGTCGTCGGACGCACGCTGCTGTACCCGCCGGACGGCGACGTCGCCGCGGCCGTCGACGTGGCCGCGGGGCTCGTCCACACCCAGGAGGCCCGTGCCGGGTCCTCCACAGGAACCCACGACCCAGCCGCTCGGCTCCACGGCACCACCACCATGGACTCGTCCGTCCCGGAAGGAAGCAACGCATGACCACCACCGAGACCGCCACCACGACCATCGGGCACTGGATCGACGGGGCACGCGTCGCGTCGACGTCCGGCAACACAGCCCCCGTGTACGACCCGGCGCTGGGCGTCGTGACGAAGCAGGTCGCCCTCGCGAACGAGGAGGAGATCCGGGCGGCGATCGCAAGCGCGAAGGCGGCGTTCCCGGCGTGGAGCAACCTGTCGCTGTCGAAGCGGCAGCAGATCCTCTTCGCGTTCCGCGAGGTCCTCAACCGCGACAAGGCGGAGCTCGCCGAGATCATCACGAGCGAGCACGGCAAGGTCATCGACGACGCCCTCGGCGAGATCGCCCGCGGGCAAGAGGTCGTCGAGCTCGCGACGAACATCCCGAGCCTCATGAAGGGCGAGTTCTCGGACCAGGTCTCGACCGGCATCGACGTCTACTCGATCCGCCAGCCGCTCGGCGTCGTCGGCATCATCAGCCCGTTCAACTTCCCCGCCATGGTGCCGCTGTGGTTCCTGCCGATCGCGATCGCCGCCGGCAACACCGTCGTGTTGAAGCCGAGCGAGAAGGACCCGAGCGCCGCGATCTGGCTCGCGTCGAAGTTCCGGGAGGCAGGGCTCCCGGACGGCGTGTTCAACGTCCTCAACGGCGACAAGCTGAGCGTCGACGGCCTCCTCACGAGCCCCGACGTCGAGTCCATCTCCTTCGTCGGCTCGACCCCGATCGCGCAGTACGTCTACGAGACCGGCACGAAGCACGGCAAGCGCGTGCAGGCCCTCGGCGGTGCGAAGAACCACATGCTCGTCCTGCCCGACGCCGACCTCGACCTCGTCGCGGACAACGCCATCAACGCCGGCTTCGGTTCGGCCGGTGAGCGCTGCATGGCGATCTCGGTCGTCGTCGCCGTCGAGCCGGTGGCCGACGAGCTCATCCAGAAGATCACGGAGCGCGCCGCGACCCTGCGCATCGGCGACGGTCGTCGCGGGTGCGACATGGGCCCGCTCGTGACGGAACAGCACCGTGACAAGGTCGCCTCGTACATCGAGGTCGCAGAGCAGGACGGTGCGGTGGTCGTGGTGGACGGCCGCACCGTCCGACCCGACGGCGACGAGAACGGCTTCTGGCTGGGCCCGACGCTGATCGACCGGGTCCCCACCACGAGCCGCGTCTACACCGAGGAGATCTTCGGTCCGGTGCTCTCGGTCGTCCGGGTCCAGTCCTACGAAGAGGGCCTCGAGCTCATCAACTCCGGCGCGTACGGCAACGGCACCGCCATCTTCACGAACGACGGCGGCGCGGCCCGACGGTTCCAGCGCGACGTGCAGGTCGGCATGATCGGCATCAACGTCCCGATCCCGGTGCCCGTCGCCTACTACTCGTTCGGTGGCTGGAAGAACTCGCTGTTCGGCGACCACAAGGCGTACGGGGCCGACGGCGTGAGCTTCTTCACCCGCCAGAAGGCGATCACGAGCCGGTGGCTCGACCCGTCGCACGGCGGCATCAACCTCGGCTTCCCGTCGAACGGCTGAGCGCTCGTGACCACCGACACCTGGTTCAACCCCGCCGGCTCCCGCCCCGAGGCCGGCTGGACGGACGTCATCGACGGCCGTGTCGCGGGGTGGGCGCACACCGGTCTGCGGACCGGCGCGCTGACCGACGGGGGCGAGCTGCGCCTCCCGGCCGACGCCGTGGAACGCATCGTCGTCCCCCTCGCCGGCAGCTTCACCGTGGCGTACGACGACACGACACAGGCCCTCGACGGACGCGCCAGCGTCTTCGAGGGACCGACCGACGTCCTGTACCTCGGTTCCGGGACGGCGGCGCGGATCACCGGATCCGGTCGGCTCGCGGTCGCCGAGGCGCCCACCGCGACCGTCAAGCCGACCACGTACGTGGCCCGGCAGGACGTGCCGGTGGAGCTCCGCGGCGCCGGGCAGTCCAGCCGGCAGGTGCACAACTTCGGCACCCCGGCGGCGCTCGACGCGGACAGGTTCATCGTGTGCGAGGTGATCACGCCGGCCGGCAACTGGTCGTCGTACCCACCGCACAAGCACGACACGTCCGTGCCCGGCGAGGAGTCGGACCTCGAGGAGATCTACTACTACGAGTCCGCGGTGGCCCGCGGTGTCCCCGCTCCGCCCACGGCAGACCCGTTCGCGCTGCACCGGACGTACGCGTCCGACGACCGTGCGATCGACGAGTTCCGACAGGTGCGGACCGGCGACATCGCCCTCGTGCCGTACGGCTGGCACGGGCCCGCGGTCGCGGCGCCGGGCTACGACATGTACTACCTCAACGTGATGGCCGGGCCCGACCCGGAGCGCGTCTGGAACATCACCGACGACCCGGCGCACGGCTGGGTCCGCCAGACGTGGGAGAGCGAGCAGCTCGACCCGCGCCTGCCCTACCGGAAGGAGTCCTCCCGATGAGCGACACGCGTCGGATGACCGTCGGTCAGGCACTCGTCGAGTTCCTGGCCGCCCAGTGGACCGTCGACGGCGACGTCCGCGAGCGCACGGTCCCGGGCATCTTCGGCATCTTCGGGCACGGCAACGTCGCCGGTGTCGGCCAGGCCGTCAAGCAGCTCCACGTCGAGCAGCCCGGGCTGCTGCCGTACCACCAGGCCCGGAACGAGCAGGCGATGGTGCACGAGGCCGTCGGCTTCGCCCGCATGCGCCGCCGCCGTGCGACCTTCGCGGCGACGGCCTCGGTCGGCCCCGGTGCCGCGAACATGCTCACCGCCGCGGCGCTCGCGACGACGAACCGGCTGCCGGCACTCCTGCTGCCGTCGGACACCTTCGCCACGCGCACGACCGACCCGGTGCTGCAGCAGATCGAGCTGCCGCACGACACCTCGCTGCAGGTGACCGACGCGTTCCGGCCGCTGTCCCGCTACTTCGACCGCGTCGAGCGTCCGGAGCAGCTGTTCTCGATCGCGCTCGCGGCGATGCGGGTGCTCACCGACCCGGCCGAGACCGGCGCCGTGACCATCGCCCTGCCCGAGGACGTCCAGGCCGAGCAGCTCGACGTCCCCGTCGCCTTCCTGCAGCCGCGCGAGTGGCACGTCCGCCGGCCGCTGCCCGAGCACGGGCCGCTTGCGCGTGCGGTGGCGGCGATCCGGTCGGCGAAGCGTCCCGTCATCGTCGCCGGCGGTGGCGTGCTGTACTCCGGAGCGGAGCAGGAGCTCGCCGCCTTCGTCGAGGCGACCGGCATCCCGGTCGGCACCTCGCAGGCCGGCGGCGGGTCGCTCGTCTGGGACCACCCGCAGTACCTCGGCGGCATCGGTGCGACCGGCACCGCCGCGGCGAACGCGATCGCCGCGCAGGCCGACGTCGTCATCGGGATCGGCACGCGGTACAGCGACTTCACGACGGCCTCGCGCACCGCGTTCCAGGACCCGGACGTCACGTTCGTGAACGTCAACGTCGCCGCGTTCGACGCCTACAAGCACGGCACGCAGCTGCCGCTGGTCGCGGACGCCCGGAAGGCACTGGTCGCCTTGACCACGTCGCTCACGTCCGACTCGTCGTACGCGGTCGACGCCGGCTACGCGGCCGAGATCGCCCAGCGCAAGCAGGAGTGGGACGCCGTCGTCGACGCCGCGTTCGCGCCCTCGGGTCTGGCCGTGCCCGGTCAGTCCGAGATCATCGGCGCGGTGCAGGCAGCGACGGACCCGCGCGACGTCGTCATCCAGGCGGCGGGGTCGTTGCCGGGTGACCTGCACAAGCTGTGGCGGGTGCGGGACGCGCTCGGCTACCACGTCGAGTACGCGTTCTCGTGCATGGGCTACGAGATCGCCGGCGGTCTCGGCGTCCGACGCGCCGCCCCGGACCGCGACGCGATCGTCATGGTCGGGGACGGCAGCTACCTCATGCTGCACACCGAGCTCGTCACGGCCGTGGCCGAGGGCATCAAGATCGTGGTCGTCCTCGTCCAGAACAACGGGTACGCCTCCATCGGGCACCTGTCCGAGACCGTCGGGTCCGAGCGGTACGGCACGAGGTACCGCTACCTCGACGAGACCGGCTCGTTCGACGGCGGTGACGTGCTCCCCGTCGACCTCGCCGCGAACGCCCGCTCCTACGGCGTCGACGTCATCGAGGTGCAGCCGGGGCCGGACGCGATCGAGGACCTCACGGCCGCGGTGCGGCAGGCCAAGGCGAACGACCACACCACGCTCGTGCACGTCCACTCGGACCCGCTCGTCCACGCCCCCGACGGCGGCGGCTGGTGGGACGTCCCGGTCGCCCAGACCTCCACGCTGCCGAGCACGCAGCAGGCCCGCGCCGCGTACGAGCAGCATGTCGCGGCGCAGCGGCCCCTGCTCGGCTGAACACCTCCCACCACACCCTCCAGAGAGAAGACGACCCTCGTCATGACCGACACCGCCACCGCCACCGACGCCATCCGGATCGGCACCGCTCCCGACTCGTGGGGCGTCTGGTTCCCGGACGACCCGAAGCAGGTCCCGTGGCAGCGCTTCCTCGACGAGGCGACCGCGGCCGGGTACGAGTGGATCGAGCTCGGTCCGTACGGGTACCTGCCCACCGACCCCTCGCAGCTGCGAGACGAACTGGAGTCCCGCGGGCTCCGGCTGTCCGCCGGCACCGTGTTCACGGGCTTCCACAAGGGCGACGACCAGTTCCAGCGCGCGTGGGACCAGGCCGTGAAGGTCGCGGGGCTCGCCGCCGCGCTCGGCGCCGAGCACCTCGTGACCATCCCGGACCTCTGGCGCTCGGACGCCACGGAAGAGGTGCTCGAGTCCCGCACCCTGACGGACGAGCAGTGGGAGCGCCTGGGCGCGGGCCACGACCAGCTCGGCAAGGCACTGCTCGAGGAGTTCGGCGTCCACCAGCAGTTCCACACCCACGCGGACAGCCACGTCGGCACCCACACGGAGACCGTGCGGTTCCTGTCGGAGACGAACCCCGAGTACACGAACCTCTGCCTCGACACCGGCCACTTCGCGTACTACGGCGGCGACAACCTCCGGCTCATCGCCGAGCACCCCGAGCGCATCGGCTACCTGCACCTCAAGCAGGTCGACACCGACCTGCTCCCCGACGTGCTGAAGAACGACGTCCCGTTCGCCACCGCGGTGGCGCAGGGCATCATGACCGAGCCGCCGCACGGCACCCCGGAACTCGCGCCGGTCATCGAGGCCGTCGCGAAGATCAACCCGGACGTCTTCGGCATCGTCGAGCAGGACATGTACGGCTGCTCCGTCGACGCTCCGGGCCCGATCGCCGAGCGCACGTTCCAGCACATCTTCGGCTCGACCGCCGCCGCCCGAGCACGCTGACCCGGGGTCCGTCCACCACCAGTCGTCACCCCAGTCGTCACCCCGCAGTCGTCACCCCCAGGAGAACCCAGCATGAGCACCACTGACAACCTCCGCGTCGCCGTCGTCGGAGCGGGCGCGATGGGCAGCGACCACGTGCGTCGCATCACGTCGACGATCGCGGGCGCCGACGTCGTCGCGATCGTCGACCCGGACACCGCGCGCGCCACGGCGGCCGCGGCGCAAGCGCCGGGAGCGATCACCGCGTCGTCGTTCGAGGACGCCCTCGGCGCCACCGCGATCGACGCCGTCATCGTCGCGACGCCGGGCTTCCTGCACGAGCCGGTCCTGGTGCCGGCGCTCGAACGAGGCCTGGCCGTGCTGTGCGAGAAGCCGCTCACGACGTCGGCCGAGGACTCCCTGCGGATCGTCGAGCTCGAGCAGCAGCACGCCGACCGCCCGAGGATCCAGGTCGGCTTCATGCGCCGCTTCGACAAGGGGTACCAGGAGCTCCGCGCGTTGCGGGAGTCCGGCTCGAACGGTGCCCTGCTCGCGCTGCACCACGCCCACCGCAACCCGACCACGCCGCCGAACTTCAGCGAGTCGATGCTCATCCACGACTCGGTGATCCACGAGATCGACATCATCCCGTTCATCACGGGGGAGCCGATCGTCGCGGTCGAGGTGAAGAAGCCCCGGAAGAACTCCCCCGCACCGGCCGACCTGCCCGAGCCGCAGTTCGTCCTGTTCACCACGGAGTCGGGCACGATGGCGATCGTTGAGATCAACGTCAACGCCCAGTTCGGCTACCAGGTCACGACCGACGCGGTCTTCGAGTCGGGTGTCGCCTACATCGGCCGCGAGACCTCGCTCACCCTCGTGTCGCAGGGCGTGTCCGGCCAGGGCGTCACGCCGTCGTTCGTCGAGCGGTTCGGCGCCGCCTACGACGAGGAGGTCCAGCGCTGGGTCGACGCCGCCAGGACCGGGGGCATCGACGGGCCGAGCGCCTGGGACGGCTACACCGCGTCCGTCGTCGCCGAGGTGGCCGTGCGCGCGCAGCAGACCGGTGCGCTGGAGCAGGTCGCCTACGCCACCGCGAAGCCGGCGTTCTACGAGACGGCCTGACCGATGCCGAAGATCGCACTCGACCCGACGCCGTTCCACCACGACCTGTCACTGCTGGAGTTCCCGCAGAAGGTCTCGGACCTCGGCTACGAGCACCTTCAGCTCACCCCGCACCGCGACTTCATCCCCTTCCACCGGCACCCGAAGGCCGACGACGACCTCGTCGACGCCTTCGCGGCCGCGTGCCGGAAGGCCGGGGTCCAGGTCGCGTCGGTCCTGCCGGTCCTCCGGTGGTCGGGGCCCGACCGTGCCGCCCGCGAAGCCGCGGTGACGAAGTGGAAGCGGGTCATCGAGATCACGAAGCGCCTCGGCGTCGACACGATCAACACCGAGTTCTCCGGCCGCCCCGAGCTCCCCGAGGAGTCCGAGGACGCCTTCTACCGCTCGATGGAGGAGCTCCTGCCGATCATCGAGGACTCCGGGCTCCGCGTGCTCATCGACCCGCATCCCGACGACTTCGTCGAGGACGGCCTCGAGGCGCTCCGGGTGATCCGCGGCCTGAACTCGAAGCACGTCGGGTTCGTCTACGTCGCCTGCCACACCTTCCACTACGGCGGCAACATGGATGAGATCATCGACGCCGCGGGTGACTCGCTGCAGTTGGTCCACGTCGCCGACGCCTACGACCACCGACGGTCGCACGGCCTCCGCTACATCACGAACCCGCCGGGCAACCCCGTGCGCGTGCACCAGCACCTGCCCGTGGGGCAGGCGGACGTCGACTTCGACGCCTTCTGGGCCGCGCTCGACCGGGTCGGCTTCACGGCGCGCGAGGACACCGTCGCGGTGTCGAGCGTCTTCGCCGAGGACGAGAACGCCGACGAGGTCTCACGCTTCCAGCTCGACACGATCACGAAGGGACTGAACCGATGACGACTGCCCTCGAGGCCCCGACGCCCACCGGCGCCGACGTCCGACCCGTCACGCTGCAGGCCGCGTCGCAGACCGTGACCGCGCTGTGGAACGACTCCGCCGATCCGCGCGAGCTGTCCACCGCGATCCACGAGTACGGCGCCGTCGGGGCGACGTGCAACCCGGTGATCGCCTACACGTGCATCCAGCAGGACCCGGAGACGTGGGTGCCGCGCATCCGCGAGATCGCCGCCGAGCACCCGACCGCGGGGGAGTCCTGGATCGGCTGGAAGGCCGTCGAGGAGCTCTCGATCGCCGCCGCCGAGCAGCTGCTGCCCGCCTTCGAGGCGTCGGGTGGCCGCGACGGCCGGCTGAGCATGCAGACCGATCCGCGGTTCCACCGCGACCAGGACGCGCTCGTCGAGCAGGCCGTGCGGTTCTCGCAGCTCGCCCCGAACATCATCGTGAAGATCCCCGCCACGAAGGTCGGCATCGCCGCGATCGAGGAGGCCGCGTACCGCGGTGTCTCGATCAACGCCACCGTGTCGTTCACCGTGCCGCAGGTCGTCACCGTGGGTGAGGCGATCGAGCGGGCGCTCGACCGTCGCGCTGCCGAGGGCCGGCCCGGGCAGGAGTTCGGCCACGTCGTCACGCTGATGGCCGGGCGCTTCGACGACTGGTTGAAGACGGTCGTCGAACGCGACCACGTCATGGTCGACCCCGGCATCCTCGAGTGGGCCGGCGTCGCCGCGGTGAAGCAGGCGTACCGGGTCTTCCAGGAGCGCGGCTTCCGGTCGCGCGTGCTCGTGGCTGCCTTCCGCAACCCGCTGCAGTGGTCGGAGTTCCAGGGCGGTGACCTCGTCGTGTCCCCACCGTTCCAGTGGACGAAGGACATCAACGAGAACGCGTTCCCCTTCCGGCCGGACGCCATCCACGACGAGGTCCCCGCCCACGTCATCGACGCGCTGCGGGCGGCCACGCCGGAGTTCGCCCGGGGCTACGACGTCGACGGCATGACCATCGACGAGTTCGACCGCTTCGGTGCCACGGTGACCACCTTGCGGCAGTTCCTCGACGCCGACGCGAAGCTCGACGCCCTGGTCCGCGACATCATCGTGCCGGCAGCATGAGCGCAGACGCACCCGCAGCGGCAGCCGCAGCCGCGCCGGCCCCCGCACGCCCTGCCACGATCGGCGTCGGCCTCATCTCGGTCGGCTGGATGGGCCGGTTGCACTCCCGTGCCTACCGCGCCCTGCCCGACCACTTCCCGGAGCTCGGCGTGCAGCCCCGGCTCGTGGTCGCCGCCGACCCGATCGAGGCGGCGCGCGACCAGGCCGTCACCCGCCTGGGCTACGAGCGCGCCGTCGCCGACCACCACGAGGTCCTCGCCGACCCCGAGGTCGACGTCGTCTCGATCTGCTCGCCGAACTTCCTGCACCGCGAGATGGCGGTCGCCGCCGCCGAGGCGGGCAAGCCGTTCTGGATCGAGAAGCCGATGGGCCGGTACGCCAGCGACTCCCGGCAGATCCACGAGGCGGTCCAGCGCGCGGGCGTCATCACGAGCGTCGGCTTCAACTACCGGCACGCCCCGGCGATCCAACGGGCACGGGACCTCGTCCGCAGCGGGCGGCTGGGCCGCATCACGAACGTCCGCGGGTCGCTCCTGGCCGACTACTCGTCCGACCCGGCGGCGCCGCTGACCTGGCGCTTCGAGCGGGAGCGTGCCGGCTCGGGCGTCCTCGGCGACCTGCTCTCGCACGGGCTCGACCTGGCGCAGTACGTCGTCGGCCGGATCTCGTCCGTGACGGCGCTCGCCGAGACCTTCATCACTGACCGCCCGCTGCCCGGCGCCGGCATCGTCGACCGCAGCGCCGCCGCGACGGGGGAGCGGAAGCCCGTCGAGAACGAGGACTACGCGGCCCTGCTCTTCCGCTTCGAGGACGGCGCCGTCGGCACCATGGACTCCAGCCGGGTGATGCGGGGTCCGCACGCCGAGTACACGCTCGAGGTCTACGGCACGAGGGGCTCGGTGCGGTGGGACTTCCAGCGCCTCAACGAGCTCGAGGTCTTCCTCGACGGGCAAGAGGTCGACGGGTACGCGACGCACTACGTGGCCGCGGGGGACGGTGAGTTCGCCCGCTTCCAGCCGGGCGCCGGCACCGCCATGGGGTACGACGACCTGAAGACCGTCGAGGCCGCGCAGTTCATCGCGAGCGTCCGGCGCGGGGAGCAGCTCGCGCCGTCGGTCGCCGACGGCCTGGCGGCGGCGTCGATCGTGGAAGCGGCAGAGGCCTCGCTCGGAGACGGGGCGTGGCACGACGTCGCGCGGGTCGACGGGCCGCTCACCTACGCGGCGGCGACCCCGGTGATCTAGGCCCCCGATCTCCCGGGCGTGCGCGGTCCGCCGAGTGCCGACGGCCTCGCAGGCTCGGCCTCGCGGGGGTCGGTGTCGCCTCCGAGGACGTCTTCATCGGGTACGTCGTGCTCGGGCCGGATGACTGGTCGTTCGGCTTCGGCCGGGCGCAGCACGTCACCGGCGAAGTCGGGATCCCATCGTTCGCCTGATGGTCAATCAGGCTCTATTTGGCTGGGCGCGGGCCCAGGTCGACCACTCCGGTCGCCGAATTCTGCGGCTCGCCCCTGGTAGAAGTAGGTGTCTTCCACTTCGTGCAGCCGCGAGACGAGATCTTCGACTGAAGCGAGGAACGCAATCTCGCGGTTCGTGTCGCCCTCGATGTCAGGAACGCCTTCGTCAGGCTCTGTGGGGAACTTGTAGTGCACGAATTCGTTCCTTCGCTCGAACACCGCCCGAGCGACCGCGAGCAAGTCGGGTGGAAGCGGTGCCTCTTCGGCCTTGCGCCAGCTGATCCGGAGCTTCTCGACCGGACTCTTGTGTCTGAGAACCGGACGCGCCGCAACCTCGTCGTCTTCGGCATCGAGTATGAAGCCGTTACACCAGTGCTCTAGGAAGATCGCGTAGAAGACGATCGAGTAATCCCATTCCCCAGAGTCCCGGAATTCACGTGCCTTTCGGAGGACGTCTTCGGTGTGGTCGATGACCATACCAATGCTTCCACGGTCCTTCGTGTGCTCGAGGAAGAAGCGGCCAGCTTCCCATTCGGTCTGTTCGCGGGTCTTGCCGACCGGATCGATGAAGCCCTTGCGGATCACCGACCTCGTGAGGCTCGCCATGATGGCCCTCGTAAGGTCCCGGCCCTCCTCCGATTCGAAGTACTCGGTGCGGTCTTTCATTTGTCGACGAGCGTGACCTCGAACGAGTAGCGGTCCGGGCGGTAGCAGTGCACGCCGTACTCGACCGCCCGGCCCGAGGCGTCGTACGCGGTGCGGCTCATGGTGAGCACCGGGTCGCCGTCCTCGATCTCGAGCAGGTCGGCCTCGTCGTCCGTGACCGCACGGGCGCCGATCCGCTGCTTCGCCACCCGCATCGTGACGCCCCGGCCGCGCAGCAGCTGGTACAGCCCGTGTGCCTGCAGGTCGTCGTCGGTCAGGTCGAGGAACTCCGGCGGCAGGTAGTTCTCGAGGATCGCCATCGGGACGTCCTCGGCGAACCGCACGCGTCGGATGTGCGCGACGGTCGTGCCGGGCTCGATGCTGAGCGCCGCGGCGACGGCGTCGGATGCGGGGACGTCGTTGCGCTCGAGGAGCTTCGTCGCCGGCGCCTGTGCACCCTGCGCCAGGTCGTCGTACAGGCTCGTGAGCTCGACCTTGCGCGTCACCGGGCCGTGCACGACCTGGGTCCCGATGCCGCGACGGCGGACCAGCAGGCCCTTGTCGACGAGGTCCTGGATCGCGCGACGGATCGTCGGCCGCGACAGCCCGAGCCGCTCACCGAGGGCGATCTCGTTCTCGAGCCGGGCCCCGGGGGGCATCGCACCGGAGCGGATCGACTCCTCGATGCGCGAGGCGACCTGGAAGTAGAGGGGCATGGGACCCGACCGGTCCAGGTCCATGAACAGGTCGGACGGCAGCTGGCCTTCGTTGGGCATCGCGGTCCTCCACACCTGCGGGACACCGGCGTCGGAGCCGACGGCATTGTCGTGACAATACCACCGGGGGTGCGGCGCCCCGGCTGGGGCCGTCAGTCGGAGAAGACCATCGGTCGGTTCGACAGCCGCGGCTGCGCGGTGCCCTTCGGCTTCTCGTCGCGCGCCCGGACCGGCGCGATCGACACCCGGGTCGCGGCGCCGAGCGCCTCGACGGTGTCGGCGCCGTGGTGCCCTGCGGCGTGCACGACGATCGCGGCGCAGGCCTCGGCGTCGGCGGCTGCGTCGTGGTGCTGGAAGCCCGCGAACCCGGCGGCCATCGCGGCGCTGGGCAGCCGGTACGAGTCGAGCGTGTAGGTCTTGCGGGCGACCGCGAGCGAGCACAGCGAGTGGTGCTCGGCGAGGTCGGTGCCGGTCGCGGAGCACCCGCCGGCGATGACACCCATGTCGAAGCGGGCGTTGTGCGCCACGAGCACGTCGCCCTCGGCGAACGCCACGATGTCCGGGTACTGCTGCTCCCACGACTTCGCGCCGACGACGTCGGACGCGACGATGCCGTGGATCCGGGTGTTCCACTCGAGGAACGCGTCGTGGCCGAGCGGCGGCCGGATGAACCACGACGCCCGGTCGACGACCCGGCCCGCGCGGACCTTGACGAGTCCGACCGAGCACGCGCTGGCGGGCGAGCTGTTCGCGGTCTCGAAGTCGATCGCAGTGAAGTTCAACGGCACGCCCTCGATCGTCGCACGCGGTGCCGACATCGCCGGAACGCGCGCCCGGCGTTGCGTCAGCGGCGTCGTGAACGACGCGAGCCCCGACGACGCCGCGCGGTGAGCGCCCACGTCGACCGCCGGCGGGCGTGTTCGCGCACCGAGTGGGGGAGCAGGACCCGGCCGACGACCTCGAAGACGATCGCCGCGGCATCGAGGCGCCAGCGCTCCGGCACCGACGCGACGTGCGCCGCGAACGCGGTCGCGAACGCCGCCGCGGAGTCCGCCGTCGTGGTGGGGAACGCCACGTTGCGCGGCGGGGCCACCATGCGGAACCGGTCCTCCTCGTCGTGATCGATCCCGTCGTCCTCGGGGTCGAGGTCGACGAGCAGGGCGATCTCCACGTCGCGGAGAGCCTCGTGCAGGTCGTCGAGTTCGCCCGGTGGCAGCTGCTCGAGCGCCGCGACCGTCTGCCGGGTGACGTACCGCTGCTGCTCGCGGTGGGACAGCCCGAGCGTGTGCACCCCGAGTCGATCACGTTCGAACCACATCGTCGTCCTCCACTCCCGCCACCCGGTGGGGCGACGACCCCCACGGTGCCACTGCCGGAAGGGACACGTGCCGCCCTACTCTGGACGCCATGGGGAACGAGGACGACCGACGACCGCTCGTGCTGCTGCTCGCCGGGTCCGGCTACGGCCAGCAGGCGCCGCTGCTCTGGTGGTCGCGGTTCGTCGCCGAGGCCGCCGGCTGCGAGGTCGTCGCCCCCTCGTGGGTCGTCGACGACGCAGCGGGAGCCGACCCGGTCGGGTTCGTCGAACGCGCCGTCGACGCCGCCCTCGGCGGCCGGCTGCCCGACCTCGTCGTCGCGAAGTCCTTCGGCTGCTGCGCACTGCCGTGGGCGGTCCGGAACGGCGTGCCCGGCGTCTGGCTGACCCCCGTCCTCTCCCTCGACGCCGTCGCGACGGCGCTCGCCGCCGCACCCGACGTGCACGACGCGATCGGGGGTTCCGACGATCCCCTCTGGCAACCGCAGCGCGTCCCGGGGACGGCAGCGCGCCTCCAGACCGTCGACCGTGCCGACCACGCGCTCCAGGTGGCGGGCGACTGGCGACGGTCCCAGCGCCTGCAGGCGGACGTCTTCGCCCTGGTGGAACGCCGCGTGGCCGGCCTGGGCGGGCCGCGTCCCGTCTCCTGACGGTCGGACGGGAGGCCCGGGTCGGCCCCGACGGGCGGCCGCCGGTAGGCTGTGCTCCCGTGGCTCTCACCATCGGAATCGTCGGTCTCCCGAACGTCGGCAAGTCGACCCTGTTCAACGCCCTGACCAAGAACCAGGTGCTCGCGGCGAACTACCCGTTCGCGACCATCGAGCCGAACGTCGGCGTGGTGAACCTGCCCGACCCGCGGCTCGACCAGCTCGCGGAGCTGTTCCACTCCGAGAAGACCGTGCCCGCGCCGGTGTCGTTCGTCGACATCGCCGGCATCGTCAAGGGCGCCAGCGAGGGCGAGGGGCTCGGCAACAAGTTCCTCGCGAACATCCGCGAAGCCGACGCCATCGCGCAGGTCGTCCGCGGCTTCACCGACGACGACGTCGTGCACGTGGCGAACAAGGTCTCGCCGAAGGACGACCTCGAGGTCATCAACACCGAGCTGATCCTCGCCGACATGGAGACCATCGACAAGGCGCTCCCGCGCTACGAGAAGACGGTCAAGCTGAAGCAGGCCGAGCCGATCGTGCTCGAGACCGCCCGCGAGGCCCGCGCCGCGCTCGAGCAGGGCACCCTGCTGTCCGCGACCTCGATCGACCTCGCGCCGATCGCCGAGCTCGGACTGCTCTCCGCCAAGCCCTTCATCTTCGTCTTCAACGTCGACGAGGCGATCCTGACCGACGGCACCCGCAAGGCCGAGCTCGCCGCACTCGTCGCCCCCGCCCAGGCGGTCTTCCTCGACGCCCAGGTCGAGTCGGAGCTCATCGACCTCGACCCGGCGGACGCCGCCGAACTGCTCGAGTCGACCGGCCAGACCGAGTCCGGCCTCGACCAGCTCGCCCGCATCGGCTTCGACACCCTCGGCCTGCAGACCTACCTGACGGCCGGTCCGAAGGAAGCCCGCGCGTGGACGATCGGCAAGGGCTGGAAGGCTCCCCAGGCAGCCGGCGTCATCCACACCGACTTCGAGAAGGGCTTCATCAAGGCCGAGGTCATCTCGTTCGACGACCTGGTCGAGACCGGCTCCATCGCCGATGCCCGCGCCGCCGGCAAGGCCCGGATCGAGGGCAAGGACTACGTCATGCAGGACGGCGACGTGGTGGAGTTCCGCTTCAACAACTGAGACGGGGGCCGCATGAGCCAGCAGTTCGCCTTCTGGCGCACGAGTGAGCGGCTCGACTCCGCTCGGGTGTACGAGCGACTCGTGAACGGCGAGGTCGTCCCCGAGGTTGAGGCACTCGAGCCCGCTGCGATCGAGGCGGCGCTCATCGCGGCGTTCCCGGACTGGGAGGCCGAGCCCACCCTGGCCGGCGGTTCCGGCCAGACGATGCTCGCCGCTCCGGGGGACGGCGGCGCGATCGACGTCGGCTACGGCGCGCAGATGGTGACCGCGACCTGCTACGGCCTGGAGCCGGAGCAGTGGAACGTCGTCATCTCGGCGGTGGTCGACCTGGGACTGCCGCTCTACGACCCGCAGATCGGTCACCGGTTCGACGGCCACGAGTGAGGCGCTCGAGTCGGAGCGCGGACCCCGGAACCCCCGTCGGTGGGGGAGGGCGGCTGCTTCCGCAGGTCCTCACGGTTCTGGTGCACGATCCCCGTGGTCGATGAACCGGGACCGTCAGCGCGTGCGAGCCCTCCGTGCCGGCCGGTAGCCTGCGACGCATGGGGTCCGATCAGCAGCAGGGGTATCCGTTCACGCCGCGGTCCGCGACCGCACTGACCGTCGGGGACCTGATCCCGGTGCAGGGCGACACGGCCGGCTGGGCGTGCCTGCAGGTGCTCGAACTCGCTCCGCGTGCGCGGTCGTACTTCATCGTCGGTCTGCTCGACTGGCGCGGATCGCTGCCGCCCGGCCCTGCGGACGTCCGGACAGCGGCTCCCCTCCGACGGGCGATGACGCGCATCGAGGTGTTCACCGAGGGCGGTCTCGAGGTCGTCGGGAACAGCCCGCCGGCAGACGAGGGCCAGGAACGGTTCTTCGGACCTGGCTACATCGGGAAGCGCACGCAGACCTGGGGGTGGATGGCAGCCGTCACGCGGGGGAAGCGGCAGGCCGATGGGCTCGAGGTCCTGTAGGACGCTGCGGGTGTCGCCACGTCACGCCTCCTGAGCGGTGCGGGAGCCGTGGAGGGTCGGGCGCTCCCTCCGGCGAACCGGAGGGAGCGCCCCGTGCATCAGACCAGCGCCGTGAAGGACGCGTCGCGGACGAGCAGCGATGCCGCAGTTCCCGAGACCTCCTGGTCGGGGTCGCTCGACAGGCCGAGCGACCAGCTGCCGCCACCCGGACGCTCCGGCAGGGTGAACTCGACGGTCGTCTCGGAGGCGTTCAGCAGCACCGCGACGGTGTCGTCGCCCTGCGTGAGCAGGAGGATCACCGCGCGGTTGCCGACGTCCGCCCAGTCGCCGTCCTCGAAGCCCTGCGCGTCCGCGCGGAGCACCTGCACGGTCGACTCGGAGTCACCGGGAGCAGTGCGGTACCACTCGGGCCGGAGTGCCGGGTGCTGCTTCCGGAACGCGATCGCCGCGGTCGTGAACGCGAGCAGGTCCTGGTCCGCCGCGGCCCAGTCGAACCACGAGATCTCGTCGTCCTGGCAGTAGGCGTTGTTGTTGCCGCCCTGGGAGCGCGCGATCTCGTCGCCGCCCAGGATCATCGGGACACCGGCCGAGAGCAGGAGCGTGCCGAGGAAGTTGCGCCGCTGGCGGTCGCGGTAGTCGTTCACCGCGCCGTCGTCGGTCGGGCCCTCGATGCCGCCGTTGAACGAGGTGTTGTTGCTCTCGCCGTCGTTGTTGTCCTCGCCGTTCGCCTCGTTGTGCTTCTCGGCGTACATGGTGAGGTCGGCGAGGGTGAAGCCGTCGTGTGCGGTGACGAAGTCGACCGAGCAGAGGGGCGAGCGCCGCGACCCCTCGTAGACGTCCGGGCTGCCGAGGACGCGCTGCACGGCGTCGCCGAGCGTGCCCTCGTCCCCGCGCCAGAACGCGCGGAGGTCGTCGCGGTACTTGCCGTTCCACTCCGACCAGTCGGCCGGGAAGCCGCCGACCTGGTAGCCCGCGGTGTCCCAGGGCTCGGCGATCATCTTGACCTCGCGGAGCACCGGGTCCTGGTGGATGATGTCGAGGAACGCGGAGTGCTTCTCGGCCTCGCCGTCCTGGCGGGTCAGGGTCGTCGCGAGGTCGAAGCGGAAGCCGTCGACGTGCATCTCCTCGACCCAGTAGCGGAGCGAGTCGGTGATGAGGCCGAGCGCCGACGGGTGCGACACGTTGAGGCTGTTGCCGGTACCGGTGGTGTCGAAGTAGTTCGCCTCGTCGCCCTCGACCAGGCGGTAGTACGAGGCGTTGTCGATGCCCTTGAAGGACAGCGTCGGGCCCATGTGGTTGCCCTCGGCCGTGTGGTTGTAGACGACGTCCATGATGACCTCGAGCCCGGCGGCGTGCAGGGCCTTGACCATCTCCTTGAACTCGGCCACCTGCTGCCCGGCGCTGCCCGAGGCCGAGTACTCGTCGTGCGGCGCGAAGAACCCGATCGAGTTGTAGCCCCAGTAGTTCCGCAGGCCCTTGTCGGCGAGCGTCGAGTCCTGGACGAACTGGTGCGTCGGCAGGAGCTCGACGGCGGTGACCCCGAGGTCGGTGAGGTGCTTGATCGCTGCCGGGTGCGCGAGTCCGGCGTAGGTGCCGCGGATCTCCTCGGGCACGTCCGGGTGCTGCTTCGTGAAGCCCTTCACGTGGACCTCGTAGAACACGGTGTCCGTCAGCGGCGTGGCGGGGCGGACGTCGTCGGCCCAGTCGAAGGAGCGGTCCGCGACCACGGACTTCGGCATCGCGCTCGCCGAGTCGGTCTCGTCGATCTGCTCGGGGTCGTCCATGTCGTGGCCGAACAGGGCCTGGCCCCACTCGTAGGTCCCGTCGACGGCGGTCGCGTACGGGTCGAGCAGCAGCTTGGCTGCGTTGTGGCGGAGGCCGTTGGCCGGGTCCCAGGCGCCGTGGACGCGGAAGCCGTAGCGGGTGCCCACGGCGACGTCGGGGACGACGTCGTGGAAGGTGTAGCCGGTGCGGTTGCGGAGCTCGGTGCGGTGCTCGGTGCCGTCGTCGTCGAAGGTGCAGAACTCGACGCGTTCGGCCGTGCTCGAGAACAGGGCGACGTTGGCGCCGCCGTCCACGAGCGTGACGCCGAGCGGAGTGCGGGAAGAGAGGGGCATGACGTCCTTCTACCGGTCGGCGACTGTGCCCTCGGCCGGAGGACGTACCCCGAGCCCTCGCGATCGATCGTGGCGGGCGGGCAGCGTGGGCTAGATTCGCCTCGTCGCGCTTCCCGAGGAAGCCGCGCGAGGAAGCTGCCCGAGGAGGCCCCATGTCGTACGTCGTCGACTTCGTGAACGTCTCCACGGTGGGGCTCGAGCGCTCCCCGGTCGCCGATGCCCTGGCGGGCCTGCGGGCGAACGAGGCGCGGTACTTCTCGAACAAGTACGCGCACGTGTTCACCACGGACCCGGCCGCCGAGGTGCCGGAACTGGTCGAGTACGTGCGCCGGGTCCTCGCCGAGGAGCGGGGGATCGTCATCGCCTCGCCACCGCTCGAGGCGACCGAGGCGCTGGTGGACGGCCTCCGCTGGACGTACGTCTTCCACGAGTCCGGCCTCGTGGTCAACGTGCTCTACGCCCTCGAACCGGGCGGCAAGCGGGCGGTGGGCTTCAAGCTGTCCGACGGCATGGAGGTGCCGGACGAGCTGGCGGACACGTTCAAGTTCGCGCGGCAGAAGTCGAAGCTTGCCGGCACCATCCGTGGTTCGTACTTCGTGGTGAAGGGCGAGTACTGACGGGCCGACACACGGCGTCGACGGGGCTCCTGCAATGCGGCACACCCGAACGAGGGTCACGAGGAATCGTCATGCTTCGGTAGGTTGACCGCGTGCCACTGCTGTCCTCGCGCCTGTTCCTCCCGCTCGCCGGGCTCCTGTTGTCATCGATCGCCCTCGCGGGGTGCTCGGCGACCGCAGAGCCGAAGAAGGTCGACCTGGCGGCTCCGTTCTCGGCCGACGCTGCAGTGACCCCTGAGTGGTCCCTCGACATCACCCCGGTCAGCAGCCCGGCGTTCGTGGCAGGGACCGCCCTCGTGTACGACGGCACCGACGAGCTGCGCATGGTCGCAGTCGACACGGCGACCGGGGAAGAGCGCTGGTCGAGGCGGTCGAGCACCGGCGCCGTCGTGCCGAAGTGGACCGGCTTCTCGGTCGTCACGACCGAGGGCGCCGGAGGCAAGGACCTGGTCGCCTACCTGACTCCGGCGGAGCTCGACGCCTCGATCGACTACTACCAGCACACGCTCGTCGTCGCCGACGTGCAGACCGGCGAAGTGATCTGGCACGCCCCGAAGGACTGGGTCGCCGGTGTGTGGAACTGCGGACTGAACCGCGACGTCTGCTACTCGACGTGGGACCTCGCGTCCGAGTCGTGGGTCTCCAAGGAGCTCAACGTCGACACAGGGCAGGTCGGGCCCGTGACCACCGAGGTGGACGGGCGGCCCACCGACGTCATCGACGAGGGCGTCTACAGCTACACCGACGCATCGGGAACGGCGTGGTTCGGGCGTCGTGTGGACGGGCAGGACCTCTGGAAGGTCGAGGCGGAAGGACTCGTCGGGAAGGACATCGACTCTGCCGGGCGGCTCCGCGCCGTCGACACCGTCCCCGACAGCGACGACCTCTTGCTGAACATGACCGAGGCAAAGACGGCGGACGGCAAGACGATGTCCGTCGACGACTTCACGCTCGTGTCCATCGACGGGAAGACAGGTTCCCGCAACTGGTCGACGACGGGGGCGCTCTGCACGGGGGCTGACCTGATGGTCTGCCGCGGAGCGGTGTCGTTCAGCGCCGCGGACGACGACGCCGGCTTCGACCTGGGCAAGGGTGCGCTCGTCGTTGCCGGGATCGACGCCTCGTCCGGGAAGGACCGGTGGTCGAAGGACCTCGCAGGCGTCACGTCGCTCGCCAACGCCCGTGGCCAAGCGGGTCGTGGCAACCTCGAAGACGCGTGGGTCTACCAGGACGCGAAGGGCGCGGCGATCCTCTCGACCGACGGGCAGAGCGGACGGGTGCCCGCGGACGACCTCACCGCGTGCAAGAGTCCGACCCGCTGGAACGGGCCCGAGTCGTCGAACCCCCAGAACCCCGTGACCGAGTTCCAGCTCGGGATCGTCTGGAGCCCGTGTGACGCAGCGGGACGGGCGTCGGGGGAGTCGTGGACCGACGGTTCCGTGCGGGCGGCGTCCGACATGCCCGACGACTGGAAGACGGGGCAGAAGGTCGTGCAGACGAAGGAAGCGCTGCTGGGCTTCCAGATCGAGGGCTGACGGCCCGGACGTGACGGAGCGCCGCCGGGCGGACCCGGCGGCGCTCCGCGGTGGTGCTGGTGCTGGTCCCTGGGGCCTAGGCCGCCAGCGCCATCTCGCCGGCGTGCACGGACTGTGCCTGCAGCAGGGTGCGGCTGGCCTCGCCCTGCCAGGAGCGGCCCGGCACGGTCCAGCCGGCTTCGCCGACGGCGTCGAGGCGTGAGCCCCGGGTGATGAAGACCGACAGGTCGTCGGCGTCGATGCGGACGAGGTACTCGCGCTGCGAGCGGTCGTCGCGCACCGGGAACTCGGCGATGCGGTCGGGGGTGATGGTCGGGGCCGCGAGGGCGGTCCCGGAGACGGTGATTCGTTCGTTGCTGGTCATGGTGTTGCGGTACTTCCTGGTCGTTCGGCGCCAGGGCGACTCGGTGTCGGCGGACGGCTGAGTCCGGCGCGACGCATCGAGTGCGGGGCGCACACGTCGAGTTTCAACGTGCAGCTCGTCCGTTCGGATCGAGCGGTGGTCTCGTGGGAATGCGACTCGGGTGAGTCGGTTCGAGACGATGGTGTGCGCGAGTCAGATGGGTTCGCTGCAGTGCACCAAAGAAACACTATACGCAGCGACTGCGGGCTTGTCCAGGTCGATCGCGGTGTAACCGGGCGGAAACGCGCGGGGTCGGTCCCCGAAACAGCGCCCCGTTAGCTTTCGGACCACTGAGTACCCGCTCAGGACCCGATCCCCCCTTCCGAAGGACCTGCGCCCATGCAGCACCGAACACGGCTGCGCCCCCGCGCGACGATCGTCTCCTCGACGCTCGTCGCAGCCGGGGCGATCGGCCTCGCCGCCCTGACGGCCTCCCCGGCCCTGGCAGCGCCCACCGCGTCGACGGCCACCATCGACGCGCCCGCCTCGGCGACCGTCGGCACCGCGTTCGACGTCGACCTCTCGATCCCGGCGACCGAGGACGTCTACGCCTACGAGATCACCCTCGACGCCGACGCCGACCTCGTGCGCTACCAGGACGACAGTGTGACCGGTCCGGACGGCGGGTTCGACAGCGTCGAGCAGGACGGCGACACCCTGACGATCCTGCACACCCGCCTCGGCACGTCGCCCGCGCTCGACGGCGACCTCGCAGCGTCGGTCACGCTCGAGCCGACCGCTGCCGGTTCCGCGGACCTGTCGGTCACCCGCATCACCCTCGTCGACCCGGACGGCGGGACCACGACGCTCACCGACCCGGCGAGCACCTTGGTGACGATCGCGGCCGCACCCACCGCGGGTCCGGCGCCGACGAGCGCGCCGACCGCTCCCGCCCAGCCGACGCCGAGCGCCAGCGCGCAGCCCGGCGACGGCGACGGGGACGACCCGAGCGACCCCACCGACCCGACCGACCCCACCGACCCGACGAGCGGTGCCACCGCCGTCCCCGCGGGCGGAGCGGACGAGCGTCCGACCGGCGGCGAACTCGCGTGGACGGGCGCCGACGTCGCCCCGTGGGTCGCGGCGTCCCTCGCCCTCCTCGCCGCGGGCGGCACCCTGATCACCCTGCGGGCACGTCGTGCCCGCCGCGAGCGCACCGGAGCAGCCGAATGACCGCCAGCACGCAGGCCCGCAGCAAGCGACGCTCCGCCGTCGCCGGCGCCTCGCTCATCGCCCTCGTCGGCGCAGCCCTCGCGGCGACGCCCGCGATCACGGCCGCCGCAGCACCCGCAGCCGTCGACGCCAGCCCGGCCGCCATGCTCGCGCCGTACTACACGGACCTCGACCTGACCGGCGACGACCAGGTCACCCAGGCCGACCTGACCGTGCTCACCGACCA
The DNA here is from genome assembly GCF_001864985.1 of Curtobacterium sp. MMLR14_006. Classification (NCBI taxonomy): domain Bacteria; kingdom Bacillati; phylum Actinomycetota; class Actinomycetes; order Micrococcales; family Microbacteriaceae; genus Curtobacterium; species Curtobacterium sp. MMLR14_006. The sequence goes on along the minus strand of NZ_MJGU01000026.1, from coordinate 134,127 downwards.
CCTCGGCGCGACGAGCACGAGCCCCGACTGGGCGACGGTCAGCGCCGCGGACACCGACGCGGACGGCACGATCACGGTCGACGACCTGGCCGCGCTGTCCCAGCGGATGATCTACGACGACGGCCCCTTCCAACTCGTCGAGGCGTCGACCGTCGACATGCAGGCCGCGATGAACGCCGGCGTCACGACCTCGGTCGCGATCACGCAGGACTACCTCGACCGCATCGCCGCCTACGACCGCACCACGGTCGACACCGCGTCGACCGGGCGTGCGCTGAACTCGATCATCACCACGAACGCCGACGCCCTCGCCGCTGCCAAGACGGCGGACGCGGAGCGCGCCGAGCACGGCATGACGAGCATGCTGCTCGGCGTGCCGATCGCGGTGAAGGACAACTACGACACGAAGGACATGCCGACCACCGGTGGCTGCGGCTGCTGGGACGACAACCAGACGGACACCGACGCCGCCATGGTCACCGGCCTGCGCGACGCGGGTGCCGTGATCCTGGCGAAGGCCAGTCTCGACGAGTTCGCCTACGGGTTCGTCTCGGAGTTCTCGTCGAACCAGCCCGCCGGCTCGTCGCTCCTGGTCGCCAGCCCGTACGACACGGCGCAGACCGCCGGTGGCTCGAGCGGCGGCACCGGCGCGGCGATCTCCGCGAACCTCGCCGGGATCGGCTTCGGCACCGACACCGGCGGCTCGATCCGCGTGCCGTCGACCTACAACCAGCTCGTCGGCATCCGGCCCACGGTCGGCCTGACCAGCCGCGACGGCATCATCCCGCTCGCCCTGTCGCAGGACACCGGCGGCCCGATCACGCGTTCGGTGACCGACGCGGCGGTCGCGCTCGACGCCGTCACCGGCGTGGACGCGGCCGACCCGGCGACGAGTGCCCAGGCCGGCAAGGTGCCGACCTCGTACACGTCGTCGCTCGACGCCGACTCGCTGCAGGGCGCCCGCATCGGCTACGTGACGAGCATGGTCGGCACGAACGCCACCACGAAGCGTCTGTTCGACGCCTCGGTCGCGAAGCTGCAGGCAGCCGGGGCCACGGTGGTCCCGATCACCCCGACGACGGCCTTCAACCGGGTCCTGTCCGAGGGCAGCGGCAGCACGAACGAGTTCAAGCACGACCTGGACGAGTACGTCGCGAAGCACCTCGACCCCGACGTGACCGCCCGGTCGCTGCAGGGCATCGTGGCCTCGGGCGAGTACGTGCCGGGCCGCAAGGGCACGTACCAGTCGCGCGACGTGATCACCGACGCGCAGTACCAGGCGTGGGCCGGCCCGACCGGGTCGCACACGACGCAGCTCGCCACCGGCAAGCAGCTCGTGACGCAGATGCTCGACGACCAGGACCTCGACGCGCTCGTCTACCCGTCGGGCACGCCGTACGGCACGCAGTCGACGAACATGCGCCTCAGCCCGAACACCGGCATGCCGGCGATCACCGTCCCGATGGGGCAGGCGATCGCAGCCGACGACACCATCACCGGTGCCGGTGTGAACCTGGAGTTCCTCGGCCGCTCGTTCGACGAGAGCACGGTCATCGGCCTCGGCTACGCCTTCGAGCAGGAGACGCACGCACGCACCACGCCCGCGCTGTACCCGGCGCTCGGCTGAGCCGAGCGGGTCGCGATCGGGACCACAGGACGGACGGGAGGCCCGGTGCCAGCTGGCACCGGGCCTCCCGTCCGTCTGCTCCGTCAGTTCAGGGTCGGGGTGTCCTCCGGCACGACGCCGTCGGCGTACAGGTCGGTCGCCAGGTCGCGCAGCGCACGCAGCGCGACGCGCTGCGTGAGCGGACCGTAGGAGATGCGGGCGACGCCGAGCGCCTCGTACTCGGCGGCGGGCAGGGCGCCGGGCAGGCCGATGACCGACAGCTTGCCGCGGCCGAGCCCGTCGACGAGCCGCTCGACGACGTCCCGCTGGATCGCGCCCGGCACGAAGACGAGCGGGGCGCCGACATCGAGGAACGCCTTGCCGCGGGCGATCGCGTCCGCGATGCTCTCGTCGATCGGACGGTCGCCGCCGCGGGCGATCGCGTCGGTGCGGGCGTTCAGCTGGAAGTCGATGCCCTCGGCCTCCACCGCCTTCGTGATCGCGGCGACCCTGGCGACGGCCTCGTCGAACGGGCGGAGCCGGTCCTCGACGTTCGCGCCGACGATGCCGGCGGCGATGGCGCGCCGGATCGTCTCGGCCGGGTCCTCGTAGCCGTCGTCGAGGTCCGCGGTGACCGGCAGGTCGGTCGCGGCGGCGATGGTGGCGGCGCCGGCGAGGGCGACGTCGAGCGGCATCCCGCCGTCGTCGTACCCGAACGAGGCCGCGATCGAGTGCCCGGCGGTGGCGATCGCCCTGGTGTCGGGCAGGTCGCTCACGGTCCTGGCGCTGATCGCGTCCCACACGTTCACGACGCGCAGGATCTCGGGGGCTTGGTGCAGCTGCTTGAGGGTGGTCGCCTTCTCGGCGGTGCTCGTGCTCATGGAAGCGAATGTAGGCGGGTCGTGCGTCCGGGGTCACGCGCACCCGGTGAGCAGCGATGGTCGAGTCGGCGAACGCGACCCGACCGTTCCTGCTCACGATGCGACCGCGACCGCGCACCGACCCGGAGACGACGCAGGATGACGGCCGGAGTCGCGCCGGGCCTGGTGTCCGATGCATGCTGGGACGCATGGCGAACGACGAGCAGGACCCGGTCGGGACGCTCCGTGGGGTGCGCACGAGCATCAAGTGGACGCGGTACGCGCCCGACGTGCTGCCGCTGTTCGTCGCGGAGATGGACCACGACGTCGCGCCGGCGATCCGGCAGGCGCTGATCGAACGGGTCTCGCAGTCCGACCTCGGGTACCTCGACGGCCCCGGGCCGCTCGCTCCCGCGTTCGCGCAGTTCGCGCTCGACCGCTGGGGCTGGGAGGTCGACCCGACCCGCATCCACCTGGCCACCGACGTCAGCGTCGGGATCGTCGAGTCGCTGCGGCTCGCGCTGCCCGACGGCGGCCGGGTGGCGATCACGCCGCCCGTGTACCCGCCGTTCTTCGAGCTCGTCGACGAGGCGCGGTGTCAGGTCGAGGAGGTCCCGCTGCTCGAGCAGTGGGGGCGGTACCGGCTCGACCTCGAGGGCCTCGAGCGCGCGTTCGCCGGCGGGGTCGGCGTCTTCCTGCTCTGCAACCCGCACAACCCCGTCGGCCTCGTGCACGACCGCGCCGACCTCGTCGCGATCGCCGAACTGGCCGCGAAGTACGACGTCCTCGTCATCAGCGACGAGATCCACGCGCCGTTGACCCACCCCGGTGTGCAGTTCACGCCGTTCGCGATGGTCGCCGAGCCGCTCGGTGCGCGGAGCGTGTGCGTGACCTCGGCGAGCAAGGGATGGAACCTCGCCGGGGTGAAGTGCTCGGTCATCGTCGCCGGCGACGCCCGGACCGCGGCCCTGCTCGACACCCTGTGGGAGGAAGTGGCGTGCCGGACGAGCATCCTCGGGCTGCACGCCAACCTGGCGGCGTTCACCCTGGCGACGGACTGGCTCGACGACGTCGTCGCCCGGATCGTCGCGAACGACCGGCTGCTCGCCAAACTGCTGGCGGAGCACCTGCCCGGGGTCGTCTACACGCGGCCGCGCGCCGGCTACCTGGCCTGGCTCGACTTCCGGGGGATCGGACTCGGCGACGACCCGGCGGTGCCGATCCGGGAGCACGCCTACGTCGCCCTCAACTCGGGGCTCGGCTTCGGGGCGCAGGGCCGCGGCTTCGTGCGCCTCAACCTGGCGTGCTCACCGGAGACCCTGCGCGAGGCCGTGTTCCGGATCGCGTCGGCGTACCCGTCGAGCACGCAGGAGGGGCTGGTCTGGCACGTCGCGTGAGAACGGGCGCTTCGTGGCTGCCGTCGGCATCGAGTGAGCAGGAGGTGTCGGGTCTGCGGCGCGCACTCGACGTCTTCTGCTCACTCGCGGAGCTGCGCGGAGCCGCGCGCAGCGCAGAGAGGCGGGAGAGGCGCGGCGGTCAGGCGACGTACTGGTTGCGCCCGACGACGCTGATGTGCAGCTCGTCGTCGCGGTCCATCGCCAGGAGCTCGCGGGCCACGAAACCGACGGAGGGCCAGCGGGACACCTCGGTCACCATGAAGCCGTCGATGAACACCTGCCACGCGCCGCGCTCGCGGACCGCCTGCACCTCGTAGGTCGCCATGCCGCGAGCGTACCCGTCAGCCGACGCGCTTCGCGTAGTAGCGCATCGTGGGGACCTCGCCGGTCGGCTTGCACCAGTCGGCGGGACCGCGGCCGGTGAGCCGCCAGCCGTGCCGCTCGTAGAGGCGCCAGGCGGCCGGGGTCTCCTCGGTGACGTCGAGCCGCACGTGCGTGCCGGGGCAGGCGCGTTCGGCGGCCTCGAGCAGGGCGTCGGCGACACCGGCGCCGCGGCGGTCCGGTTCGACGAACAGCCGTGTCACCGTGGGCATCCGGCCGGGTTCGGGCACCGCGAGTCCGACGTGGCCGATGACGAGGTCGTCGTCGTCGACGGCGACCCAGGCGCCGAGCGACCCGTCGGGGCAGAGCCACGCGGCCGGGTCCTCGGGCCAGGACGCCGGGTACCCACCGAGGTGCACGCGCCAGAGCACCTCGACCAGGGGGTCCAGGTGCGTGTCGGCGCGCTCGGTGATGTGCATCTCCTGGACGCTATCGACCGCGGGCGTCCCGTGGTCAGCGTTCCGGCGATCGTGGTGTGGGGGCGTCAGTCGAGGGCGAGGGTCATGTGCACGTCGGCGCGGGCGTACGGGCTCGGGGCGACCTCGTCGGCGCGCAGGTGCCGGAAGCCGAACGCCTCGTACAGGTGGACCGCGCTGGCGAGCTTCGCGTTGCTCTCGAGGTCGACCCGGTGCGCCCCGAGCGCACGAGCGCGGTCGAGGGCCGCGGCGATGAGGCGACGGCCGAGCCCGTGCCCTTGGTGCTCGGGGGAGACGGCCATCTTGACGAGCTCGAAGACACCGGGTGCGGTCGGGGCGATGCCGATGCACCCGACGACCTCGTCGTCGAGGCGGGCGACGAACACCGCGCCGCCGGGCTCGACCACATGGCCGACCGGGTCGGCGAGGATCGCACGGTCCGCGTCCTCGAGGGTGAAGTGGCGCGTGACCCAGTCCTCGTTGAGCACGCGGAACGCCTCCGCGTCGGCGGGGCTCGCGAGGTCGGTGATGGTGACGGTGGGGGTCGCTTCGGTCATGTCCTGATCCTCCACCGAGCATGGAGTCGCGTCCAATACTCGTTCCGTCGGATCGATACGCTGGGTGCATGGATCACGACCCGGACGTCGACCTCCGCCAGCTCCGTGCGTTCCTCGCCGTCGCCGACGAGCTGCACTTCGGGCGGGCGGCCGAGCGGCTGCACGTCGCGCAGCCGGCCCTGTCCCAGCAGATCCGACGCACCGAGCGTGCACTCGGCGTCGACCTCTTCGTCCGCACGAGCCGGAGCGTCGCGCTCACGGCGGCGGGGCGGGTGCTGCACGGACGGGCACGGTCGCTCGTCGAGCAGGCACGCCGGGACCTCGACGAGACGGTCCGGGTCGGCCGCGGCGAGGCCGGGCGGCTCGACCTCGGCTTCGTGGTGTCGGCGTTGCCGCTCGGGCCGATCGAGCGGGTGCAGGCCTTCCGGGCGCGGTACCCGTCGGTGCGCGTCGAGCTGACCGAGGGGTACTCGTCGACCCTGCTCGCCCGCATCGTCCGCGGCGAACTCGACCTCGCCGTCGTCCGCGACGCGGACCCCGACTCCGCCGTCCGGCTGTTGCCGTTCCGCACCGAGGCGTTCCTGGCGGCCGTCCCGCGCGACCACCGCCTCGCCGGGCGGACGGCGATCCGGGGGACCGAGCTCGTCGACGACCCCTTCGTGTTCTTCCCGGCCGCGGCGGGCTCGCTCGCCACCGAGCGGAACCTCGCCCCGGTCACCGCCGGGGGTCGACGGCCCGTCGTCGTGCAGGAGGCCACCACCTGGGCGACCGTCCTGCACCTGGTCGGTGCCGGCCTCGGCGTGACCGTCCTGCCGGAGAGCGCTGCGCTCGCCGCGCCGGACACGGTCGCGCTGCTGCCCCTGCGGGGGAGCGAGCACCGCAGCGAACTGTCGTGGGCGATGCGCGCCGACGACGACCGCGAGATCCTGCGCAACTTCGTCGACGCCGACTGAGCAGGAGACGCCGGGTCGGACGCCGGGTCTCCCACTCTCGAGCAGCAGCGGACGGGTCAGCCGAGCGCGAGCACCGGCGCACGGTGGTCGCCGAGCTCGTCGACGGACCACGGCCGCGCGCCCCGCAGCGTGAGCCCGAGCTGCACGAGGACGAAGCCGACGTGCGGCTCGACGTCCGGGTCCCACGGCCCCTCGACGCCGAGGCCGAACGCCCCGAGCTCGTCGTCGGCCTCGTCGCGCAGGGTCAGCCGCCAGCGGCCGTCACCGAGTTCCTCGACGACGGCCCAGTGGGCGGTGCTGAAGCGGCTCACGCGGCCACGGTGCCGATCCGGCTCAGGCCGTCTTCATGATGTCGGCGGTGAAGTTCTGCACCCGCTGGAGCAGGGCCTCACCGCGCATCGCGATCGTCGCGGGCGGGTTGAGGTGCGGCGGCGCGGTGCGGATGAGCATCGAGCAGCCGAGGTCCTCGCAGATGTACGACCCGATGGTGTTCCCGTTCCGGCCGGACTCGCCGGCACGTGCCGCCGAGAAGAGGCGCACCTGGGTGGCCGGCTGCGGCGAGTGGCAGAACGAGCACATCGCGGCGATGCCGGCGCGCAACGACCCGCCGGCCGAGCGGACGACGATCCCGACGGGGCGGTCGTCGATCCAGGAGACGATGTAGCCGCGGCGAGCGGCCTGCGGGTCACGCCAGCCCAGGAACTCGCGTTCGTCCCAGAGCATCTCGTGCAGGCCGGGGATCGGCAGCTGCGCGAGCTCGTCGGGGGTGGCGTTCACGAACGACGATCGGATGTCGGCTTCGGTCAGTGGCTTCACGGTGCGACCACTGTATGCCTCGCCCCCGACAGCGCGCTGCTCCAGGACAGGCGCGCCGGTGTGGGTGCTGTCTCGGATCGTCCGCGGTGGCGCTGCTCAGGACAGGCGGGAGGCGCGGATCGCCCCGAGCGCACCCGTCCCGTCCGCCACCAGCACCGCCCGGCGCAGGGCGTCGCGTCCGACGCGACGGGCCGCGGCGTCGTCGGCTGCGAACTCGACGAGCACACGCGTCGAGCGCGCCATGGCGCGCGCGCCCGGCACCCACGGGACCGCACGCTCGATCGATTCGGCGACCCCGACCGCGATCGCGTGGTGCTGGGTCAGGTGGGCGCGTTCGTGGGCGACCACGGCCTCCAGTTCGTCGGTGCGCAACCGGTCTGCCAAGCCGGTGCTGACGAGCACGCCACCGCTCCGACCGGGCACGGCGCACGCCAGTGCGTGGTCGGCCTCGACCACGGCGACGGGCGTGCCGTCGATCTCGCGGTGCGGCGCGACGCCGGAGCGCATCGCCCGACGGACGGCCTCGTGTTCGGGGCCGGGGCGCACCCGGACCGCGACGACGAACGCGAGCACCGCGAGCACGGCGACGCCGACGTTGAAGCCGTGGGTGGGCGACCCGTCTCCGCCCAGGAGGTCGGTGACCGGACGGTCCGCGACCACGACGAGGGCGATGCCGACGACGAAGCCGACCACGCCGAGCAGGACGGCGACGGACCAGCACACCAGGGCGGTCCGCGGCCGGTCGATCGTCCAGGCGGACCGGGTCAGCACCCGCGGCGCGAACACGACGACCAGCAGGGCGAGGACGACGAGCACGATGCCGGTGACGACCACGGTGCAGTGCCGGTCAGGAGCGGGCGCGGGCGTCGAGCGCGCGGCGCAGGGCCTCGAGGTCGTCGGAGGCGAGCGAACCCGTGAAGCGCAGCAGTGCGGCCTCGCGGTCGGACGAGGCGGCGAGCGCACTCGACATGAGCGAGGCGGTCTGCTCGTCGCGGCTGTGCACGGCACGGAAGGTCAGGGGAGCGTCGTCGTGCTGCTCCCGTTCCACCTGGCCCTTGCGCCCGAGCCGGTCGAGCACGGTGAGGACGGTCGTCAGCGCGGGGCGGGGCTCCGGGAACGCGTCGAGCACCTGGCGTGCGGTGAGCCCGGCATCGGCGGAGCGGAGCGCGTCGAGCACCGCCTGCTCCAGCTGCCCACGGGGGCGCGATCGTTGTCCGGCCATCCCCGCATTCTACGAGATGTCGAAGGCCCGGCCCCGACACACGCCCGTAACGCGGCCTCGCTATGCTCGTCGGCGGACAACTGAACACACCGGCCGCTCATCCGTCGCGGGAGACGCCGTGCACGTGCCCCCGGGCACGCCGTGCCCTCGGGCGCACGCACGGCACCGAAGGAGCAATCCCCCCGTCAATCTCTCAGGTCCCACACCGCAGCGGACAGGCCACTCTGAAAAGCAGACGCTCGGTCGTCTCGCCCACGGTGAAAGCCGCCGGACCTCACGGGCCGCGGTGAAACTCTCAGGCCCATGACAGAGGGGGAGTTCCACCCGGCGATCGTCGCCGGGTCCTGTCGATGCCAGGAGAACTCCGCCATGAGTCCGTCCCCGTTGCGATCCTCACCGCTCGAAGCCGCGCACGAAGCCGCCGGTGCCACGTTCACCGACTTCGCCGGCTACCGCATGCCCGTCCGGTACTCGTCCGACCTCGCCGAGCACCACGCGGTGCGCTCGGCCGCCGGCGTGTTCGACCTGTCGCACATGGCCGAGGTCGGGGTGACCGGCCCCGAGGCGGTCGCGTTCCTCGACCACGCGCTCGCCGGCTCCTTCGGCGCGATGCCGGTCGGCCGCGCGAAGTACTCGCTCCTGCTCGCGGACGACGGCGGGATCCTCGACGACCTCGTCGTGTACCGCACGGACACGGACGTCTTCCTCGTCGTCGCCAACGCGTCGAACCGCGACGTCGCGGTCGCGGCGTTGCAGGAGCGCAGCAGCGGGTTCGACGTCGAGGTCTCCGACGACTCCGACACCACCGCGCTCGTCGCGATCCAGGGCCCCGCCGCCGCCGGCACGCTCGACGCCCTCGTGGTCGCCGACCGCCTGCAGCCGGAGACCCCGCTCGACGAGCTCGGCTACTACCGCGCCCTGCACGCGCTGTTCGACGGCGCCGAGGTCCTCGTCGCCCGCACCGGGTACACCGGCGAGGACGGCTTCGAGCTGTACGTCGACCCGACGGTCGCCGGCACCCTGTGGGACGCCCTGCTCGAGGCCGGTGCCGACCGTGGTGTCGTCCCCGCCGGGCTGGCAGCACGCGACACCCTGCGCCTCGAGGCCGGCATGCCGCTCTACGGGCACGAGCTCGGCACCGACGTCCGTCCGGCACAGGCCGGGCTCGGCCGGGTCGTGGCGAAGGACGGCGACTTCGTCGGTGCCGCCGGGGTGACCCCCGCCGAGGACGCCCGCGTGCTCACCGGCCTGGTGACCGAGGGTCGCCGCGCACCCCGCGCCGGGTACGACGTCGTGCTCGACGGCACGGTCGTCGGCACCGTCACCTCCGGGGCGCTCTCGCCGACGCTCGGGCACCCCGTCGCCATGGCCTACGTCGACCCGGCCGCGCTCGCCGCGGTGTCCGACGGGGGACAGGTCCTGCACATCGACGTCCGCGGTACGGCCATCCCCAGCGCCGTCACCGCGTTCCCCTTCTACCGCCGCGCCACGAAAGGCTGAAGCCATGACCGACCAGACCGCACTGCAGTACACCGCCGACCACGAGTGGCTGCTCGTCGAGGGCGACACCGTCACCGTCGGCATCACCGACCACGCCGCCGAGCAGCTGGGGGACGTCGTCTTCGTCGAGCTCCCCGCCGTCGGCACGGCGACCACCGCCGGCGAGCAGATCGGCGAGATCGAGTCGACCAAGAGCGTCGGCGAACTGTTCGCACCGATCGAGGGCGAGGTCGTCGCGATCAACGACGCCGTCGTCGACGCCCCGGACACCGTCAACCACGACCCGTTCGGCACCGGCTGGCTCGTGAAGATCAAGGTCGAGGGCACGTCCTTCCCCGAGGACCTCATGGACCACGACGCGTACCGGGCCTCCATCGCATGACCGCGTCCGAGAACCTCCAGACGTCCTTCGCCGACCGCCACATCGGCACCACCCCGGCCGACCAGCAGACCATGCTCGAGGCCGTCGGGCAGTCCTCGCTCGACGCCCTGGTCCGGGCCGCGATCCCGGAGTCGATCCACGTCGGTCCGGTCACCGACTCGGTGATCCCGGCCGCCGTCGGCGAGACCGAGGCGCTCGCCGAGCTCCGTGCGAAGGCCGGCCGCAACACGGTCCGCCGCGCCATGATCGGTCTCGGCTACCACGGCACGCACACCCCCGCGGTGATCCAGCGCAACGTGCTCGAGAACCCGAGCTGGTACACGGCCTACACGCCGTACCAGCCCGAGATCTCGCAGGGTCGGCTCGAGGCGCTCATCAACTTCCAGACCATGGTGTCGGACCTGACCGGCATGGCCACCGCCGGTGCCTCGATGCTCGACGAGGGCACCGCCGTGGTCGAGGGCATGCTCCTCGCCCGCCGCGCCTCGAAGGTCAAGGGCGACGCGTTCCTCGTCGACGCCGACCTGCTGCCGCAGACCCGCGCGCTGCTCGACCACCGCGCGGACGCCGTCGGCATCGAGCTCCGCACCTTCGCGGTCGACGCCGGCCCGTCCGACGAGCAGCTCGAGGGCGCCTTCGGCGTCATCGTGCAGTACCCGGGTGCCTCCGGCCGCGTCGTCGACCCCTCGTCGGTGATCGAGCGCGTCCACGCCGGTGGCGGCATCGCCGTCGTCGCCGCCGACCTGCTCGCGATGACGCTGCTCGCCAGCCCCGGCGACCTCGGCGCCGACGTCGCCGTCGGTACGAGCCAGCGCTTCGGCGTCCCGCTCGGCTTCGGCGGCCCGCACGCCGGGTACCTCGCCGTCCGCGCCGGGCTCGAGCGCCAGCTGCCCGGTCGCCTGGTCGGGGTGTCCTTCGACGCCGACGGCGCGATGGCCTACCGCCTCAGCCTGCAGACCCGCGAGCAGCACATCCGTCGCGAGAAGGCGACGAGCAACATCTGCACGGCGCAGGTCCTGCTCGCCGTGATGGCCTCGATGTACGCGGTCTACCACGGGCCCGAGGGCCTGCGCTTCATCGCGCACCGCGTCGCCCGCACGACGTCCGCGCTCGCCGCGGTCGCCCGTGACGCCGGCGTGCAGGTCGTGCACGCCGCCTTCTTCGACACGCTGACCCTGCGTGCCGACGGCCGCGCCGAGGCGATCGTCGCCGACGCCCAGCGTGCCGGCTACCTGCTGCACGTGGTGGACACCGACACGTTCCAGCTGTCCGTCGACGAGACGACCACGCCGGACGACGTCGTCGCCCTCGCCGGTGTGTTCGGGGCGGTGGACGCGACCGTCCCCGCGACCGAGACCGCCGTGCGCGACGCGGCCACGGGCCTCCCGACCGGGCTGGAGCGCGCGAGCGAGTACCTGACGCACCCGGTGTTCAGCGCGCACCGCAGCGAGACCCGCATGATGCGGTACCTCAAGCACCTGGCGGACAAGGACTACGCGCTCGACCGCGGCATGATCCCGCTCGGCAGCTGCACGATGAAGCTCAACGCGGCGACCGAGATGGCCGCCGTGACCTGGCCGGAGTTCGCGAACATCCACCCGTTCGCACCGCGTGAGGACGTCGAGGGGTACCTCGACATGATCGGCGACCTCGAGTCCTGGCTCGCCGAGGTCACCGGGTACGACACGGTGTCGCTGCAGCCGAACGCCGGCAGCCAGGGCGAGCTCGCCGGCCTCCTCGCCATCCGCGGGTACCACCTGGCGAACGGCGACGCCGCCCGCACCGTCTGCCTCATCCCGTCGAGCGCGCACGGCACGAACGCCGCGTCCGCCGTCCTCGCCGGCATGAAGGTCGTCGTGGTCGCGTGCGACGAGAACGGCAACGTCGACCTCGAGGACCTGCGCGCCAAGACCGCGCAGCACGGGGAGCAGCTCGCGGCGCTCATGATCACGTACCCGTCGACGCACGGTGTGTACGAGCACGACATCCGCGAGGTCTGCGACGCCGTGCACGACGCCGGCGGCCAGGTGTACGTCGACGGTGCGAACCTCAACGCGCTGCTCGGGCACGCGCGGTTCGGGGACTTCGGCGGCGACGTGTCGCACCTCAACCTGCACAAGACCTTCTGCATCCCGCACGGCGGCGGCGGGCCCGGTGTCGGTCCGGTCGCGGCGAAGGCGCACCTCGCGCCCTACCTGCCGGGGCACCCGTTCGCGCAGCAGGCCGACCGGCGGTCCGGCTCGACCGGAGCCGAGGCCGACGACCGCCTGGCACACGCCGGAGGCCCGGTCAGCGCGGCGCCGTACGGCAGCCCGAGCATCCTGCCCATCACCTGGACCTACGTGCGGATGATGGGACTCGAGGGGCTCACCCGTGCGACCGAGGCGGCCGTGCTCGGGGCGAACTACATCGCGGCCCGGCTGCGCGACGCGTTCCCCGTGCTCTACACGGGCGAGAACGGGCTCGTGGCGCACGAGTGCATCCTCGACCTGCGCCCGCTGCGCGACACGACGGGCATCACGGTGGACGACGTCGCGAAGCGGCTCGTCGACTACGGCTTCCACGCCCCGACGATGTCGTTCCCGGTGGCGGGCACGCTCATGGTCGAGCCCACGGAGAGCGAGGACCTCGCCGAGCTGGACCGCTTCGTCGACGCGATGCTCGCCATCCGGGCCGAGGCCGCTGCCGTGGAGCGCGGCGAGTGGCCGGCGGACGACAACCCGCTCGTGCACGCCCCGCACACGGCGTCGTCGGTCATCTCGGGGGAGTGGACCCACGCCTACACCCGCGAGCAGGCCGTCTACCCGCTGCCCGGCATCAGCGGACGGAAGTACTGGCCGCCGGTGCGGCGCATCGACCAGGCCTACGGCGACCGCAACCTGGTGTGCGCCTGCCCGCCGATCGAGGCCTTCGCCTGACCGGTGTCGCCTGACCGTGTCGTGCCCCGTCCGGACCACTCCGGGCGGGGCACGACCGCGTCCGGGGGAGTACGGCGGGGCTGGCCGACTCCCCGCCGGTGGGCCGTTCCCGGACAGGTGTCGCTTGCACAAGGTGGTGCTGGAGCGCAACGATGTCGATGCAGATGCAACAAAGTCGCGGTTGCTCCCGACGGGCGCGCGAATCTTGCATCCTCCCGCAACGATCGTGCAAGTTGGTTACCGGCTTGTAACCGATCGCCCCAGGGTTTGGAGGGTCCTCCCGTCCTTGCCTACAGTGCAAGGGTCAAACGCGCCGGGCGACACCGCTGTGCCCTGCGCGTCCCATGCACCAGGAGGAACCTTGATCAAGAAGCGCGCCGGGCTCGCAGCCCTCGCCGTGCTCGGGGCCACAGCACTCGCCCTGACCGCCTGCTCCAGCAACAACAACAACGGAGGTGGCTCCGGGGCGGCGAACGCGTCGGGCATCGTCACCACCAACGGCAGCGAGCCGCAGAACCCCCTCATCCCGTCGAACACCACCGAGACCGGTGGCGGCAAGATCATCGACTCGCTCTTCGAGGGCCTCGTCTCGTACGACGCCGACGGCAAGCCGGTCAACGAGGTCGCGAAGAGCATCGACACCGATGACTCGAAGACCTTCGACATCACGCTGAACACGAACTACACGTTCACGAACGGCGAGAAGGTCACCGCGGAGTCCTTCACGAAGGCGTGGGACTGGGCTGCCCAGTACTCCAACAAGCAGAGCGCGAGCTACTTCTTCGAGAACATCGAGGGGTTCAACGCCGAGAAGGACTCGGAGCTCACCGGCCTCAAGGTCGTGGACGACGACGAGTTCACCGTCACGCTGAAGTCGGCGCAGTCGGACTTCCCGCTGTCGCTCGGCTACACGGCCTTCGTGCCGCTGCCCTCGGCCTTCTACGACGACACCAAGGCCTTCGGTGAGAACCCGATCGGCAACGGCCCGTACAAGCTCGACGGCAAGTCCGCCTGGACCCACAACCAGTCGATCAAGCTGGTCACCAACAAGGACTACGAGGGCAAGCGCAAGCCGAAGAACGGTGGTCTGACGATCACGTTCTACACCTCGCAGGACACCGCCTACGCCGACGCGCAGGGCGGCAACCTCGACGTCCTCGACGCCGTGCCGGACAGCGCCTTCCAGACGTACAAGTCCGACTTCCCGGACTCGAACGTCAACCAGCCGGCCGCGATCTTCCAGGGCATCTACCTGCCCTACTACCTCGACCACTGGAAGGGCGAGGAAGGCAAGCTCCGCCGCGAGGCCGTCTCGATGGCCATCAACCGCAAGGAGATCACCGACAAGATCTTCGACGGCACCCGCACCCCGGCCAAGGACTTCACGTCCCCGGTCATCGCCGGCTGGAACGGCGACCTCGAGGGCTCGGACGTCCTGGACTACAACGCCGACGAGGCGAAGAAGCTCTGGAAGCAGGCCGACGAGATCTCGCCGTACAACGACACCCTCACCATCTCGTACAACGCTGACGGCGGCCACGAGGCATGGGTGACCGCGGTCACGAACTCGATCGCCAGCACGCTGGGCATCAAGGCCGAGGGCAACGCGATCCCGACGTTCCAGGAAGCGCTGGACATCCAGACGAACGACAAGCTCAAGGGCGGCAGCCGCACCGGTTGGCAGGCGGACTACCCGTCGCTGTACAACTTCCTCGGCCCGACCATGGGTGAGGGCTCGTCGAGCAACTACGCGCGCTACGACTCCAAGGAGTACAACGAGCTGCTCGCCAAGGGCCGTTCGTCCGCGACCGTCGAAGAGGGCAACAAGGTCTTCGACCAGGCTCAGGAGCTCCTGTTCCAGGACCTGCCGGAGATCCCGCTCTGGTACTCCAACGTGACCGGTGTCTGGAACGCCGACAACGTGTCGAACGTCAAGTTCGGCTGGAACTCGGTGCCGCTGTACTACGACATCGAGGTCAAGAACTGATCTAGGTCTCCTCGAGACCGAACGCGGAGCAGGTATCCTGCTCCGCGACCACCGGACGGGGGTTCGGGGACCACACAGGTCTCCGAGCCCCCGTACCTCGGCGGCAACACCTTCCCCCACAACGCGGGCGCCGTCGCCCGCACCGGACACCCGTGCCGACCCTCGGACCGTCCACCCCACACGACATGAACCTGATCGACATCGCTCCGGACCGGGCAGGGATCTGATGCTCTGGTACCTCGGCAAGCGCCTCCTGCAACTCATCCCCGTGTTCTTCGGGGCCACGTTCCTCATCTACTTCATGGTCTTCTCGCTGCCCGGCGACCCGATCGCCGCGCTGTTCGGCGACCGACAGCCGTCGCCGCAGGTGATCGAGCAGCTGCGCCAGCAGTACAACCTCGACAAGCCCTTCCTGGTGCAGTACCTGCTCTGGATCGGCGGCGTCTTCCGCGGCGACCTCGGCCTGACGTACTCGGGTCTGCCGGTCAGCTCGCAGCTCGCCCAGGCGTTCCCGATCACGGCTCGCCTGGCGATCCTGGCGCTCGTCTTCGAGTCGGTCGCCGGCATCGTCGTCGGTGTCATCGCCGGCCTCCGCAAGGGCAAGCTGTTCGACGCCACCGCGCTCGTCGTGAGCCTGCTGCTCATCTCGGTGCCGACCTTCGTCGTCGGCTTCCTGCTGCAGTACGTGCTCGGCATCAACCTCGGCCTGTTCCGCGTGACCGTGTCCGGTGACGCGCCGTGGTCCGAGCTGGTCCTGCCCGCGATCGTGCTGGCGTCGGTGTCCTTCGCGTACATCGTCCGCCTGACCCGGGCGAGCGTCGCCGAGAACACGAGCGCCGACTTCGTCCGCACCGCGACGGCCAAGGGCCTGCCGCGGCGCCGGGTGATCGGGGTGCACATCTTCCGCAACTCGCTCATCCCCGTGGTGACCTACCTGGGCGTCGACATCGGCAGCCTGATGGTCGGTGCGGTCGTCACCGAGGGAATCTTCAACATCAACGGTGTCGGCGGCACGGTCTTCCGCGCCGTCAAGCTCGGCGAGGGCCCCACGGTCGTGTCGTTCGTCGCCGTGATGGTCATCATCTTCATGCTCGCCAACCTCCTGGTCGACCTGCTCTACGCCGTCCTGGACCCGAGGATCCGCTATGCCAAGTAACGCCGCACCCCGTTCGGCGACGCACTACGTCGCCCCGATCGAGGAGACCCCGCTCCAGGCGGTCGACCAGGTCAACGAGGACGAGAAGACCCGCTCCACCTGGACCGACGCCTGGGACGCGATGCGCACCCGACCGATGTTCTGGGTGTCCGCGATCCTCATCCTGCTCGTCCTCGTCGTGGCGGTCTTCCCCGGGCTGTTCACGCACGTCGACCCGCGCGCCGCGACCCTGGCGAAGAGCAACGAGGGCCCGGAGCCCGGGCACATCCTCGGCTACAACCGCCAGGGCTACGACGTGTTCTCGCGCACCATCTGGGGCGCCCGGAACTCGGTCATCGTCGGTCTCGTCGCGACGCTGCTGGTCTCGATCGTCGGCATCGTCGTCGGTGCCATCGCCGGTTTCTACGGCGGCTGGATCGACACGATCGTGTCCCGCATCGCGGACATCTTCTTCTCGATCCCGACCATCCTCGGCGCGATCGTCATCATGTCGGTGATCCCGGCCCGGAACGCCATCACGGTGGCCCTGGTGCTCGCGGCGTTCGCCTGGCCGCAGATCGCCCGCATCATGCGCGGTGCCGTGCTCAGTGCGAAGCAGTCCGACTACGTGATGGCCTCGGCCGCGCTCGGCGTCGGCCGGTTCACCACGCTCGTCCGCCACGTCATCCCGAACGCACTCGCGCCGGTCATCGTCGTCGCGACCGTCTCGCTCGGCACGTTCATCGTGGCCGAGGCGACCCTGTCGTTCCTCGGCATCGGGCTGCCGACCTCGGCGCTCAGCTGGGGTCTCGACATCGGCACCGCGCAGACGTCGATCCGCACGACGCCGTCGACGATCTTCTGGCCGTCGGCCGCCCTGTCCATCACCGTGCTCGCGTTCCTGCTCCTCGGCGACGTGGTCCGCGACGCACTCGACCCGAAGGCGAGGGCCCGTCGATGACCGGAACGCTCACCGATCCCAGCACCCGGCGCGCCGGCGCCGAGGGCGCTCCGCTCCTCGAGATCACCGACCTGCAGGTCGGCTTCCGGACGCAGAGCGGCCTCGTCCAGGCCGTGCGCGGCGTCAACCTCACCCTTGAGCAGGGCGAGCGCCTGGCCATCGTCGGCGAGTCCGGTTCGGGCAAGTCGACCAGCGCCCAGGCGATCATCAAGCTCCTGCCCGGCACCGGTCAGGTGACCGGCGGGTCGATCAAGTTCAACGGGCGCGAGCTCGTCGGGCTGAACGACAAGGAGATGTCGGAGATCCGCGGGAAGGAGATCGGCTACGTCCCGCAGGACCCGATGTCGAACCTCAACCCGCTGTGGTCGATCGGCTTCCAGGTCGAAGAGGCCATCCGCGCGAACGGGCAGGCCACCGGCAAGAAGGCCGTCCGGGAGCGTGCCATCGAGGTGCTGAAGGAGGCGGGCCTCGGCGATGCCGCGAACCGCCTCAAGCAGTACCCGCACGAGTTCTCCGGCGGCATGCGGCAGCGCGTGCTCATCGGCATCGGTCTGTCGAGCCGCCCGCAGCTGCTCATCGCCGACGAGCCGACGAGCGCGCTCGACGTCACCGTGCAGCGCGTCATCCTCGACCACCTCGAGACCCTGACGCGCGACTACGGCACGAGCGTGCTGTTCATCACGCACGACCTCGGCCTCGCCGCCGAGCGCGCCGAGAAGCTCGTCGTGATGTACAAGGGCCAGGTCGTCGAGGCGGGTCCCTCCAAGGAGATCCTCGCCAACCCGCAGCACCCGTACACGCAGCGCCTCGTCGCGGCGGCTCCGTCGCTGGCCAGCCGTCGCATCCAGTCGAAGGTGCAGCACGAGCAGATCTCGATCGCCGACGTCGGCAGCGACGACGCCGAGCTCATCGCCCGGGCACAGGAGCGGGAGCAGCGTCCGGCCGAGGACCTCATCGTGGTGAAGAACCTGCAGAAGGTCTACAAGCTCCGCGGCAAGAACCTCGCCTCGCGCGAGCTGAAGGCCGTCGACGACGTGTCGTTCGCGATCCCGAAGGGCACCACCACGGCGCTCGTCGGCGAGTCGGGCTCGGGCAAGTCGACCGTGGCGAAGCTCGTCCTGCAGCTCGAGAGCATCACGAGCGGCACCGTGCAGTTCGACGGCACCGACATCGGCGCGCTGAAGGGCAAGGCGCTCTTCGACTTCCGTCGTCGCGTGCAGCCCGTCTTCCAGGACCCGTACGGCTCGCTGGACCCGATGTACAACGTCGGGAACACGATCGCGGAGCCGCTGTCCACGCACAAGGTCGGCGACAAGGCGTCCCGCCGCGCGCGGGTGCTCGAGCTGCTCGACCAGGTCGCCCTGCCGAAGTCGATGGTGAACCGCTACCCGAACGAGCTCTCGGGCGGGCAGCGGCAGCGCATCGCCGTCGCCCGTGCGCTCGCGTTGAAGCCCGACGTCATCGTCCTCGACGAGGCCGTCTCCGCACTCGACGTGCTCGTGCAGGGGCAGATCCTCGACCTGCTCACCGAACTGCAGACCGAGCTCGGGCTGACGTACCTGTTCATCACGCACGACCTCGCGGTCGTCCGCCTCGTCGCGGACAACGTGTGCGTCATGCGCCGAGGGCAGATCGTCGAGAAGGCGACGACCGACGAGGTCTTCGCCGACCCGAAGGAGCAGTACACGAAGGACCTCCTGGCAGCCATCCCCGGCGCCGGGTTCGAGTTCGGACGCTGATCCACCTGGACACCAACGAGGCCGGACGCCCCGTCACCCTGCGCAGTGGTCGCGGGGGAGCGGTGGCGGCCGGCCTCGTCGCCGTCCTGGGCGCCTTCCTGCTCGTCGACGCGGGCGTCCGCGGCAGCTGGGACGTCGTGCTCCGTGCCCTCGGACCGATCGTCGTCCTCGTCTGGGTCCTCTGGGTCCTGACGTACCGCCCGCACATCCGCATCGACGACGCGGCCGTCACGGTCGTCAACCCGCTCCGGCGCACGGTGGTGCCGTGGTCGGCGGTCGCCGATGTGCGGCTCCGCTGGCAGATCGTCGTCGAGACGACCTCCGGCCGTCGCGTGCAGTGCTGGGGCGGGCCGTCGCTGCCCCGGCCGAAGCCGGCGAAGCGCGGCGAACGCGCCGTGCTCCGGCAGCCCGACGAGATGACCGTCCTGCTCGACCGCTGGTCCGAGCGGCGTGACGCCGCCGGTGGCGACGTCGTCCGCGGCTGGGACCGCCCGGCGCTCGTGGCCGGCGCCGTCGCGCTGGCCCTGCTGGTGGTCTCGCTGCTCGCCGTGACCCTGGGCAGCTGAGGCGCTCGCCTCCGCGACCACGGACGGACGGGAGGCCCGGTGCCAGCTGGCACCGGGCCTCCCGTCCGTCTCCGCGCGCGTCCACTGCCCCGCTTCGTGAGGAGGAGGTGTCGGGTGCGCGGCCCGGACCCGACCGCTTCTGCTCAGCATCCGATGCGGCGGGCGGGAGGCGGGCCTCCCGTCCGGCACCTTGCGTCCGCCGCCCCGCTTCGTGAGCAGAAGGTGTCGGATGCGCTGCCCGGACCCCCGTGCCAGCGCTCAGACGACGGCGCCGACCCGCTCGGTGAGCAGGTGCTCCTGGTCGGTCTGGATGCACGCGACCCCGCGGCCGTGCACGTCCTGCAGGCGCGGGTCCACGGTGCGGCACTGCTCCTGGCGGCCCTCGTCGAGCAGCTGGTAGAGCGGGCAGCGGGTGCGGAAGCGGCAGCCGTCGATGCGTTCGGTGGGCGAGGGCAGGTCGCCCTCGAGCAGGATCCGGCCGCGCGCTGCCTCGGCCGACGGGTCCGGCACGGGCACCGCGGAGAGCAGCGCACGGGTGTACGGGTGCTGCGGGTCCGAGAACACCCGGTCGCCGTCGCCGTACTCGACGATGCGGCCGAGGTACATCACGGCGACGTCGTCGGCGATGTGCCGCACGACGGACAGGTCGTGCGCGACGAACAGGTAGGACAGTCCGAGCCGGTGCTTGAGGTCCTCGAGCAGGTTGATGACGCCGGCCTGCACGGAGACGTCGAGCGCGGAGACCGGCTCGTCGAGCACGAGGATCTTCGGCTCGACGATGAGCGCGCGGGCGATGCCGATGCGCTGGCGCTGCCCGCCGGAGAACTCGTGCGGGTACCGGTCGATGTAGCTCGGCTCGAGGCCGACGAGCTCGAGGGCCTCGCGCACCCGGCGACGGATCTCGTCCTTCGCCACCCCGTGCACGGTGAGCGGTTCGCCGATCACCGAACCGATGTCCAGGCGCGGGTCGATCGACGCCATCGGGTCCTGGAAGACGACCTGGATGTCGCTGCGGAGCGACCGACGGTCGCTCTTCGACAGCGACGCGGTGTCCACCCCGTTCACCCGGATGGTGCCCTGCTGGGCGCCGGCGAGCTCGAGGATCTCCATGATGGTCGTCGTCTTGCCGCAGCCGGACTCGCCGACCAGGCCGAGGACCTGACCGCGCTTCAGGGTGAGGGAGATGCCGTCCACGGCGTGCACCTCGCCGATCTGCCGGCGGAAGAGCGCGCCCTTGGTGAGCGGGAACGTCTTCACCACGTCGGTGAGCTCGAGCACGACGTCGTCGCCGTGGTCGATGGTCGACTCGGGGACGTCCTCGGGGCGCGGGAAGATCTCCGAGCGCTCGAGGGTGCCGGCGGCGATCTCGTCGCGCCGGATGCACGCGGCGGTGTGCTCGTCGAGCAGGGTGCCGTTGCCGATCGTGGGCACGGCGCCGGTGAGCACGGGGTTGTCGCCGCTCTGCGGGACGGTCGGGGCGACCAGTGCGGGCTCGCCCTCGCGGCAGGCATCGAGGACGGCGGGGCAGCGGTCGGCGAAGGGGCACCCGGTCGGCTTCGCGGTGAGCAGCGGCGGCCGGCCCTCGAGGGGGACGAGCCGTTCGGTGCGCGCCGCGGTCATGTTCGGCATCGAGCGGAGCAGCCCGATCGTGTACGGCATCACCGGCTCGCGGAAGAGCGGTTCGACCGGGGCGGTCTCGACGATCCGGCCCGCGTACATCACGGCGACGCGGTCCGCGTTGCCGGCGACGACGCCGAGGTCGTGCGTGATGAGGACGACGGCGGCACCGGTCATGTCCTTCGCGGTCTGCAGGACGTCGAGGACCTGTGCCTGGATCGTCACGTCGAGTGCCGTCGTCGGCTCGTCGGCGATGATGAGCTTCGGGTCGTTCGCGATGGCGATCGCGATCATCGCCCGCTGGCGCATGCCGCCGGAGAACTCGTGCGGGAATGCGTCGAGCCGGCGGGCCGGGTTCGGGATGCCGACGACGCGGAGCAGCTCCTCGGCGCGCACGCGGGCGGCGTGCTGCGTGAGGGCGCGGTCGTGCAGACGGAGACCCTCGATGATCTGCTGACCGATCGTGTACACGGGCGTCAGTGCCGAGAGCGGGTCCTGGAACACCATGGCGATGTCCCGACCGCGCAACCGCGACAGCTCGCGGTCGTTCTGGCCGAGGAGTTCCTGGCCGTCGAAGCGGATGCTCCCGGTGACGTGGGCGGACGAGGGCAGCAGCCCCATCACGGCCATCGAGGACACCGACTTGCCGGAGCCGGACTCGCCGACGATGCCGAGGAACTCGCCGGGGGCCACCGAGTAGTCGACCCCGCGGACGGCGTAGACCGGCTTCGTCTTCGGGTTGAACGTGACCGAGAGGTCGGAGACGGTCAGCAGCGGCTCAGTCACGGTTGGCTCCGGAGGTCGGGTCGATGGCGTCGCGCAGGGCGTCGCCGAGCAGGCTGGTCGAGAGCACGGTCGCGACGAGGGTCGCGGCGGGCAGGACGAAGAGCCACGGGCGGGTGACGGCGGACTGGCTGCCGGCGGCGAGGAGCGTGCCGAGGGACACGTCCGGCACCTGGATGCCGAAGCCGAAGAAGCTCAGCGAGCTCTCCGCCAGGATCATCGCGCCGACGCCGAGCGTGGCGTCGATGATGAGCAGCGACGCGACGTTCGGCAGGATGTGCCGGCGGATGATCGTGAACGAGGGCACACCCATGAACCGGGCGGCCTTCACGTAGTCGCGTTCGCGCAGGGACATCGTCTGTCCGCGGATCACGCGGGCCATGATCATCCAGCCGAAGATCGCCAGGCCGATGATGAGCGCCAACCAGCTGAGGTTCTTGAACACCGGGCTGAGGAGCACGAGTGCGTAGAAGGACGGGATGACGAGCAGCAGGTCGATGCCCCAGACGAGGGCGCGGTCGATGAACCCGCCGAAGTAGCCCGCGATCGCACCGACGATGCCCGCGATCAGGGTCGCGGCCGGACCGGCGATGAGGCCGATGAGCAGCGACTTCTGCAGGCCGACCAGGGTCTGCGCGTAGATGTCCTGGCCGATGTCGTTCGTACCGAACCAGTGCGCGGCGCTCGGCGGCATGCCGAACGCGAGCCCGTCGGAGTCGACGGCGTTCCAGTGGTACAGGTGCGGGCCGACGAACGCCCAGAGCAGGATGAGCAGCAGGGCGCCGCCGCCGATCCGCGCCCGCCAGGTGCGGAAGACCTTGCGCCAGAGCGGTGTGCGCCCGCCCGTCACCTCGATGACGTGCGCCGGCTCGCCGGCCGAGCCGTCGCCGGGGTCACCGGCGGTGGTCGTGGTCGTGGGGTCGAGTACGGACATGGGTCACACCCTCACTCGCGGGTCGAGCGCGGCGTACAGCAGGTCCGCGAGGGTCCCTGCGATGAGCACGAGGATCGCCGTGAAGAGGATCGTGCCCGACGCCGCGTTGATGTCGTTGTTGGTGATGCTCGTGATGAAGTACTCGCCCATGCCGTGCCAGCTGAACACGAGCTCGGTGATGCTCGCGCCGGTCAGGATGAGCCCGAACGAGTAGGCGAAGAAGGTGGACATCGGGATGAGCGCGACGCGGACACCGTGCCGCATGATGGCCGATCCCCGCGTCCGGCCCTTCGAACGCGCGGTCCGGATGAAGTCGTTCGAGAGCACGTCGAGCATCGCGGAGCGCTGGTAGCGCGAGTACGACGCGACGGCGCCGACCGTCAGCGAGATCGTCGGCAACAACAGGTGCACCAGCCGGTCGCCGAGCACCGGGAAGAACCCGGTCACCCCCGGGGTGTACTCACCGGTGAACCGGATGGCCTGCACGCCGAGGCCCTGGTTCAGGGCGGTCGTCAGGATCATGAGCACGACGGCGATCACGAAGGTCGGCGTCGCGAGGACGGCGAAGGACAGGTAGGTCGACACCTGGTCCGACGCGCGGTACTGCCGGACGGCGTTCCAGACACCGAGCAGCACACCGAGCAGCGCACCGAGCAGGCTCCCGATCACGAGCAGCCGCAGGCTCGTGCCGGACCGGGCGATGATGTCGGCCGTGACCTCGGTGCCGCGCGTGCTGAGCCCGAGCGAACCGTGGGTCACGAGGCCGACCCACCAGTCCCAGGTGCGGACGATCAGCGGGGTCCCCGGATCGGCGCCGAGCTTCTGCAGCGACGCGTCGATCGTGCCCTGCGGCACCGCCGGGTTGCGGCCGAGGAACCGGGCCGCCGGGTTGAGCGTCGTGCTGGCGAGGATGTAGCCGAGGGTGGTCGCCACGATCGTCAGGATGACGTAGTTGACGATCCGCTTCGCGATGAAGGCAAGCATTCGTGTGACCTCGTGGGGTACGGCCGTCCGTCCGGACGGCGTTGTCGGTGGCGACAGGTTAGCCGGTCCGGGCAGGCGGGTGGGACAACGGAAGTGACGCTATGCAACATTCGTTACGAGCATGTTTCGATTGACGGCACAGGCTCTTGTGGAGCCTTCGGATGTGACTAGGGTTCTCAACCAACAGACGTGACGGCCGGGGGTCGGTCGCGTTCCAGCGCTCCGGCGCGAACCACACGAAAGGGAATCCTCGCCATGCGAAAGAGGATCAAGGGCATCGGTGTGCTCGCCACCGCGGCGGCTGCCGTCGTCGTCCTGGCCGGCTGCTCCGGCGGCGGGAGTGCTGGCAACAGCAGCTCCCCGGTCGCCGAGTCGTCGCTGAAGTCGACGGGTTGGACCGTCGCGGACCGCGCCGACGTCAAGGACGGCGGGTCCATCACCCTGCCGATCGACTCGGCTCCGGCCAACTGGCAGCTGCTCAACCTGGACTCGGGGACCGTGGACGACACCACGATCTCGCAGACCTACCTGCCGAGCTTCATCCAGTTCAAGGAGAACGGCGAGTGGGAGGCGAACAAGGACTACGTCGACTCGATCGAGCTGACGAAGGACTCCCCGCAGACCGTCGAGATCAAGATCAACCCGAAGGCCGTCTGGTCCGACGGGACGCCGCTGTCCGCGAAGGACGTCATCGCCAACTGGAAGGCGCTGAACGGCTCGGACAAGGCCTTCGCACCGCTGGCCACCAACGTCTGGGAGGACGTCGACTCGGTCAAGCAGGGCTCCGACGAGCGTGACGTCATCGTCACCTTCTCGAAGACGAACGCCGACTGGGCGAGCGTCTTCACCGCGATCTACCCGTACTGGGCGGTCGACACCCCCGACCACTTCAACAAGGCGTGGGCCAAGGGCCCCTACGAGGCCGACGGGAAGACCTACGTCTCCGGTGGCCCGTACATCCTCAAGTCCTTCGACGCCAACGGTGGCGTCGTGACCTTCGAGAAGAACAGCAAGTGGTGGGGCGACCCGGGCAAGCTCGACACCATCGTCTTCAAGACGGTGTCGCGCGACGGCGTCGCACAGGCCTACGGCAACAAGGAGCTCGACGCGTTCAACCTGAACGGCAGCGCCGACAACTTCAAGACCGCCAACTCGCGCTCCGACTCGAAGATCGAGCGCTCGCTCGGCACCACGCAGCGCCAGATCACGCTGAACGGCACCTCGGACGTCTTCAAGGACCAGGAGGTCCGTCAGGCCTTCGCGCAGGCCATCAACCGCAAGGTGCTGGCCCAGGCCATCCTGTCCCCCGTCAAGAGCCCCGGTGACGTGCTGAACAACCTGACGTTCCTGCCCGGCCAGAAGGGCTACGAGGACGACGTGACGAGCGTCTACGGCTACGACACCGCCAAGGCGAAGAAGAAGCTCGAGGACGCCGGCTACACGATCGGCTCCGACGGCTACGCCACGAAGGGCGGCAAGGCGCTCGAGGTCCGCTTCGTGATCCCGTCGGACAACCCGAACTCGGCCAACGTCGCGCAGCTCGTGCAGCAGCAGACGAAGGCGGCCGGCTTCAAGGTCACCATCGACACCGTCCCGACGGACGACTTCTTCACGAAGTACATCACCACGACGACGCGTGACTTCGACGCCACGTACTTCGCGTGGCAGGGCACGCCGTTCCCGATCTCGTCGCTGAAGTCGATCTACTACCCCGCCGACGCCGGTCAGAACTACACCGGTGTCACCGACGACTCGCTCGGCGAGGCCTGGGACACCGCCAACGGTGAGCTCGACCCCGACGCGCGCATCAAGGACGCGCAGGAGATCGACAAGAAGATCGTCGCCGTCGCCGGCACCATCCCGCTGTTCGCCGAGCCCTACGCCTGGGGGGTGCGGAAGGACCTGGTGAACTACGGTCCCTCGCAGTTCCAGCAGTCCTCGGTGAAGTGGCAGGACGTGGGCTACACCGAGTAGCCACCGGTCGCACGACCCGCGACGACACCCCCGACGTCACACGACGTCGGGGGTGTCGTCCGTCGTCGGAGCGTCACACCCTCACAGCCGTGCCGCGGCGAGGGACGCCGCGACGCCGAGCACCACGAACGCCAGGACGGTCCAGCCGTGGACGCGGTGCGTGATCGGCGCAGCCGTCACGGTCGCCGGGGGCGGGCCGTCCTGACGGACCGGAGCGGGTACCCGGGCCCGGATGCGCGCGGCCGCAGCGTCGACGTCGAGGTGATCCGTGCCTCCCGACCGGGTCTCGGTGCCCGTCCCGAGCACGGCGAGCCGCGCCGTCGGGCGGGTGGCGATCCAGACGCGGCGGACGCCCTCGCTGGTCACCACCTCGAGGCCGTACTTCGTCCGCACGTCCGTGATGCGCGACCACGTGACCTCGCTCGTGCGCCGGACGTCCACGATGCGCAGTGCGTCGGGCGTGAGCTCGAGCCGCGGGCGCCAGAGCGCCGCCCACGCGACGAACGCGACGCAGATGCTCGGGATCGGGGCGAGCCAGGGCGAGCCGCCGCCGACCAGCGCGAGCGGGACCATGACGACGGCCACGATCCACAGGACGACGGCCAGACGGCGGAGACCCAGGGCGACGATCGTGGTGTGCACCGGACGAGGCTACGAGATGCCTCCCCGGGAACGCCCGGGGAGCGGGTGTGACACACCGGCGCGTACCTCCGGACGACCCGATTCCCCGGGGAGGCAGATCCAGTTCGGACCGCTCGTAGACGTCAATGGTCACCGCCCCCAGTTCGGGTGTCAACACCCCACGGGCACCGATTCCGGGATCGCCACGCCGGACGGTGCGTGATCCGGCCGACGGGCCGCGTGCCGGTCAGGCGACGAGGAGCTCCACCTGGTGGCGGATCGCCTCAGCCTTCGGGAACCGCAGGCCGACCAGCCCGACGTGCCGCCAGCGCACGAGTCCGTCCGGGCCGATGACGAACACCGAGCGGCGCAGCGGCAACCCCGGCGCGTTGACCCCGTACGCGCGGATGACCTCGCCGCTCGTGTCGCTCAGCAGGGGGAAGGTGAGCGACGAGCCGCGGGCGAAGGCCTCGTGCGAGTCGAGCGCCTGCGGGCTGATGCCCCACACGACGGCGCCGAGGTCGGCGAAGTCGTCGAGCTCCTCCTGGTAGCTGCAGAGCTGCGCGGTGCAGACCGGGGTGGCGTCGCCGGGGTAGAACGCGAGCACGAGGGGACGGCCGACGACGGACGACCGCGAGTACTCGTCGTCCGCCCGCACGCCACCGCGCACGATCATGCCGGGCAGGGTGAAGTCCGGTGCGGGCTCGCCGACGGCGGGGATGCTCATGCGCTCACGGTAGGGGTGCCGGACGGGTACGTCCCCTCGGCGCGCTGGACGGACACCGTGGATGCGCTCAGGGTCGCCCGTGGGTGCACCGGTGCACGGGCGCTCGTGCTCGGGCGGGCGCTCAGCTGAAGAGCTGCGGGAACGCGTGCGCCACCCAGGGGTAGCCGACGAACACCACTGCGTCGAGCAGGCAGTGCGTGACGACGAGCGGCAGCAGTCGCCCCCACTTCGTGTAGATCCACCCGAACACGATCCCCATCACCGCGTTCCCGACGAACGCGCCGAAGCCCTGGTACAGGTGGTAGCTGCCCCGCAGCACCGCCGTCGACAGGATCACTTGCCACCGGCCCCACCCGAGGTCGCCGAGCCGGGCGTACAGGTACCCGATGACGATCACCTCCTCCTGCAGGCCGGAACGGACCGCGGACAGCAGCAGGACGGGCACCGTCCACCAGTAGGAGTTGAGCGCCGCCGGGTCGACCGCCACCGTGATGCCGAGCGCACGCCCCGCGAAGTACAGGGCGAGGCCGGGGACCCCGATGCAGAGGGCGATGAGCGCCGGCCCGCCGAGGTCCGGCTTCACGCGGAACCGGTCGATCCCGAGCCGACCGAGGTGCGGGCGCGACGAGCTCCAGAGCAGGTAGCAGACGAGCGCCACCGGGGCCAGGTCCACCGCGATCCCGAGCAGCTGCCGCGCCAGGTCGACGTACTGCACCGTCGTCGACGAGGTGTTGAGGGCCGTGGACTGCTCGCCGAGCGGGGTCGGCTGCGACAGGTCGTCGATGATCTGCAGGATCGAGTACAACGCGCTGCCACCGAGTGAGAGCAGGAGCACGATCGTGATCTCGACCCACGTTCGCCGTCGGCTCATGCCCTGTACTCCTGTCGATTGCGAACTACCGGTAGACTGGCGTGTCGGGCGTTCTGCCCACGGGTGCGGTGCTGTCAAGTCGCTGGCCCGACACTCACCCAGAAATCGAAGGATGTCCTGTATGGCGCTCGCCACCCGGTCCGACCTGCGCAACGTCGCCATCGTGGCACACGTCGACCACGGCAAGACCACCCTCGTCGACGCGATGCTCACGCAGACGAACTCGTTCGACGCCCACTTCGAGGGCGAGGACCGGATGATGGACTCGAACGACCTCGAGCGCGAGAAGGGCATCACGATCCTCGCGAAGAACACCTCGGTGCTCTACAACGGGAAGCACGCGACCGAGTTCGGCTCCGACGGTCCCATCACCATCAACGTGATCGACACCCCCGGCCACGCCGACTTCGGTGGCGAGGTCGAGCGCGGTCTGTCCATGGTCGACGGTGTCGTCCTGCTCGTCGACGCGTCCGAGGGCCCGCTGCCCCAGACCCGCTTCGTGCTCCGCAAGGCGCTCGCCGCGAAGCTCCCGGTGATCCTGCTCGTCAACAAGACGGACCGCCCCGACTCCCGCATCGACGAGGTCGTCTCCGAGTCGCAGGACCTGCTCCTCGGCCTGGCGTCCGACCTGTCGGACGAGGTCGACGACCTCGACCTCGACGCGATCCTCGACGTCCCCGTGGTCTACGCCTCGGGTCGCGCCGGTGCCGCGTCGCGCAACAAGCCGGCCGACGGCTCGCTGCCCGACAACGAGGACCTCGAGCCGCTGTTCGAGGCCATCCTGCAGCACGTCCCCGCGCCGAAGTACGACGACCAGCACCCGCTGCAGGCCCACGTCACCAACCTCGACGCGTCGCCGTTCCTCGGCCGCCTCGCGCTGCTCCGCATCTTCCACGGCACGATGAAGAAGGGCCAGACGGTCGCGTGGGTCAAGCACGACGGCACCGTCGCGAACGCCCGCATCACCGAGCTCCTCATCACCAAGGCGCTCGAGCGCTACCCGGCCGAGTCGGCGGGCCCCGGTGACATCGTCGCCGTCGCCGGCTTCGACACGATCACCATCGGTGAGACCCTGACCGACCCCGAGGACGTCCGCCCGCTGCCGACCATCACGGTCGACGACCCGGCGATCTCGATGACGATCGGCACGAACACCAGCCCGCTCGTCGGCAAGGTCAAGGGCCACAAGCTCACCGCCCGCATGGTCAAGGAGCGCCTCGACCGCGAGCTCATCGGCAACGTCTCGCTCAAGGTCCTCGACATCGGTCGTCCGGACGCCTGGGAGGTCCAGGGCCGTGGTGAGCTCGCGCTCGCCATCCTGGTCGAGCAGATGCGTCGCGAGGGCTTCGAGCTCACCGTCGGCAAGCCGCAGGTCGTCACGAAGCGTGACGAGAACGGCAAGCTGCAGGAGCCGTACGAGCACATGACGATCGACACGCCGGAGGAGTACCTCGGCGCGATCACGCAGCTCATGGCCGCCCGCAAGGGCCGCATGGAGAACATGACGAACCACGGCACCGGCTGGGTGCGCATGGAGTTCATCGTCCCGTCGCGCGGCCTCATCGGCTTCCGCACGTCGTTCCTGACCGAGACCCGCGGCACCGGCATCGCGAACGCGATCTCGCACGGCTACGACGAGTGGGCCGGCCCGATCCAGACCCGCATCAACGGCTCGATCGTGTCCGACCGCTCGGGCGTCGTCACGCCGTTCGCCATCACGAACCTCCAGGAGCGGATGACGTTCTTCGTCAACCCGACCGAAGAGGTCTACGAGGGCATGGTCATCGGCGAGAACTCGCGCGCCGACGACATGGACGTCAACATCACGAAGGAGAAGAAGCTCACGAACATGCGTTCGGCGAATGCCGACTCCTTCGAGTCGATGACGCCGTCGCGCCAGCTCTCCCTCGAGGAGTGCCTGGAGTTCGCGCGCGAGGACGAGTGCGTCGAGGTCACCCCCGACGCCGTCCGCATCCGCAAGGTCGAGCTCGACGCGCAGGCCCGCCAGCGCTCGTACGCCCGCCTGAAGCGCCAGGACGCGTAAGCACCAGCGCGAGCGATACCCGGGAGGCCCGTCCTCCGTCCGACGGTCCGGTCACCTGCAACAGGTGGCCGGGCCGTTCGCGGTTGTACCGTGGTCAGCGTGACTCTCGACCTGCTCTCGATCTACCAGGACCTGCACGCCCACCCGGAGCTCGGCTTCCAGGAGCACCGCACCGCCGGTGTCATCACTGCGAAGCTCGCCGAGATCGGCGGGATCGAGGTGACGACGGGCGTCGGCGGCACCGGTGTCGTCGGTGTCGTGTCGAACGGCGAGGGCCCCGTGGTCTGGCTCCGTGCCGACATGGACGGCCTGCCGGTGCAGGAGCGCACCGGGCTGCCCTACGCGAGCGAGCACCGCGGCACCGACGAGGACGGCAAGGACGTCCCGACGATGCACGCCTGCGGCCACGACATCCACGTCACGTGGCTGCTCGGCACGTTGGAGCGCCTGGTGGCGTCCACGGGGGACTGGCGTGGCACGGTCGTCGCCGTGTTCCAGCCCGCGGAAGAAGTGATCTCCGGCGCCCGGGCGATGGTCGAGGACGGCCTGGCCGACCGGTTCCCGAAGCCGGACGTCGTGCTCGGTCAGCACTCCGCCCCGGCACCCGTCGGCATCGTCGCGGTCGGCACCGGCCCCGTGATGGCCTCGAGCGACCGGCTCACCGTCACGTTCAACGGCCGGGGCGCGCACGGCTCGGCGCCGCAGGCGTCCCTCGACCCGATCGTCACCGCGGCCTCGGCCGTGGTGCGACTGCAGACCGTCGTCGCACGCGAGGTCTCGCCCAGCGACGCCGGCGTCGTCACCGTCGGCAGCTTCCACGCCGGCACCCGGGCGAACATCATCCCCGACCAGGCCGTCATCGAGATCTCGACGCGTGCCCGCAACGAGGAGACCCGCGCGCGCATCATCGCCTCGATCGAGCGCATCGTGCGGGCCGAGAGCACCGCGGGTGGCCTGCCCGAGCCGACGATCACCCGCGCGCCGGGCGCCGAGGTGACGGTGAACGACGCCGAGGCCGCCGCCCGGGTGCTCGAGGCGGTCCGCGCCGTGGTGCCCGGGGCCCGCGACCTGGAGATCGGGCTCGCCATGGCGTCGGAGGACGTCGGCCAGCTCGCCACCGCTGCCGGAGCGCCGCTCGTGTACTGGTTCACGGGCATCACCGACCCGGAGCTCTTCCGCCGCGGCGCGGACATCCCGAGCAACCACTCGCCGTTCTACGCCCCGCAGGCCGAGACCGCGATCCCCGTCGGGGTCGACGCCCTCGTGGCCGCCACCCGCGCGTACGTCGGGGAGCGCTGAGGGCTCGGGGCCCTTGTCCGCGCCGAGGCTGCGCCGCGCGCGTGGGCCGCTCGTGCTCCGTGCCGCCTCGACGGACGCATTGAGTGCGCGTTCCGTCCCATCGCACGCGGCATGGGAAGCAGATCCGCGCGTCGGAGGCCAGACCAACCGCCCTCCTACGCGCGGTTCTGCTTCCCACGCGCGGTTCTGCTTCCCACGCGCGGAACGGCCACCCGCGCGCGGGAGGGCTGACCACGCGAGCGGGCGGAACCGGCCACGGCGCGGCAGGACGTTCCCAGGGGACTCACGCCGGGCCTCCCGGATGCTCCGTTACGGTCGCGACATGCGTTCTCTCCGTACCCCGCTGATCGCCGCCGTCGCTGCCGGCATCGCCCTGGCCGGACTCACCGGGTGCTCGTCCGAAGCGGTGCGCCAGGCCACCGACCTCGGTTCCTCGGTCGCGTCCGACGTGGCCGAGGGCGTGCGGGGCATCGACGGGGCTGCCATCCAGGACGGCATGTCCCAGGTGGCGGGCGGCATCGACGGTGCGCTCGACACGGCGCTCAAGGGTGCGGACGTGACCTCGGACGGCAAGGTGCCGGACGGGTTCCCGTCGGCCGGGGTGCCGCTCGTCGACGGCACCGTCCTCGGCGGGGGAGCGGGGCCGAACGGTTCCGGCTGGGTCGTGCAGGTCCGCGCTGCGTCCGTCGACGACTTCACC
Organism: Curtobacterium sp. MMLR14_006; assembly: GCF_001864985.1. Taxonomy (NCBI): domain Bacteria; kingdom Bacillati; phylum Actinomycetota; class Actinomycetes; order Micrococcales; family Microbacteriaceae; genus Curtobacterium; species Curtobacterium sp. MMLR14_006. The sequence continues at coordinate 102,177 of NZ_MJGU01000026.1, read as the reverse complement.
GCCGCGGCGCAGCAGCTGGCGGATGCCGGGTTCACCGAGTCCGCGAAGCGAGCGGACTCGTCGAGCGCGTTCGGCATGTTCCGCAGCGACGGGTACCGCGTCGTGCTCACGTTCTCGGACGCCGGAGAGGGCGGCGCGGGAGCGACCGCGACGTACATCGTCACACCCCGGTAGTCCCGTACCCTGGGGTGCGATGTCGAAGGCCTCCGTCACCCGTCCCGAGCACGTCCTCTTCGTGCACGCCCACCCCGACGACGAGACGCTCGCGTCCGGTGGGACGATCGCCACGCTGCTCGAGCGCGGCGCACGCGTGACCGTCCTCACCGCGACCCGGGGGGAACGCGGCGAGATGCTCACGGCGCAGCTCGCGCCGCTCGCCGGCGACGGCCCACGGGTCGCCCGGCACCGGGAGACCGAGATCGCCGCGGCACTCGCCGCCCTCGGCGGGCCGTCCCACCTGTGGCTCGGCGGACCCGGTGCGCGCCCGACCGACCTGCCGGAGCGCCGCTACGTCGACTCCGGCATGCAGTGGGGTCCGGACGGCCGGGCCACCGCGGCGGACGACGCACCGGCCGACTCGCTCACCGCGGCCGACCTCGGCGAGGTCGTCGACGACGTCCGCGCGGCGATCCGGTCCACCGGGGCCGACGCCGTCGTGAGCTACGCCGACGACGGCGGGTACGGCCACCCGGACCACGTCCGGGTGCACCACGCCGCGCGGCACGCCGCCCGGGCCGAGGAGGTGCCGTTCTCGATGATCGTCGACCCGGACGGCGGCGACGCCGACCTGACCGTCGACGTCCTGCCGGTCCGTGCGAAGGTCCGCGCCGCCGTCGAGCAGTACCGCTCGCAGGTCACGGTCGACCCCGAGGACCGCGCCGACCCCGGCGCCCTGTCGTGGGTGATGCCGCACGGCGTCCGGCAGCACGCCCCCGCGGTCGAGGCGTACCGCTACGACGCCGACCCGGAGCCGGCCGCCCCGCAGACCTACGCCGAGATGACCGGCCAGGGCAAGGCGACGGCCGTCGTCGTCGCGTTCGTGCTCGGCGCCGTCACGGGCGGCCTCGGCACCGTGACGCACCAGCAGACGGTGGGGTCGTTCCCGATCGGCATGGTGCTCACCACCCTGATCGTCGTCGGCCTGACCGTCGGCGTCCGGCTCGTCCACCGGTCCCGCGCCATGGTCGCGGCGATCGGCATCGGGGTCATCGTCGCGACCCAGGTGATGGTGTCCGTCGGCGGCCAGAGCTCGCCGCTCGTGCTCGCGAACGCCGCCGGGTACGTGTGGACCTTCGCCCCGGCCGTCATCGCCGCGCTCGTGCTGGCCTGGCCGGACCTGTCCGGGCTGCGGTCACGGACGGCCAGCGCCGCCGAGTAGACTCGGACCCGCTCGTCGAAGGGAGCACCCGAACCGTGACCTACGTGATCGCCCAGCCCTGTGTCGACGTCAAGGACCGCGCCTGCATCGACGAATGCCCCGTCGACTGCATCTACGAGGGCGACCGGTCGCTCTACATCCACCCCGACGAGTGCGTCGACTGCGGTGCGTGCGAGCCGGTGTGCCCCGTCGAGGCCATCTACTACGAGGACGACCTGCCCGACGAGTGGGCGGACTACTACAAGGCCAACGTCGAGTTCTTCCAGGAGATCGGTTCTCCCGGCGGCGCCGCGAAGGTCGGTGTGATCCACAAGGACCACCCGGTCGTCATGGCCCAGCCCCCGCGCGCCTGAGCGGGACCGTCCACGTGGCGCTCGACCTCCCCGACTTCCCCTGGGACCAGCTCGTCCCGTTCAAGCAGCGCGCCGCAGCGTACGAGGGCGGCATCGTCGACCTCAGTGTCGGCTCACCCGTCGACCCGACGCCCGAGGTCGTCCGCACCGCGCTGTCTGCGGCCACCGACGCACACGCGTACCCGCAGGTCGCGGGCACCCCGGCACTGCGCCAGGCCATCGCCGACTGGTACGGCCGCCGGCACGGCGTCGAGCTGACCGAGGCGCACACCCTGCCGACGATCGGCTCGAAGGAGTTCATCGCCGGCCTCGCCCTGTGGCTCGGCATCGGACGGGGCGACACGGTCGTGTTCCCCGCAGCGGCCTACCCGACCTACGAGCTCGGCGCGGCCCTGGTCGGCGCGGACGCGCTGGCCTCCGACGACCCGGCCGCCTGGCCGGAGACGACGAAGCTCGTCTGGCTGAACTCCCCGGGCAACCCCGACGGCCGCGTGCTGACGATCGACGCCCTGCGGGCCGCGGTGACCCGTGCGCGCGAGCTCGGCGCCGTCATCGTCGGCGACGAGTGCTACGCCGAACTCGGGTGGGACGACGAGTACGCCACGACGCCCACCCCGACGATCCTCGACCCGCGGGTCGTCGGTGACTCGCTCGACGGCGTGCTCAGCGTCTACTCGCTCTCGAAGCAGTCCAACCTCGCCGGCTACCGTGCGGCCTTCGTCGCGGGTGACGCCGCGATCCTCGCCGACGTCCTCACCGTGCGGAAGCACGCGGGACTCATGCCGCCGCTGCCCGTGCAGCAGGCGATGGTCGTCGCGCTGGAGGACGAGACGCACGTGCAGCAGCAGAAGGCCCGGTACCGCGCACGACGGAACATGCTCCGACGGGCACTCGAGGACGCCGGCTTCCGCATCGACCACAGCGAGGCGGGCCTCTACCTCTGGGCGACCCGTGGCGAGCCCGCGCTCGACACCGTCTCCTGGCTGGCCGACCACGGCATCCTCGTGGCCCCGGGCACGTTCTACGGCGTAGCCGGGGGCGAGCACGTCCGGGTGGCGCTCACCGCGACCGACGAGCGCATCGCCGCAGCAGCGCAGCGCCTGGCCAGCGGCCGCCGACTCGGCGCTGCGTAGCAACGGCGGGCGTCCCGAGCCACCCGTCAAGGGCCGGAACGCAACCGGTGGTCCCCACCAAGTCGTGACCTCGGATGTGTACACGAGCGACAGACGCCGCGATTAGGCTGTCCTCGTGACTGACACTGCCAATGACGCTCAGAAGACGGCCACACCGCCCACGACGCCCGTCCCCGTGAGTCCGACCGCCGAGCAGGCGACCGAGACCGCCACGTTGACGTACCCCGGGGGCTCGGCGGAGTTCCCGATCCTGCGGAGCGTCGACGGTGCCTCGGCGATCGACATCGCGAGCCTCAAGAAGCAGACCGGGCTCAACACGCTCGACTACGGGTTCGTGAACACCGGGGCCACCCGCAGTGCCATCACCTACATCGACGGCGACCAGGGGATCCTGCGCTACCGCGGCTACCCGATCGACCAGGTCGCGGCGAACTGCACGTACCTCGAGGTCGCCTGGCTCCTCATCTACGGCGAGCTGCCGAGCCCCGCCGAGCTCGAGGCCTTCGACGCCCGCATCCGTCGGCACACCCTGCTGCACGAGGACCTGCGCCGACTGTTCGACGCCCTGCCGCACTCCGCGCACCCGATGTCGGTGCTGTCGAGCGCCGTGAGCGCCCTGTCGACCTACTACGAGGACGACATGGACGTCGACGACCCCGAGAAGGTCGAACTGCAGACCGTCCGGCTCCTCGCGAAGCTGCCCGTCATCGCCGCCTACGCGCACAAGAAGGCCATCGGGCAGGCCTTCCTGTACCCGGACAACTCGCTGTCGTTCGTCGACAACTTCCTGCGGCTCAACTTCGGCACGATGGCCGAGACGTACCAGCCGAACCCGGTGCTCTCGAAGGCCCTCGAGCGCCTGCTCATCCTGCACGAGGACCACGAGCAGAACGCCTCGACGTCGACGGTCCGGCTCGTCGGGTCGACGAAGGCGAACATGTTCGCGTCGATCTCGGCCGGCATCAACGCCCTGTACGGCCCGCTGCACGGCGGCGCGAACGAGGCCGTGCTCGAGATGCTGCAGCAGATCAAGGACTCCGGCGAGCCGGTGTCGCGCTTCGTCGAGCGGGTGAAGAACAAGGAGCAGGGCGTCAAGCTCATGGGCTTCGGACACCGGGTCTACAAGAACTACGACCCCCGCGCCAAGCTCGTCAAGGAGTCCGCGCACGAGGTCCTCGAGTCCCTCGGCGTGCAGGACGACCTGCTCGACATCGCGATGGAGCTCGAGCAGATCGCGCTGGAGGACGAGTACTTCGTCAGCCGCAAGCTCTACCCGAACGTCGACTTCTACACAGGCATCATCTACAAGGCGATGGGTTTCCCGCCCCGCATGTTCACCGTCCTCTTCGCGATCGGCCGCCTGCCCGGGTGGATCGCACAGTGGCGCGAGCTGAACAACGACCCGCAGAACAAGATCGGGCGCCCGCAGCAGCTCTACGTCGGAGCCCCGGAGCGCGACGTCCCGAAGCGCTGACCGACCGCGAACGCCCCGTCCCACGATTGCGTGCGGCGGGGCGTTCGTCTATGTGGGGGGCGCGCCCCTCGTCTCGTCTCGTCCGTTCCGTGCTGTGCCGCCCTGCCCCGGGCACCGGCTGGTCGAACGGGCGAAAGACCCGGGTGGCCGGGCGGGTGCGCTGGGGTCTTTCGCCCGTTCGCGGTGCCGGGGGCTCCGCAGGGGCCGCGCTGCGTGCGCAGGGTCGGTCGAGCGGGCGGAAGACCCGGGTGTCGTGCAGAAGTGTCCGGCATTCCGCCCGCTCGCGGTGCCTGCCGTTCGGCAGGGCCGGTGACCCGGGTGCCCGGCGGTCGAGCGGGCGAAAGACCCGAGTGGCCCCCGCAGCTGGGCCCGGCATTTCGCCCGCTCGCGGTGCCGGGCGTTCGGCAGGGCCGGTGACCCGAGTGCCCGCCGGTCGAGCGGGCGAAAGACCCGAGTGACCCCTGCAGATGGGCCCGGCATTTCGCCCGGTCGCGGGCCTGGGCGCTCGGCAGGGCCGGCGATCCGAAGGCCCGTCGGCCGAGCGGGCGGAACGTGGGGGTCACGGAGCGAGCGCACCCGGGCATTCCGCCCGCTCGGGGCCGGCCGGGGGAGGTGGGCTCCCGAGCGCGGGGTCGAGTGGGTACGAACTGTCGCCCGAGCGTGCTCCAGGCGACAGAACGTGCACCCTCGCGGGACACGCACGGCAGGTTGCGACCACTCGGGACGGGCTGTCGGGCTGTCGGGCGAGTGAGCTGCCGGGCGAGCGCGTCCCGACCGGGCGGGCTAGGCGTGCAGCGCCGTGTTGAGCTGGATGCCCTCGCCCGCGCGCTGCATGGCCTCGACGGCGCCGGTCAGGCTGTTGCGGCGGAACAGCACGTTCGGGGCGCCGGAGAGCTCGGCGGCCTTGACGGTCCGCGGGGTGCCGTCCGGGTTGGGGGCGGCACCGACGAGCACGACCTTCGTGCCCGCGGTGACGTAGAGGCCTGCCTCGACGACGGAGTCGTCGCCCAACGAGATCCCGAGGCCGGCGTTCGCACCGAGCAGTGCACGCTCGCCGAGGGAGACGCGGTGCGTCCCGCCGCCGGAGAGCGTGCCCATGATCGAGGCTCCGCCGCCGATGTCGGTGCCGTTGCCGACGACGACGCCCTGGGAGACACGGCCCTCGATCATCGCGTCGCCGAGGGTGCCGGCGTTGAAGTTGACGAAGCCCTCGTGCATCACGGTGGTGCCGGGGGCGAGGTGCGCGCCGAGGCGGACCCGGTTCGCGTCGGCGATGCGCACGCGGTCCGGGACGACGTAGTCGAGCAGGCGGGGGAACTTGTCGACCGCGTGCACGGCGATGCCGGCGCGCTGCAGCGCCGGGCGCAGGCGGTTGAGGGCGTCCGGGTGGACCGGGCCCGCGTTCGTCCAGGCCACGATCGGCAGGTGCCCGAAGACGCCGTCGAGGTTGACGGCGTTCGGCTGCACGTGCAGGTGGCTGAGCAGGTGCAGGCGCAGGTAGGCGTCCGGGGTGCTCGCCGGAGCGGCGTCGATCGAGACGGCGGTGGTGACCGCTTCGATGCGGACCTCGCGGCGGGGGTCCTCGCCGACGTGGGCCTGCAGTTCCGCCGGGAACGCGGCGTCGGCGGGTACGGCGCCGAGGTGCGTCTCCGGGTACCAGGTGTCGAGCGTCGTGCCGTCGGTGGCGATCGTCGCGAGGCCGTGGCCCCAGGCCGCGGTCGGACGGTCGGCGGTCGTGTCGGTGGTGTCGGTCACCGCACCAGGGTACCGAGGCGGCGGGGCCGGCCACCCGACCGGCTGGACGGACGCTGCCCGGCCGCGCCGGGCCTCCCGGACGCCGCCCGGACGCCGCCGGGTCGGTGTGGACGCGGGCCAGCGCGACGCCAGGGGCTGCCGATAAGGTGACCGCATGCCGGAGCAGCTCGACCTCACCGCCTCGTCCATCGACATCACTCGTGCCATCTGCGACATCGAGTCGGTGTCCGGCAACGAGCAGGCGCTCGCCGACGCGATCGAGGCGGTGCTCACGCCGCTGCCGCACCTCGAGGTGATCCGCGACGGCGACGCGATCGTCGCCCGGACGACCCTCGGCCGCGACCGCCGCGTGGTCATCGCCGGGCACATCGACACCGTGCCCCTGAACGGCAACCTGCCGACGGAGTTCCGCACGACCGAGGACGGCACCGAGATCCTCTGGGGTCGCGGCACGGTCGACATGAAGGCGGGCTGCGCGGTCCAGCTGAAGCTGGCGCACGACCTGACCGAGCCGAACGTCGACGTCACGTGGGTCTTCTACGACCACGAGGAGGTCAGCGACGCGCTGAACGGCCTCGGCCGCCTCGCCCGCACCCGACCCGAGCTGCTGGCCGGGGACTTCGCGATCCTCGGGGAGCCGTCCGGCGCCCAGATCGAGGGCGGGTGCAACGGCAACCTCCGCGCCGAGGTGCGCGCGTACGGCGAGCGGTCGCACAGTGCGCGGAGCTGGATCGGGGACAACGCGATCCACAAGGCGGCGCCGATCCTCGCGACGCTCGCCGCCTACGAGCCCCGCACGGTGACCGTCGACGGCCTCGAGTACCGCGAGGGCCTCAACGCCGTGGGCGTCACGGGCGGCATCGCCGGCAACGTGATCCCGGACGAGGTCATGGTCCACGTGAACTACCGCTTCGCCCCGTCGCGCTCCGCCGACGAAGCCGTGGCGCACATCCGCGAGCTGTTCGACGGCTACCAGGTGGACATCGTCGACCTGGCCGCGGGCGCCCGGCCCGGTCTCGACGCCCCGCTCGCGCAGGACTTCGTGGCGGCCGTCGGCGGTCCGGCGCCGCGCCCGAAGTACGGCTGGACCGACGTCGCGCGGTTCTCGGCGCTCGGGGTGCCGGCCGTGAACTACGGCCCCGGCGAGCCGGTCTTCGCCCACCACGACGACGAGCAGGTGCCCGTCGAGCAGATCACCGCGGTCGAGGTCGGCCTCCGTCGGTGGCTGACGGCCTGACGTCCGCCGGGACGACCCGGCGGGGCGCCGTGCCCGTCCGCTGGCGGGCCCGGTACCGCACGATCCCGTGGTGGCTCCGCACCGCGGTCGTCTACGTGCTCGCCCGGCTCGTCACCGGCGGGATGCTGCTCGCCTTCGCGGGGGTGCAGCCGGCGAACTCGTTCACCGGGGCGCGGCCGTCGTACCTGTCGTTCGCGTCCATCTGGGACGGTGCCTGGTACCGGGTGATCGCCACCGGCGGCTACCCCTCGACGCTGCCGGTGGACGCCGCCGGGCACGTCACCGAGAACGCGTGGGCGTTCATGCCGGCGTACCCGTTCCTGGTGCGCGGCCTGATGGTCCTGAGCGGGGCGTCGTTCGAGTTCGTCGCCGTCACGGTGTCGCTCGTCGCCGGCCTGGGCGCGGCCCTCGTCTTCCGACGGCTCGCGGGACGGTTCCTCGACGACTCCCGGGCGTCGTTCGCGACCCTGCTGTTCTGCGTCGCGCCGGTGTCCGCGGTGTTCCAGGTGGCGTACGCCGAGTCGATGGGCCTGTTCCTGCTGCTCGTCGCCCTGCTGCTCGTGGTGGACCGACGGTGGTGGGCGATGCTGCCCGTCGTCCTGCTGCTCGGCATGACCCGTCCGACCGGACTCGCGTTCGCGTTCTTCCTGGTGCTCTTCCTCGGCGCCTGGGCGATCCGGCCGGCATGGGTGCGCGAGTCCGAGCCGCTGACGCTGCGTCGACTCGTGCCCCCGGGCGTCGTCGCGGTGGTGTCCGGGCTGGTCGGGCTCGCGTGGCCGGCGATCGCCTGGGCGGCGACCGGGGTGCCGAAGGCGTACACGGACACCGAGCTGGCCTGGCGGTCGTCGTACATCGGCTGGAAGGAACTCGTGCCCTTCGCGCCGTGGGTGCAGGGCTTCGGCTGGTGGTTCCGGCAGCCGGTCGGCGGGGTCCTGCTCGCCGTGGTGCTCATCGGGTTCGCCGCGTTCGTGGCCATGCCCGCCGCTCGGCGGGTCGGACTGGAGCTCCGGCTGTGGGGTGTCGCGTACCTGGTGTACCTGCTCGCGGTGTTCTTCCCGCAGTCGAGCACCTGGCGGATCCTCGTGCCCCTCGCGCCGCTGCTCGGCATCGTCGCGCTGCCGCGGTCGCGGGTGTACCGGGTCCTCGTGGTGACGGTGTGCATCGGACTGCAGTGGGTGTGGCTGTACCACTGCTGGTGGATCGACGGCTACGACTGGACCCCGCCGTGATCGGTCGTCCGCCCCGCACGGGCGTCGGCGCGGGCACGCAGCCGCTCCGCGGTCGTCGTGCGCTCGCGCTGCGGCACCGTCGCTGACACGGGCTCCGGGTCGCCCGGCCGCCAGGCTGCCGCTGCGGTGACCATGGCGTTGACCGTCGCGATGAAGGGCACCGCGAAGAACGCACCGACGACCCCGGCGATCGCGGTGCCCGCGGTCACGCCGAGCACGACGCCGAGCGGGTGCACCTTGACCGCGCTGCCCGTCAGGAACGGGTGGAGCACGTGGCTCTCGAGCTGCTGCACGACGATGATGATGCCGAGCATGACGAGGGCCGGTCCGACGCCGTTGAAGACCAGGGCGATGACCACGGCGAGCACCCCGGCGACGATCGCGCCGACCACGGGGACGAACGCGCCGAGGAACACGACCACCGCGATCGGGATCGCGAGCGGGATCTGCAGCGCCAGCGCTCCGATCATCACGCCGAGGGCGTCGGTGACGGCCACGACGAGCTGCACGCGGATGAAGCTCGTCAGGGTCTTCCACCCGGCGTGACCGGCGACGTCGATGCGCGCACGGGCCCGACGCGGGAAGATCCGGACGACCCACCGCCAGATCCGGGCGCCGTCGACGAGCACGAAGATCGTCGTGAACACGATGATGAACAGGCCCTCGAGCACGTGCACCGCGCCGGTCCCCGCCGCCTGGAACCCGGACAGGATCGACGAAGCGTGCGACTGCAGGTAGCCGGTGCCGCTCGACACGAGCGAGTCGACGTCCTTCGTGGTGATGCCGAACGGCTGGGTGTCGAGCAGGCTCTGCAGGGACTGGACGCTGTGGTGCAGCCGGCGTTCGAGTGACGGCAGGTCGGCGCGGACCTGCTCGGTGACGAGCAGCCCCAATCCGCCGAGCACGAGCACGAGCGCGACCAGGCTCGACAGCACGGCGAGCCACTTCGGCCAGCGGTGCCGCTGCAGGAACGCGGACATCGGCGAGAGGAGCGCGCAGACGAGCAGCGCGATGAGGAAGGGCACGACGATGTCCTGCAGCAGGACCACGAACGCGACCACCACCGCGATCCCGGCACCGATGACCAGGAGCCGCCACGTGAAGGCCGCGCCGATGCGCAGGCCCTCCGGCACCGGGTCGCCGGACCGCCCGGACCGGCGAGGACGGGCCGCGTCGAGCGAGCGGCGACGCGTGGAGGTGGTGTTCAGCATCCGTTGAGGGTACGAACGCGAACCGCGAGAACGCGGCGATCCGACACCCCCAACCTGGGCGGTTTCGCAGTTGCCCCCTCCGTACGGGATAATGGGCCTGCATTTACTGCACGAAAGGGGACATCTGATGGCAGCCATGAAGCCGAGGACCGGTGACGGGCCGATGGAGGCTGTTAAGGAGGGTCGACTCATCATCGTGCGGGTTCCGCTCGAAGGTGGAGGCCGCCTGGTCGTCTCGGTCAACGACGCCGAGGCCAAGGAACTCCACGACGCACTCGCCGAGGTCGTCTCGGCCTAGTACGTCGAAGCACCAGAACGACGGGCCCGGGGCGTGTACGCCCCGGGCCCGTCGTCTGCCCACGAGTGACCCGAGACGGTCGCGGGGCGACCCGAGGCGGTCGCGGCGGAGGCCGTGACGCTGACACCACCGGCCGCCGCACTGTCGGCACCGTCCGACAGGATGGGTCCGTGCCGAGGACCCACCTGCCCATCCGCCGCATCGAGGAGTACCTCGATCCCGCCCCGATGCCGCGTGACGTGTGGCCCGCCACCCTCGCTCCGGTGCGGCAGGTGCTCGACGAGGGACTCGACCTCGGCCCGGTCACGGTGTTCGTCGGCGACAACGGCGTCGGCAAGTCCACCCTCGTCGAGGCCATCGCACTGCAGTTCGGCATGTCGCCGGAAGGCGGTTCCACCCAGTCCGGACACTCGACGCGGCCGTCCGAGTCGTCGTTGTGGGAGCACATCGTCCTCCGCCGCGACCCCGGCGCCCCGCGCGGCGGTTTCTTCCTGCGCGCCGAGACCATGCACGGGTTCTTCACCTACCTCGAGGAGCACCCGAACCACAGTCGCCCGGAACCGGTGTTCCACGAGCGGAGCCACGGGGAGTCCTTCCTGGACTTCGTCATCGACCGTGCGCGGTGGCCCGGGCTCTGGATCCTCGACGAGCCGGAGTCGGCGCTGTCGTTCTCGGGGTGCCTGACGCTCATCGCCCTGCTGCGGTCGATCGTCGAGACCGGTGTCGGGCAGGTGGTGCTGTCGACGCACTCGCCCGTGCTCGCCGCGTTCCCGGGAGCGACGATCCACGAGGTCGGGGAGTGGGGGCTGCGGCGCACCGAGTGGTCCGACCTGGACCTCGTGCGGAACCAGCGGGCGTTCCTCGAGGCCCCGGAGCGGTACCTCCGTCACCTCGACTGAGCCGGCGGCGGACAGCCGACGCCGAGGCCGACGCCGACGCCCCGGGCACCCGGCCCCGCAGGCATCCACCGCCGACGCGGCAGCGCGTGGCGATCGCGCTACGCGGTGACCTTCGTCAGCTGCAGCAGGCCGTCCCCGGCGGGCGACAGTGCGCTGCGCACGGCCCCCGAGGTCGAGACCTCGGTCAGCAGGAGCCGGAAGTCCGTGGTCGCACGGTCCCGCTTCACCGGGTCGGCCACGCGGCCGCGCCAGAGCGCGTGCGGCACCAGGACGGTGCCGCCGAGGCGCGCGAGTCGCAGCCCGTGCTCGACGTACTCGATGACGTGCTCGGGGTCGGCGTCGACGAGGACGACGTCGTAGGACGCCTCGTTCATCCGCGGCAGCACCTGGTTCGCGCGGCCGGGGATGAGTCGGACGCGTGCCGGCGCGGTGCCGGCGCTGATGAAGGCGTCACGGGCGAACTGCTGGTGGTCGACCTCGACGTCGATGGTGGTCAGGGTCGCGTTCGGCGCGCCGCCGAGCAGGTACAGACCGGAGACTCCCAGGCCGGTGCCGATCTCGATGATGCTCGACGCCCGTGAGGCGGCCGCGATCACCCCGATCTGTGCGCCGATGGCGGGGGAGATCGCCTCGACCCCGAGTTCCAGGGAGTGCTCACGAGCACGGGCGATCGCCTCGGTCTCCGAGACGATGTCCTCGGCGAACTTCCAGTTCGACTCTTTCTCTGACACGCACACTCCGTTCGGGTCACAACTCTAGGGGTGCGACGGAGCAGCACGGGTTAGGCTCGCTTGCGTGAACATCCCGCTCGACAAGATCCTGATCATCGGGATCATTGCCGTGCTCCTGCTCGGGCCGCAGCGCCTGCCGATGTACGCGCAGAAGCTCGCCGAGTTCGTCAAGGCGGTCCGCCGGTTCGCCGACACGGCGAAGGACCGCATGCGCGAGGAGATGGGTCCGGAGTTCGACGACATCGAGTGGCAGAAGCTCGACCCGCGGCAGTACGACCCGCGACGGATCATCCGCGATGCCCTGCTCGACTCCGGCACGTCGAGCGCCGCAGCGGTGCAGACCGCCCAGGTGAGCGCGTCGAAGGTCCGCGCAACTGCGCCGGTCGTCCCGTTGGCGGCGGGCGAGCGCGCACCCTTCGACGCCGAGGCGACCTGACAGCCGTCACGTGACCACCTGACGGACAGGAGGCCCGGTGCCAGCTGGCACCGGGCCTCCTGTCCGAAGGGGGTCGCGCTACTTCAGCGCGGCCAGGAAGCGGTCCGTCCAGGCGAGCGCCGTCGACCCGGTGACCGAGTTGCAGGTCGGCGACGCCGTGCTCTGCGCCGAGGGGCACGGAGTGTCGCGGTCGAGCGACCAGGTGTGCACGCCGGCCAGGCCGTGGGACTTCGCGTACGCCGCGACGGTGTCGACGTCGGCGAGGGTGAAGACCTCGTCCTGGGTGTCGTTCACGCCGATCATCGGGGTGACCTCGATCTTCGACGACGCGATGCCGTAGGTGTGCTGCAGGTTGGTGACGGCCTGGATGGTCGACTGGCCCATCTGGCAGGTCGACCCGGAGAGCACGCAGTTCGCGGCGCTCGCCCGGCCGAAGTCCATCGTCATGAGGTTGACCGTGTAGTTCGTCAGGTTCGACGCCTTGATCGCCTTCACGGTGGCGTCACCGGTGCTGTTCAGCCCGCCGAACGAGCCGTCCGACGCGGCCAGGGTCGCGAGGGTGAACGAGAAGCGCAGGCCCGGGTACTTCGCCTGGGCGAGCGCTGCCGCGCTGACGAGGTTCTGCACGTCCGCGGCGGACTGCCCGCTCTCGATGTCGAAGTCGACGCCGATCATGTGCGGGGAGGCGTAGCGGGCGATGAACGACTGCAGCGCGGTGCCGGAACACTTGAACGATCCGGCCGCGCCACCGGTGCTGACGATGTAGTTCACGCCGGCGGCGTCGAGCTTCGCGATGTTGGCGCTGGCGAAGGCGTCGGCGGCGACCCCGCCCCAGTTCTCGCTGCCGCAGGTGCCGGTGGCGAAGGCGAGCGTGATCGCCTTGAGGCCGGGCTCCCGCGTCGACACGAGGCTGTTCGACGACCCGACCACGGGGATCCTGGTGCCCGTGACCGCGGTGTTCATCACGTTCGTGTTCCAGTCGAGGTTCACGGTGATGTCCTTGTACGGGCTGAAGACCAGCCCGCTCGCGGTCCCCGTGCTGCCGTTGCCCGGGGTGGTGGTGCCGCCGCCGGTGCCCGGGTTCGTGGTGCCGCCACCACCGGTGCTGCCGCCGGTGCACGCGCCCGTCGACGTCCAGGGCTGCCCGCTGCCCGTCGCGCCGGAGTGCGTGGCGGGGTCGTCGCCCTGCGTCCACCAGTTGGCCTTGTAGTTCGAGCCGTTCTCGCTCACGGTCGCGCCGCCGTTGTAGGCGGTGCCGGCGTTCCAGGCGGACGCGCACGTGGCCGTCGCGGCGACCGCCGGTGCTGCGGCGATCGTCCCTCCCACGACGGCTGCGATGACGGCGGCCACCAGGCCGGTCCGCACTCGGGTGTTTCTGTTCACACGGTTCTCCTGTCCTCGGCCGGACGGCGTCGTCCGACGGGTGGAGCTCCTGCGGCCCTATTCCGCAAGAGCATTGTGGAATGCCCTTGCATAATGCGCCCGGGTAGAACGACCTGTCCATGAACAAACGTACAGGAATGCGGAACGGGGACCGGGGAGGCCGTTGAGGGTCGGCATCGGTCCCGCCCGGCGAGCAGCCCTAGGACAGGGACAGCCCGAGCTTCCGACCGGCGAGTCCGCGGCCCATCGTCGTGATCCGGTCGGCGATACCCGCGAGGGCGGTCGCTGCCGGGTCCTCCGGCGCCCCGAGGACGACCGGCAGGCCGACGTCCCCGCCCTCGCGGAGCGGGACGGACAGCGGCACGCTGCCCAGGACGGGCACGGGGGCGTCCTGCCCGCGGGAGAGCCGCGCTGCGGTCTCCGCCCCGCCGCCCTCGCCGAACAGGTGCAGGACCGAGCCGTCGGGCTGCACGAGCCCCGCCATGTTCTCGACGACCCCGATCACCCGCTGCCCGGTCTGCCGTGCGACGACACCGCTGCGTTCCGCGACGTCGGCGGCGGCCGCCTGCGGCGTCGTGACGACCAGGACCTCGGCGTGCGGCAGGAGCTGGCCGACCGAGATCGCGACGTCGCCGGTGCCCGGCGGCAGGTCGAGCAGCAGCACGTCGAGGTCGCCGAACCAGACGTCCGTCAGGAACTGCGACACCGTGCGGTGCAGCATCGGTCCGCGCCACGACACCGCGGTCGAGACGTCGTCGACGAACATGCCGATCGAGACGACCTTCACGTCGTGGGCCACCGGCGGCAGGATCATGCTGTCCACCCGGGTCGGGCGGGGAGCGACACCGTGCGCGTCGGTCAGGCCCATCAACCCCGGCACGCTGAACCCGTGCACGTCGACGTCGACCACGCCGACCCGCAGGCCGCGGCGCGCGAGGGCAACGGCGAGGTTCACGGTGACCGTGGACTTGCCGACGCCGCCCTTGCCGCTCGTGACGGCGATCACCCGGGTCAGCGAGTCCGGGGTGAACTGGACGCCCTTCGGTCGGCCGGCACGCAGGCGCTCGGTGAGCGCGGCCCGGGTGGCCGGGGCCATCACGGAGACGTCGACGGCCACGCTCGACACCCCGTCCACGGAACCGGCGGCCGAGCGGACATCGCGCTCGATCGTGTCGGCGGCCGGGCACCCGACGATCGTGAGCTGCAGGTCGACGCGCACCGAGCCTCCCGGCTGCACGTCGACACCCCGGATCATGTCGAGCTCGGTGACGGGCCGACGGATCTCGGGGTCGATGACGCGGCCGAGCGCGGCGAGGACCGCGGTGCCCAGCTGCTCGTCGGCGCCGGTGGCATCAGCCACGGGCGGACGTGCTCTCGCCGTCCAACGCTGCCTGTTCGGCGTCGCGACGGTCGAGTTCCTCGAGCAGCGAGCGCAGCTCGGCGCGGATGAAGTCCTTCGAGGCCATGTCGCGCATCGCCAGGCGGAGCGCCACGACCTCCCTGGCGAGGTACTCGGTGTCGGCCAGGTTGCGCTCGGCTCGCTGGCGGTCCTGCTCGAACTGCACGCGGTCGCGGTCGTCCTGCCGGTTCTGGGCGAGCAGGATGAGCGGTGCGGCGTACGAGGCCTGCAGCGAGAGCACGAGCGTCAGGGCCGTGAAGCCGATGGCCGCCGAGTCGAACTGCCACGGCTTCGGCGCCAGGGTGTTGTAGCCCATCCACACCACGCAGAACAGCGTGAGGCCGATGAGGAACCACGGCGTGCCCATGCCGCGGGCGATGCCCTCGGTCGCGCGACCGAAGGTGTCCCCGCGACCACGGCGGCGGGTGGGGAGCACACGCGTGCGCATGCCCTTGGGGGAGTCGAGACGGACCTCTTGCCGGTCACGGTCGCGACGGTTCTCATCCGTTCGTGCCACGGGTGGTCCTCCTTCCCGTCGTCACGGGGGTCTTGCGCGGGCGTTGGCGGGGGAGCGGTGAGGGGACACCGTCGCCCTGACTCCGCCAGTCGTCCGGCAGGACGTGGTCGAGCACGTCGTCGATCGTCACCACCCCGACGAGACGGTGGGCGTCGTCGACCACGGGGACGGACAGCAGGTTGTAGGTCGCCATGATGCGGGTGACCTCGGCGGCGCTCGCGTCGACCCGGACCGGCTCGGTCTGCTGGTCGATGAGCGTGCCGAGCCGCTCGTTCGGCGGGTAGCGCAGCATGCGCTGGAAGTGCACCAGCCCGAGGAACCGGCCGGTCGGCGGCTCGTACGGCGGCAGCGTGACGCACACGGCGGCGCCGAGCACCGGCGCGAGCTCGTGCCGACGCACCAGCGCGAGGCCCTCGGCGACGGTGGCGTCCGCCGAGACGATCACGGGCTCGGTGGTCATGAGCCCACCGGCCGTGTCCGGCTCGTACTCGAGGAGCATGCGGACGTCCTGCGCCTCCTCCGGCTCCATGAGCTGCAGCAGTGCCTCGCTCCGGTCGGCGGAGAACTGCGCGAGGACGTCGGCGGCGTCGTCCGGCTGCATCTGGTCGAGGACGTCGGCCGCGCGGGCGTCGGTGAGCCGGGTGAGGATCTCGATGCGCTCCTGGTCGGGCATCTCCTCGAGCACGTCGGCCAGGCGGTCGTCGGGCAGCTCCTCGGAGACCTCGAAGCGGCGCTCGGCCGGCAGGTCGAGCAGCGTCGACGCCAGGTCGGCGGGGAGCAGGTCGGAGTACGCGGCGATGACGTGTTCGGCGGACTGGGCCTCGCCGGGGAGCTCGTCCTCGGTGACCTCGTTCCAGGTCGTGAAGGTCGTCGGCCCCTTGCCGAACGGCGACGGCGTCGTCTTCGGCTTGCGGAGGAAGAGCTGCGCGACCTCCCAGTCGCCCTGCCCGCGGTCCTCGATCGCGACGTCCTCGATGGTGGCGCGGATCCGCTGGTTCTTGATGAGCACCTTGCGGCCGAGCATCTCGGCGATGACGCGGACCTCGCCGCCGCGCTGCTCGAAGCGGCGCATGTTCACGAGGCCGGTGGTGATGACCTGCCCGGCGCCGATCGACGTGATGCGCCCGATGCTGACGAAGATGCGGCGCTTGCCCGGCACCTCGACGATGAGCCCGACGACGTGCGGGGGATCAGCCCGACGGTAGACGACCAGGACGTCCCGGACCCTGCCGACGCGGTCGCCCGCGGGGTCGAAGACGGAGCACCCGGCGAGGCGGGCGACGAAGACCTTCGTGGCGCTCACCCGACCCAGCGTAGTCGCTCGGGTGCGCTGGTCGACGCCTTCCCCGTGCGCGCACGTGTGATCGCAAGGTGTGCGGTGGATGATGGCCGGGTGAGCAATCAGAGCCCCTTCGCCGGCCGGACCGCACAGGCCTTCCCGACGCTGCCCAAGGGCGACGTCCTCGGCACCTACGACAGCTACCCCGACGCGCAGCGCGTCGTGGCGAAGCTCGCCGAGTCGGACTTCCCGGTCAACCAGCTCTCGATCGTGGGCAACGACCTGAAGACCGTCGAGCGGGTCACCGGCAAGATGACCTACGGCCGTGCCGCCATCGCCGGCGCGCTCTCGGGTCTCTGGCTCGGGTTCTTCTTCGGCATCGTGCTGACGCTCTTCTCGCCGCAGGCGGGCGGGCTGTTCTTCGCCGCCGCCCTGATCGGCGCCGCGTTCGGCATGCTCTACGGCATCGTGTCGTTCGCGATCACGAAGCGGCAGCGGGACTTCACGAGCGTGCACCAGGTGCTCGCCACGAACTACCAGATCGTCGTCAACCCGCAGCTCACCGGGCAGGCGCAGAACATCCTCGGTCAGCACGGCGCGACCCCGTCGACGCACTGGAACGACGCCCCAGGCACCGGTGCCCCCGGTGCGCCGTTCCAGGGGCAGCAGCAGCCCTGGCGTCCGGCACCGCCGCAGCAGCCGCCGTACGGCGGACACGCCACGCCCCACCAGGAGCCCCAGCAGCCGCAGCAGCCCGACAGCCGCGCCACCGACGCACCGCGGTACGGCACGAACGACGGCCCGCGCTACGGCACGAACGACGCACCGCGGTACGGCACGAACGACGGCCCGCGCTACGGCGAGACGTCGGGGACCGCCGACGGCGGTTCCGCGCCGACCGCGCCGGCCGTGCCGCCGCGTCGGCCGCAGGACCCGCCGCAGTACGGCGAGCGGGTGCCCGGAGCGCAGTCGCCCGCACCGACACCGTCGCCGGAGTCGGCTCCGGAGCGTCCTGAGGACGACACCCGGCACTGACACGCCGCACCCCACGGTCAGATCGCACGCCGCCCCGGTTCAGGTCGACTGAACCGGGGCGCAGTGCGATCTGAGCGCCCACACGCGGCGCCGCGAGCACCGCGGGCGCCGCGCCCGCGTGTGGGCTAGAGCACCTTCGAGTAGCAGACCGACAACGGAGCGCCGACGTACTGCCCGAAGTTCGCGATCCGGGTGAAGCCCTCGCGCTCGTAGAACCCGACGGCGCGCTTCTGCTCCGTACCGGTTTCGAGCACGAGCGCCGGTGAGCCGAGGTCGAGCGCGGCCTCCTCGAGGCGACGCAGCACCAGCGCGGCGACCCCGGACCCCCGGGACTCCGGCCGGACGTACATCCGCTTCACCTCGGTGATGCCGTCCTCGACAAGGCGCAGCCCGCCGCAGGCGACCGGGGTGCCGGACTCGTCGCGTGCCACGAAGAACACCGCGATCGACTCGGCGGTCGGCTTCTCGCCCGGCTCGGTGTCGGTCCCGTACGCACGCAGGATCTCGAGTCGTTGGGCGGCACGCAGGCGCTGGGCGTCCGGCGAGTCGAAGTGCTCGACCTCGATCGTGAACGCTTCGGCAGGCGCAGCTGCACTCGGGGTCGCGGGCACCGTCGCACGCGGGGGAGAGGCTTCGGGCATCGTCACCCGTCCAGGCTAGCGGCCGGACCGGGCGATCCACCCCTCCACTTCCGAGGGGGTCCGGGGGATGCCGACCGACAGGTTCTCGGCGCCGTCCTCGGTGACGAGGATGTCGTCCTCGATGCGCACGCCGATGCCGCGGAACTCCTCCGGCACGGTCAGGTCGTCCTGCTGGAAGTACAGGCCGGGCTCGATCGTGAACACCATGCCGGCCTGCACGACGCCGTCGAGGTAGAGCTCGCGACGGGCCTTCGCGCAGTCGTGCACGTCGAGGCCGAGGTGGTGGCTGGTGCCGTGCACCATGTAGCGGCGGTGGAACTGGTTGTCCGGCTCGAGGGACTCCTCGGCGGAGACGGGCAGGAAGCCCCACTCGGCGGTCTTCCGCGCGATGACCTCCATCGCGGTGGCGTGCACCTGCCGGAAGGTGATGCCCGGCTTGACGATCGAGAACGCGGCGTCGGCTGCCTCGAGCACGGCCTCGTAGACCAGGCGCTGCACGGGCGAGAAGGTGCCGCTGACCGGCAGCGTGCGGGTGATGTCGGCGGTGTAGAACGAGTCGACCTCGACACCGGCGTCGATGAGGATGAGGTCGCCCGGCTGCACGGCGCCGTCGTTGCGGGTCCAGTGCAGGATGCAGGCGTGGTGGCCCGAGGCAGCGATGGTGTCGTAGCCGACCGTGTTGCCGTCGGCGCGGGCGCGGCGGTTGAACGTGCCCTCGACGATGCGCTCGCCGCGCGGGTGCGCGAGGACGGCGTCGAAGTCGGCGATGACGTCGTCGAAGCCGTGCTTCGTGGCCTCGACCGCCTTGCGGAGCTCGTTGACCTCGTACGGGTCCTTCACGAGACGCAGCTCGGAGAGGTCCCGCGCCAGGACGTCGTCGGTCGCCGGCGCCTCGGCGGTCTCGAGGGCGCCGCCGATCGCACTGCCGATGCGGGCGTCGAGCGAACGGGTCAGGTCGTCGTCGGCTTCCCGCACGAGGAGCGCCGAGCCGTCGAGCTCGTCGGCCACCGCGGTGAAGGCGCCGAGGTCGGCGGTGGCGAGGCCGAGGTCGGCGGCGACCGCGCCGAGCGAGGGACGGGGGCCGACCCAGAACTCGCCGATCTCCGGGTTGGCGTAGAACTCCTCGGAGTCGCGGCCGGCGGTGGCGCGGAAGTACAACGTGGCGTCGTGCCCGGAGCCGTTCGGCGTCATCACGAGCACGGAGCCGACGACGGTGTCGGTGCCCCAGCCGGTGAGGTGGGCGAAGGTCGAGTGCGGGCGGAACGGGTAGTCGCAGTCGTTCGAGCGGACCTTGGCCTGTCCGGCCGGGACGACGATGGTGCGGCCCGGGTGCAGCGCGGAGATGCGCGCACGGCGCTCGGCGGCGTGGGCGGCCTGCTCGCGCGGTTCGCCGAGCGGCTGCTCGCGGTCGGCCCACTGCGACCCGATGAAGTCCTTGAAGGTCGATGACCCGGGGGTCGTGGATCGGTTGCTCGTCGCGCGGGGAGTCGTGTCGGCCATGCCCCCATCATCGCACCGCCCGGCACCGGCGGCCGATCGGGGTGCCGACCTGTGGATAGCATGGACGACGTGCCCGATCCGTTCATCGACCTGCACGCCCACTCGAGCGTGTCCGACGGCACCGAGCGCCCGGCGGAACTCGTCCGGGCCGCCGCCGCCGCGGGCCTCGACGCGGTCGCGCTGACGGACCACGACACGACCGCGGGCTGGGACGACGCCGCCTCTGCCGCGCGCGAGCTGCCGCTGACGCTCGTGCCCGGTCTCGAGCTGAGCACCCGGGTCGGGTGGCGGAGCGTGCACGTCCTCGGCTACCTGGTCGACCCGCTGGACCCCGACCTGCTCGCCGAGACCGAGGGGATCCGCGACGGCCGCCGGTCGCGTGCCCGCCGCATGGTCGACCGCATCGGCGAGGACCACCCGATCACCTGGGACGACGTCATCGCCCAGGCCAGCCCCGGCGCCACCATCGGCCGCCCGCACATCGCGGACGCCCTCGTCGCGCGCGGCCTCGAACCCGACCGCAGTGCGGCGTTCCGCGGGATCCTGCACCCGGCGTCCGGCTACTACGAACCGCACGACGCACCGTCGCCCCTGCGTGGCGTCGAGCTCATCCGTCGCGCCGGCGGCGTCCCCGTCATCGCACACCCGGCGGCGTCGTCCCGCGGCATCGTCATCGACGAGCCGATGCTCCGCGACCTCGTCGACGCGGGGCTCGGCGGCCTCGAGGTCGACCACCGCGAGAACCTGTCCCACGGCAAGCGCACGTTGCTCGACTGGGCGTCGCGCTACGGCCTGTTCGTGACCGGGTCGAGCGACTACCACGGCACCGGCAAGCCGAACCGCCTCGGGGAGCACCGCACGTCGCAGGCCGCCTTCGACACCATCCGGTCGCAGGGCACCGGCAGCAGCCCCGTGGTCGGCCCCGGCTCCCGCCTGTCCTGACCCGAGTCTCGTCACCGTCGCTCCGTCCCACCGAAGCGACAGATCTCGCACGGCGCGGCCTGACCGCTCCGCGGGAGCGACAGATCTCCGCCGACAGTTCGCGGCGTTCTGTCGCTTCCGCGGGCGCAGTCCGCGGGTGGGGACGACGAAGGGCCCGTCGCGTCAGCGACGGACCCTTCGGTCTGGAGGCGCTACTCGCCGTCCGACGTGCCCTGCGGCGCCGAGGCGGTCGCCGCGGCGTCACCGGAGCCGGCTCCGCGACGACGGCGGCGACGGCGGCGCTTCGCGGCGCCGTCCGTGGTCGCGCCCTCGGCCGACGTGCCCTCGGTGGGTGCGGACGTGGGAGCCGCGGACTCGGGTGCGGAGGCCTCGGCGGCGGGCTGCTCCGGGCCTCCTGACCGGGAACGGCTGCGCGAGCGCGAACGCGACGCGTCACGCGGACCGGAGGCCGGTCGGTCGCCGCCCCGCTTCTCGGCGGGACCGCCGGCGGACGCGGCGTGCGACGAGGCGCCGGGCAGGCGGCCCTTCGTGCCCTTCGGGATGTCGAGCTCCTCGAACAGGTGCGGCGACGACGAGTAGGTCTCGACGGGCTCGGGGATGCCGAACTCGAGGGCCTTGTCGATCAGGGTCCACTTGTGCAGGTCGTCCCAGTCGACGAACGTGACCGCGATGCCGGTCTTCCCGGCACGGCCGGTGCGTCCGGCACGGTGCAGGTAGGTGTCCGGGTCGTCCGGGATCGTGTGGTTGATGACGTGCGTGACGTCGTCGACGTCGATGCCGCGGGCCGCGACGTCGGTGGCGATGAGCACGTCGCGCTTGCCGGCCTTGAAGGCGGCCATCGCGCGCTCGCGCTGCTCCTGGTTGAGGTCACCGTGCACCGCTGCGGCGTTGAACCCGCGGTCCTTCAGCTCCTCGACCAGCTTCGCCGCGGCACGCTTCGTGCGGGTGAAGATCACGGTCTTGCCGCGGCCCTCGGCCTGCAGGATGCGGGCGATGACCTCGTCCTTGTCGAGCGAGTGCGCGCGGTAGATGACGTGCTTGATGTTGGCCTGCATGAGGCCCTCGTCCGGGTCCGTCGCGCGGATGTGCACCGGGCGGCTCATGAACCGGCGGGCGAGCGCCACGATCGGCGCGGGCATCGTGGCCGAGAACAGCATCGTGTGCCGGACCTCGGGGACGGCCTGGAAGATGCGCTCGATGTCCGACAGGAACCCGAGGTCGAGCATCCGGTCGGCCTCGTCGAGCACGACCTCCTGCACGTGGGAGAGGTCGAGGAGCCGCTGGCGCTGCAGGTCGATGAGACGGCCCGGCGTGCCGACGACGATCTGCGCGCCGGCCTTCAGCTGCTCGATCTGGCCCTCGTACGCCTTGCCGCCGTAGATCGCCGCGATGGTGGTCGGGCGGTTCGACGTGGCGACCTCGAGGTCCTCGGTGACCTGCACGGCGAGTTCGCGGGTCGGCACGACGACGAGTGCCTTCACGCCGGGCGCCGGGTCGGCACCGAGGCGCTGGATGAGGGGGAGGCCGAAGCCGAAGGTCTTGCCGGTACCCGTCTTGGCCTGGCCGATGATGTCCTGGCCGGTGAGGGCGAGCGGGATCGTCTGCTGCTGGATCGGGAAGGGCTCGAGGATGCCCTTGCCCGCGAGCGCGTCGACGATGTCCTGCTCGATGGAGAGGTCTGCGAAAGTCAATGGATCACCTTAGTCCTGGTGGAAGTCCCGGCCAGTCTACCGACGGGCGGGTGCGCCGGGGTCCGCCCCCTATGCTGGACGCGTGGTGTCGTGGTGGAACCGGAAGCGCGCGGCGCAGCTCGCAGCCGCGTGGTTGGCGTCGCGGAACCCGCGGAACGCCCAGGTGGAGCGGCTCGCGCTCGACGACGTCAGCCCCGAGCTCGACGTCTACCTGGGCCAGGCCGCCTACCTGCAGCTCTCCGTCTACGAGACGATGGGCCGCGCGGGTGCCTCGGCCCCGACGATGTCCGGACGCCTCGTGACCGGAGTCCTCGCGACGACGGCGCTCGAGCGGCACCGCACGATCGTCGCCGAGATCGAGCGCATCGGCGCCGAGCCCGCGGCCCTGATGGCCCCGCACCGCGAGGCGATCGACCTGTTCCTCGAGCGCACGAGCGGCGCCGACTGGTACGAGTCGATCCTGACCGGCTACGTCACGGCCGGCATCCTCAACGACCTGTTCGGCAACCTGCTCCGCTCGCTGCCGATCGACGTGCGGCAGCGGCTGCGCACCGTGTTCGACGCGCGTGAGGAAGCCGCCGTGGTCGAGGAGCTCACCGCACGCATCGCCGAGGACCCGGAGGTCGGGTCACGGCTGGCGATGTGGGGCCGCCGGCTCGTCGGGGACACCCTGCTCGTCGCACGATCGGCGCTCGCGTCGCACGCCCGCGAGGACCAGGAGCGGCTCGAGCCGGTCTGGACCGAACTCATCGCCGCGCACACCCGACGGATGGACGCGCTCGGCCTGACGGCCTGACGGCCGGTCCGCCTGCCGTTCGTCGGCTGCGGTCGCCCGGGTCAGGCGCCGCGGGTCTTCAGCCGGTCGTAGAACTCGGCGTCACGCCTGGTGCGCTGCCGGCCGAGCACGAACTCGACGACCAGCGCCGCCGCGGCGGCGCCGAGCAGCGCCACGACCCAGATCCAGGTGCCGTCGTACGGCCACCCGGCCCAGGTCAGGGCCTCCCAGAGGACGGCGGCGACGATGCCGCCGACCGCCGGGCCGACCAGGGTGCCGCGGGTCGCACGCCAGGGCAGCACCACGTGCGCGATCGCACCGAGGATGACGCCGCCGAGGACGGCGAAGAGCAGCTCCACGTCGTCAGGCGACGAAGCCGATGCGGCGTGCTTCCTCGGCGCCGACCTCGACGTAGGCGAGCGACGCGACCGGCACGATGAACCGGCGGCCCTTCTCGTCCTGCAGCGACAGGTGCGTCGCCTGCTCGGCGAGGGCCTGCGACACGGCCTTCTCGATCTCGTCGGCGGTCTGGGAGGTCTCGAACGCGATCTCGCGCGGGCTGTTGATGATGCCGATCTTGATGTCCACGACGACAGCGTATCCGAGCGGCCCCGGACGGTCCGGGCCGTTCGCCGCGGGCGCACTCGCCGTCCCCGCCCGCCGCTCCCGCGCGTCGGGGGCCTGCCCTGTCGGCGGCGGTCGGTACCGTACGAGCGTGCCGCAGACCACGCTGACGCCCGCCCCCGCACACGCCGGGCCCGCGCGTGCGCTGACCGACGACGCCGCACAGGCCGCGGTGCTCGCCCTGCCCGACGGCCGGCACGCCGCCGTGTTCGGCGCCCCGGGCACCGGCAAGACCACGACGCTCGCCCGCTTCGTCGCCGACCGGATGCACCGCGCGGACGCGATCAGCCCCGACGGCCACGCGACCGTCCTCGCGCTGACCTCGTCGCGCACCGCGGCGACGGCGCTCCGCGACCGGCTCGCGGCGGCCGTCGACCGGGTCGTCCCCGGCGCCCTCGCACGGACGGTCAACTCGCTGGCGTTCCAGGTCGTCGCGCACGCCGCGGCGGTGCAGGGGCAGGACGCGCCGACGCTCCTGACCGGCGGCGAACAGGACCGGATCATCGCCGACCTGCTCGCCGGGCACGAGGTCGACGGCACGGGTCCGGCGTGGCCCGACCCGATCACGAGTGTCGTGCGGGAGCGCGCCGGCTTCCGGACCGCGCTCCGCGACGTCATGATGCGGGCGGTCGCCGCCGGGGTGGAACCCGAGGACATGCGCGAGCTGGCCGACGAGCACGGTCGCCCCGAGTGGCGGGCGATCGGCGACTTCGTCGACGACTACCGGGCGTCGGTGACGGCGTTCCGCGCGACCAGCCTGGACTCCGGCGAACTCGTGGCCTTCGCCACGGCCGCGGTCCTGCGCGGCGAGCTCCCGGCCGACGTGGCCGCCCTGCGGGTGGTCGTCGTCGACGACACACAGGAGCTCGTCGAGGGCGAGATCGCGCTCCTCGGCGCCCTGGCCCGCTCCGGCGTGCAGGTCGTCGCGTTCGGCGACCCCGACATCGCCGCCTCGGCCTTCCGCGGCGCCGAGCCCGACGTGCTCGGCCGGCTCGCCGTGCGGCTCGGGGTCGACCGGGTCGACGACCTGTTCCTCGGCACGGTCCACCGGCACCCGGCCGCGATCCGCGCGCTCGTCTCCGGCGTGACCGCGCGCATCGGCACGGCGGCCGCCGGACGGCAGCGCGCCGCCACCGCCGGCCCGGACGACCGGCCCGACGCCGTCCTGCACCTCGAGGCGGCGAGCCGTTCCGCGCTCGTCGTCGCGATCGCCCGACGGCTCCGCGAACACCGGCTGCTCGACGGCGTCCCGTGGCACCGGATGGCCGTCGTCACCCGCAGCGGTGCGGCGATCCCGGAGCTCGTCCGCGCCCTGTCGGTGGCCGAGGTGCCCGCGACCGCCGGTGCCGCGCCCGTGCGGCCACGCGACGACTCCGCGGCGCGTGCCCTGCTCGACGCCGCTGCGGTCGCCCTCGGCGTCCTGCCGCTCGACGCCGCCCTCGCGACGGCCTTCGCGACCGGACCGCTCGGCGGGCTCGACACGCTGGCGATGCGCCGCCTGCGGTTGGCGCTGCGTCGCGAGGAACTCGCGGGCGGGGGCACCCGCACCGCCGACGAGCTCCTCGTCGACGCGCTCGGCGCCCCGGAACGCCTGGCCACGCTCGACGCCGGGTTCGCCCGCCGTGCGACGCGGCTCGCCCGCAGCCTGGTGCAGGCGCACAGCGACGCCGACGCCGGCGCGAGCATCGAGGAGATCCTCTGGGGGCTCTGGGAACGCAGCGGCCTGGCCCGCACCTGGGGTGCGCAGTCCGCGGCCGGTGGCGTCGGCGCGGGCGAGGCCGACCGGCACCTCGACGCCGTGGTCGGGCTGTTCACCGCGGCGAAGCGGTTCGTCGAGCGCACCCCGGACGCCCCGGCGCGCGTCTTCGTCGACGACCTGCTCGGAGCCGACCTGCCCGAGGACTCCATCGGCCCGGACCGCACCGCCGGCCGCGTGCGGGTGCTCACCCCGTCGGCGACGGTCGGGCTCGAGTGCGACGTCGTCGTGGTGCTCGGGCTGCAGGACGGCGTCTGGCCGAACACCCGGGTGCGCGGCAGCCTGCTCGACCCGGACGGCCTGGTGCGCGCAGCAGCCGGCGTCGAGCGGTCGCCGATCGACGACCGCGCCGCCGTGGTCGCCGACGAGCTCCGGCTCTTCGCCCGCGCCGTCTCCCGCGCGACGACGCAGGTCGTGATCGGCACCGTCGCGAACGACGACGAGTCCCCGTCGCCCTTCGTCCGTCTCGTGCCCGTGCCGCCGGACCGCCAGCCGACCGTGCACCCGCTCTCGTTGCGCGGGCTCGCCGGGTCGCTGCGCCGTCGGGTCGTCGCCTCGGGCGACCACGAGGCGGCGTCGGCGCTCGCCCGCCTGGCCGAGGCCGAGGTGCCCGGTGCGTCGCCGGACGACTGGTACGGACTCGCCGAACCGACCACCGACGAGCCCCTGGTGGACCTCGACGCCGACCCGGTGCCCGAGGTCGAGGGCGGCGAACCGGTGGCACCCACCGTGTCGGTCTCGCCGTCGCGGATCGGCACCTTCGACGAGTGCCCGGTGCACTGGTTCGTGCAGACCTTCGGCGGCGGGGCCCCGAGTCCGGCGATGGGCATCGGCACGATCGTGCACGAGGCGATGGAGCACGCCACCGCGATCGACGTCGAGTCGCTGTGGCAGCGGGTCGAGGCCCGGTGGGACGAGCTCACCTTCGAGTCCCCGTGGGTCGCCGACCGCGAGCGCGCCCGCACCCGGCGGATGATCGAGGGACTGAGCGACTACCTGCGCACCTTCGCCGGTGCCGGTCGTCGGGTGCTCGGCGCCGAGACCTCGTTCGCCCTGGTGACCGGGCCGGCCCGGATGCGCGGCAGCATCGACCGCATCGAGGTCGACCCCGAGGGGCGCGTGAGCGTCGTCGACCTGAAGACCGGCCGCTGGATGCCGAGCGAGAAGAACGACATGCCGGAGCACCCGCAGCTCGGCGCGTACCAGCTCGCGGTCGAGGACGGCGCGGTCGAGGGCGTGCCCGCCGGATCGCCGATGACGGACGCGCGCCTGGTGTTCGTGCAGAACCCGCGGTCCGGGCGGGCGTACTCGGAACGCACGCAGCACGCCTTCGACGCCGAGGCCCGCGACGCCTACCGCGAGCGGTTGCACGAGGTCGCGCGGGGGATGGCCGGCCGGACCTTCCTGGCGAACGTCGACGACCACTGCGAGAAGGCCCGCACCGGCGTCGAGTGCCGCATCCACGTGGTCGCGGAGGTGACTTGGTGACCGACACGACCGACACGACCGACGTGACCGATGTGACCGACACGGTGGACACAGCCGCGAGCGCGGAGCCCACCCCGGTGGTCCGGCACGGCGCCGATGCCGTCGCGGACGCGCTCGGCCGCCCCCGCCCCACAGCACAGCAGCGCGCCGTCATCGAGTCGCCGCTCGCCCCGGCGCTCGTCGTCGCCGGGGCCGGCAGCGGCAAGACCGAGACCATGGCCTCGCGCGTGGTCTGGCTCCTCGCCAACGGCCTGGTCCGTCCCGACGAGGTCCTCGGCCTGACGTTCACCCGCAAGGCCGCCGGTGAGCTGTCGGTCCGGATCAACGACCGGATCCGAGCGCTCGAGGACGTCGGCCTGGTCACCGCCGGCGACGCGTTCGAGGCGCCGACCGTGTCGACCTACAACGCGTTCGCCAACGCTGTCTTCCGCGAGAACGCCCTGCTCGTCGGGCGCGACGGGGAGTCGCAGGTGCTCACCGAACCGTCCGCGTGGCAGCTCGCGCGCCGGGTCGTCGTCGCCGCCCGCGACGACCGGCTGGCCGGCCTCGACCGCGACGTCGACACCCTGACGGCCGCCGTGGTGGCGCTCGCCGGTGCCACGTCGGAGCACCTCGTCGACCCTGACGACCTGCGCCGCTTCGCCATCGAGTTCTCCGAGCTGCTCGAGCTCCCCGGCAACCGCGGCAAGCCGTACAAGGCGATCACCGACGCCGTCGCCGCGATCGGGTCGCTCGAACCGCTGGCCGACCTGGTCGTCGAGTTCCGACGGCAGAAGGTCGACCGCGGCTTCGTCGAGTTCTCCGACCAGATCGCCCTGGCGCTGGCCGCCGCCGAGTCCGCGCCGCGCGTCGTGACCGAGCTCCGGCAGCGGTACCGGGTCGTGCTGCTCGACGAGTACCAGGACACCTCGGTCGTGCAGACCCGGTTCCTCGCACGGCTGTTCCGCGACCACCCGGTGATGGCCGTGGGGGACCCGCACCAGTCGATCTACGGGTTCCGCGGCGCGAGTGCGGCCAACCTCGCCCGGTTCCCGCGCGACTTCGGCGGGAGCGACGCCGGATCGCCCACCCCGGTCACGTTCGCGCTCTCGACGAGCTGGCGGAACCCGGTCGACGTCCTCGCTGCCGCGAACGCGGTCGTGGAACCGCTGTCAGCGGCGTCCGAGGTGGCGGTCGAGCGGCTGGCACCGCGACCCGGTGCGGACGCCGGTCGGGTGGACGTCGTGTTCCCGGAGACCCTGCCGGACGAGGCCGACGCCGTCGCGACCTGGTTCCGGGGCCACCGCGAGCGGGACCCCGGCGCGTCGATGGCCCTGCTGCTCCGCGCACGGAAGGACCTCGCCGCCTTCACGGCGGCGCTCGGTGCCCGCGGTGTGCCGTACCACGTGCTCGGTACCGGTGGGCTGCTCCAGCGCCCCGAGATCGTCGACCTCGTCGCCTGCCTGCGGGTGCTGCACGACCCGTCCGCCGGCAACGACCTCATCCGGCTGCTCGCCGGCTCCCGGTGGCGGGTCGGCGCGGCGGACGTCGTCGCCCTGCACCACCTGGCCCGGTGGCTGTTCCAGCGGGACCACTCGCAGCAGCGCCTCGACGACGAGCTCACCGCGGCCTTCCGGGCCTCCGTCGCCGCGGGTGAGCACGGGTCGATCGTCGACGCCCTCGACTTCGTCGCGACGGCCCCGGACGAGCACGGCGCGCTCGAGGGCATCACCGCGGCCGGACGTGCCCGGATGCGCGCCCTGGGCGGTCAGCTCGCGGCCCTGCGCTCCCGCGCCGGCGGCGACCTCGTCGACTTCGTGACGCTCGTCGTGCAGGAGATGCGCCTCGACATCGAGGTCGCGGCGCACGAGCAGGGCAGCGGCGCCTACCTCGACGCGTTCGTCGACGAGCTCGCCGGTTTCGTCGCGACCGACGACCGGGCGGACCTCGGGTCGTTCCTCGGCTGGATCGACGCCGCCGCCCGCCGCGACGACATGGGTCCGCGGTCCGAGGAACCCGAGGCCGGGACGGTCCAGATCCTGACGATCCACGGCTCGAAGGGCCTCGAGTGGGACGCCGTCGCCGTGCCCCGCATGGTCGAGGGCGGGCTGCCGGCACGACCCCAGGAGGGCTCGTCCGGGTGGCTCGGCTTCGGTCGGCTGCCGTACGAGTTCCGGGGCGACGCCGCCGAGCTCCCGGCCCTCGGCTGGCGCGGCCAGGAGACCCAGAAGGACGTCACCACCGCGATCGACGCCTTCAAGGAACAGGTCAAGGCCCGCAACGAGGACGAGGAACGCCGACTCACCTACGTCGCGCTGACCCGGGCCCGGCACGACCTGCTCGTCTCCGGGTCGTTCTGGGCAGGCGGGGTGAAGCCGACCGAGCCGAGCCGGTACCTGCGCGACCTCGTCGACGCGGGCGTGCTCGACGGTGCCGCGATCCCCGAGACGACCGTGCACGAGGAGAACCCCCTCGGGGCCGACGGCGCCACGCAGACCTGGCCGCACGTGCCCTTCGGGCAGCGCGCCCCGCGGGTGCTCGCGGCGGCCGAGCGCGTCCGGAACGCCAACCCCGGTGCCGCCGGCCGGTTCGCCGCCGACATCGACCTGCTGCTCGCGGAGCGCCGCGCCACCCGCGACGCGAAGCACGCGGTGGTCGTCCCGCACCGCGTGCCGGCCTCCGGCTTCAAGGACTACCTCTCCGAACCGGACGCGGTCGCCGAGCGACTCCGACGCCCGATGCCGGAACGGCCGTACCGCGCCACGCGGCTCGGCACGCTCTTCCACCAGTGGGTCGAGCAGCGCGCCCGGAGCGGCGGGTCCCTCGAGACCCTCGACGTCTGGGACGGCGAGTCGGACCTGGACACCGACGACCTTCCCGACGCGTCACCGGACGCCGTGGTCACCGACGACGACGCCCGTCGGCTCGCCGACTTCCAGGCCACCTTCGCCCGGTCACGCTGGGCCGGGCGGACCCCCGTCGAGGTCGAGCGGGAGATCCACATCCCGTTCCTCGGGCACAGTGTCGTCTGCAAGCTCGACGCCGTCTACGAGATCGACGGGCGTGCCGAGGTCGTCGACTGGAAGACCGGCAAGGCGCCGACGGGCGCCGACGACCTCGCGCGCCGCACCCTGCAGCTCGCGCTGTACCGCGTCGCGTACGCCGAGTTCACCGGCCGTCCGCTCGACGAGGTCGATGCGGTGTTCTACTTCGTCGCCGACGACTTCGAGGTGCGGCCGACGGAGCTGCTGGACCGTGCCGGACTCGAGCGTGCCTGGCGGCAGGCGATCGGCTGACCACCGGGGTCGTGCGTCCGACGCGCGCTGCGCCGGTCGAGCCCAGCGCCGGTCGAGCCCAGCGCCGGTCGGACCTCGTGCCGGTCCGGCCGCGCGCCCGTCGGGATCCGTGACGGTCCGGCCGCGCACCGGTCGGGCCGCGCACCGGTCGGGCCGCGCACCGGTCGGGACCTGCGCCGGTCACGCTGCGTGCCCGACGCGCTCCGCACTGGAGGCCCGGTGCCGGTCCGCCGGGCCGGCACCGGGCCTCCAGACGGTCACGTCCGGTGACCCGGCGCGACGGTCGACGCGGCGACGGTCGACGCGGCGACGGAGCAGGCCGTGCGGTCAGCCGTGCCGACGCTCGGTCGACGACAGCAGCTGCTCGACCTCGCCGATCTCCATCGTGTCGGGGGAGACGGACTGCAGCGGCTCGGCGCTCGGTGCGTGCACCGCGTCGACCAACCGGTGCATCATCGCGACCGCGTCGTCCACGATCTCGGTGCTCTTCGCCTGCACGCCGTGCAGCAGCCAGTGCGCCGTCTCGAGCTCGTGGTGCACCCGCGCGCGCTGCGCGAGCTGGCGGTCCCGGCCGCCGCCGTTCGCCTCGTAGGCGCTGAGGACGGTGTCGAAGGCGTCGCGACTGCCGGCGAGGACCCACGCCAGGTCCTTCGCGGGGTCACCGAGGCGCAGCTCGCCCCAGTCGAGGACTCCGCTGACGGCGTCGCCGTCGACGAGCAACGCACCCGTGCCGAGCGAGCCGTGCACGACGGTCGGGGTGAACTGCCAGAGCTGCTGGTCGCGGGCCGCGCCCTCCCAGCGCTCGACGAGGGCGGCGGGGACGAGCTTCGTCGCCACCGCGCGGTCCATCACCGAGACGGCGGACCGCAGCACCTCGAACGGCGTCAGCGACGGCAGGCCGGCGTCCGAGACGAAGCTCGTCGGCAGCTGGTGCACGGCCGCGACGGCGCGGCCGACGCTCGTCGCGAGGTCCGGCTGCTCCGCGAGCGAGCGCAGGGTCGGGTGCGTGCCCGGCAGGCTGGTGGTGACGATGGCGCGGGTCGACCCGATCGGGGCCTGGCCGCGGTACTCGACCACGCCGAACGGCAGCCGCGTGCGGATCCCGGCGCTCAACGCCCGGATCGCGACGAGGTCCGCCGACTGCCGTGCCTCGGCCCGCTGGTTCCGCGGGCGGCGGATGACCAGCTCGACGCCGTCGGCGTCGCGGAGGAGGGCGGACTCGTAGTCGCCGGCCGCGGCCGAGCCGAGCGTGCGCGTGCCCGTGACGACGAGACCGGGCACGGCCGTCGTCGCCAACGCGGCTAGAGTGAACTGGGATCCCGCCATGCCCATCAGGGTAGGTCCGTGTCGTCGCCTTCGGGGCGCGCCACGCTGACCCGGGCGCTCCCGGCCGAAGCCGCTGATCTGAGGAGCCCTCTGCCGTGACCGTCGAGTTCGCCTCCCGGCTCCCGCTGTCCCGCAACGAACTCGACCGCGACGCCGAGTTCCGCACCACCCCCGACCTCGAGCGCGTCCTGCGCGAGGACGGGCAGACCCGGTTCCTGCCGGTGCACGGCGCCGAGGTGCTGCGGAACGCCGACGGCGCCCTGCGCTTCGTGACCGCATCCGACGTGCCGGAGGGCACCGTCGTCCTGTACCTCGGCCGGGCCGTGTCCGACGCCGACGACGCCCCCGCCGGCACCCGCTTCGTCGCCGCACTGGTGGACGACGACACCGCGGCCGCGATCGAGCCCTCCGCCGACGCGTGGGAGAGCCTGCGCATGTTCGGCACCGAGCTCTCGGCACGCGACCAGGGGCTGGCGGTCGAGGCGGTCGCGATGGCGAACTGGCACGCCGTCCACGGGTTCTCGCCCCGCACCGGCTCGGCCACCGACGTCCTCACCGGCGGCTGGGTGCGCCGCGACCCGCAGGGCCACGAGCACTTCCCGCGCACCGACGCCGCGATCATCGTCGGCGTGGTCGACGCCGACGACCGGATCCTGCTCGGCTCGAACGCCGCCTGGGACGCGAACCGGTACTCGCTGCTCGCCGGGTTCGTCGAGCCGGGCGAGTCCCTGGAGGACGCGGTCCGCCGCGAGGTCTGGGAGGAGTCCGGCGTCCGCGTCGAGGAGCCCGAGTACCTCGGCTCGCAGCCCTGGCCGTTCCCGGCGTCCCTGATGGTGGGCTTCCGCGCACGCGCGCTCGACGGCGACCCGTCGACGGCGCGGCCGGACGGTGTGGAGATCCTCGACGTCCGCTGGTTCTCGCGCGACGAGATCCGGGAGCGCGCGGGGGACACCCTGCTGCTGCCCGGACGCACCTCGATCGCCCGCGCCATCATCGAGGAGTGGTACGGCGGGCCGCTGGACACACCGTGAGCGGTCCGGGGTGGGGCGCGGCCGGTCCTCCGGGTGCTGGTGCCGGTGCTCCGGGTGCTCGTGCCGGTACCGGTTCTCCGCGTGCCGGTGCCGGTTCGCCGGGTGCTCGGGCTGGTGCCGGGGCGCCCGAGGTCCGTCCGCCGTCGCCCGACGAGCTGCTCGCCGCGCTCGACGCCGAGCAGCGCACCGTCGCGAGGACGCTGCTCGGCCCGGTCGCGGTCCTCGCCGGTGCCGGCACCGGCAAGACCCGCGCCATCACGCACCGCATCGCCTACGGCGTGGCGACGGGCACCTACGCCCCGAACCACGTCCTCGCCCTGACGTTCACGACCCGCGCAGCCGGTGAGCTGCGCTCCCGACTGCGCTCGCTCGGGGCCGGCACGGTCCAGGCGCGCACCTTCCACGCGGCAGCGATGGCGCAGCTCAGCTACTTCTGGCCGGACACGGTCGGCGGGCACGCGCCGAAGATCGTCGAGTCGAAGGGCCGGATGATCGCCCACGCCGCGGACACCGTCGGCATGTCCGTGGACACGCCCGTGCTCCGCGACCTGGCCGCCGAGGTCGAGTGGCGCAAGGTGCAGATGCTCTCGCTCGAGGAGTACGAGGCCGCCGCCGCCGACCGCGTCATGCCGCGCGACACCTCGCCCCGGCGGGTCATCGACCTCATGAAGGCGTACGAGCGGCTCAAGGACGACCGTCGGCAGCTCGACTTCGAGGACGTCCTGCTCACGACGCTCGGCATGGTCGAGTCCGAGCCGCGGGTGGCGTCGTACGTGCGGCAGCAGTACCGGTTCTTCGTCGTCGACGAGTACCAGGACGTCTCGCCCGTGCAGCACGACCTGCTCCGGGCGTGGCTCGGTGGCCGCGACGACCTGTGCGTCGTCGGTGACGCCAGCCAGACCATCTACTCGTTCGCGGGCGCCTCGAGCGACTACCTGCTCGGCTTCGGTTCGGAGTTCCCCCGCGGCTCGGTGCTGCGACTCGAGCGGAACTACCGCTCCACCCGGCAGGTGGTGCACGCCGCGAACGCCCTGATGCGCGGCCAGCCGGGCGCGCTCGACCTCGTCGCGCAGTCCACGGAACCCGGACCGGAACCCGTGGTGGTGCCGTGCGTCCACGACGGCGACGAGGCCCAGACCATCGCCCGCCGCATCGCGGAGCTCGTCGACGGCGGCGCGTCCTACGGTGACTGCGCCGTCCTGTTCCGCGTCGGGGCGCAGTCCGCCGCCCTCGAGTCCGCTCTCGGGCGCAACGGCATCCCGTTCCGGGTGCAGGGCGGCACCCGGTTCTTCAACCGGCCGGAGGTCAAGCTCGCGGTGCACCACATGCGCGGCGAGGCGATCCGGCAGACGGACGACGAGCTGACCCGTCGGGTGCGCCTCGTGCTGCAGGTGAGCGGCTGGACGCCCACCGCCCCCGAGGGCACCGGCGCCGTCCGCGAGCAGTGGGAGGCCCTGCAGGCGATCATGGGCCTCGCCGAGGACGCACCAGCCGGCACCACCATGCAGCAGTTCACGCAGGACCTCGTCGACCGCGCCGCGACGCACCACGAACCCGACGTGGACGCCGTCACCCTCGCGACCCTGCACTCCTCCAAGGGTCTGGAGTGGCCGCACGTCGTCATCGCCGGCGCCGCCGAGGGGCTGCTCCCGATCTCGCACGCCACCACCGACACCGAGGTCGACGAGGAGCGGCGGCTCTTCTACGTCGGATTGACCCGCGCTCGTCACTCGATCACCATCACGTGGTCGAGACAGGGGTCCA
Organism: Curtobacterium sp. MMLR14_006; assembly: GCF_001864985.1. Lineage (NCBI taxonomy): Bacteria > Bacillati > Actinomycetota > Actinomycetes > Micrococcales > Microbacteriaceae > Curtobacterium > Curtobacterium sp. MMLR14_006. The sequence continues at coordinate 67,617 of NZ_MJGU01000026.1, read as the reverse complement.
CGCGTGGGGGAGCCCGGACCCCGAGCCGGTTCCTGGCAGCGCTCGGCACGCGCAGCGTGGATGGGGCCGCACCGGCGTCCGGTTGACCGACAGGTCGTCGCGGTCGAAGACGAGTTGGTCCGGGTCGGCGCGCTGCGTCCGCAGCGGCAGGCGTTCGACGAGCGCGCGGGTGGCAGCGGCCGCCACCGCGGCGACCCGCCACGGCGACAGCGGTGCCGCCGGGCGTCCCCACAGCTGGGAGGCGATGGTCGGCCAGGCCGGGTCGGCGTCGGTCCGCCCGAGCTCCGCGCACTGGAGGCACGGCCCACCACCCGGCACGACGAACGGCCCGAGGCGGATGCGTCCGTCGCCCACCACCACCGGCAGGTGCGGCACGCCCCTGCGGGTCCAGGCGGCGCGCAGCGCCGGGTCGACGACGTGGTCGGCGACCACGACGGCGAGCCGTGGGTCGTGCCCCGGCAGGTGGACCGGGCCGCCCCTGGGCGCGGTCGTCCGGACGACGGTGACGCCCTCGCCGCTCAGGAACCCTGCGATCGCGTCGGCGAGGGGACCCCGCCCGTGCACCTCGACCCGCTCGAGCGGCTCGGGGAGCACGTCGACCACCGCCGGTGACGCCGCTCCGAGGACCCGAGCGGCGACGTCCGGCGGGCAACCGGACGCCGTCGCCACCCCGGACAGCGCGTCGCGCCCGGTCTCGCGGCGGAGCGCGCACAGGAAGCGTTCCTCGGCCGTGCTCGGCACGTCGACGAGGGCGCGCGGCGGGTCCACGCCGAGCTGCACGGTGGCGGGGTCACGCCAGACGAACTCGAGCGCCGGATCGATGCGGATGCCCATGACCCCACGCTGCCCGTTCGACGGGGCGGCGTGGGGTCGTGTGGTCGATCTGTGGAGAACTCAGCGGCGGTCGGTGTCGTCCGTGCCGTCGGTGTCACCGGGCTCCTCGGCGACGTGCCCGGACTCGTCCTCCTGGGGGCGGGCGCCGGTGGCGTCGTTGAGCAGGTCCTCGAGGGCCTTGTCGAAGGCGTCGTCCTCCACGGTCTGCTCCGGGTTGCGCAGGCGGGCGACGAGCGCCTCCGGCGCGTCGACGTCCTCGGACGTCGGCACGAGGTCGAAGTGCGACCAGAGGGCGTCCCGCTGCTCGGCGCCGAGCTCGTCGGTCACCCGCTGCCACATCGCGGCGGCCTCGCGCAGGCGGCGCGGTCGCAGTTCGAGTCCGACGAGGGTCGCGAACGCGGACTCGGCGGGGCCGCCCGCGGCACGGCGGCGGCGGACCATCTCGGCGATGGCGCCGGCCTTCGGCAGCCGGCTCGTCGCCGCGGCCGTCACCGTGTCCACCCAGCCCTCGACCAGGGCGAGCATGGTCTCGAGCCGGGCGAGTGCGGCGTCCTGCTCCGGCGTGCGGGGCGGGATGAGGGCACCCGAGGCGAGTGCGTCGCGCAGCTGCTCCTGGTTCGTCGGGTCGATGTCCGCCGCGAGTTCCTCCACGCGGTCGAACGGGATGTGGATGCCGCGTGCGTACTCGGTGATCGACGAGATGATGTGCAGGCGCAGCCACCGCGCGGAGCGGAACAGCCGGGCGTGCGCGAGCTCGCGGACGGCCAGGTAGATGCGGACCTCGTCCTCGGGCACGTCGAGCCCCTCGGCGAACTCGGACACGTTCTGCGGCACGAGCGCTGCGACCTGCTCGTCGAGCAGCGGCACGCCGACGTCGCCACCCGACACGACCTCCTTCGCGAGCTGGCCGACGACCTGACCGAGCTGGATCGCGAACAGTGCGCCGCCGACGCCGCGCATCGCCTTCGAGACGTCGCCGAGCATGGCCTTGAGCTCTTCCGGGGCGCGCTGGTCGATCGCCTCGGTCAGGGCGTCCGCGATGCTGAACGCGACCGGCTCCGCGATCTGGGTCCACACCGGCGTCGTCGCCCGTGCCCACTGCTCGCGGGTGTACAGGCTCGGTGCGGCGGTGAGCTCCGCGACGGTCGTGACCTCGTCGAGCCAGAGCGCGGCGACCTGGAACGCCTGGTCGGCGGCCTGCGAGGTCGCCGGGTCGACCGGGTGACCGCCGTCGCGGGCGATCGCGGTCGCACGGTCCGCCGTGGCGGAGAAGTCGATGCCGTCGCCGCCCGACTGCGCCGCGTGCTGCAGCTGGCTCATCAGGTTCGCCACGAAGGCCGGGTCGTTCGGCAGGCCGGCGGCTCCGGCGAGCTGCGACGGGTCGATCTGGCCCTCGCCCGAGAGCAGCTTGCGCAGCATCTCCTGGAAGTCGTCGTCCGGCCCAGGCTGGGGTTCATCAGGCATGCCGACTACGCTAATCGCTGCTCACGGGCACGGACCTGGGACGCCCCCGTGGGAACGCCCGAACCGCTGCGCCGAGGGCGAACACCCCACTCCGGAAGGATCCTGCGTGACCCTCTTCGCCCCCGCGCCCCGTCGTCGATCCCGCGCCAGGACGGTCGGGTGGTCGTTCGTGGTCGGTGCCGTGGTCCTCGGCATCGTCGCGAGCCTGCTCCCGAGCCCGTACCTGATCGAGGTGCCCGGCCCGGTCTACAACACCATCGGCACGCAGCAGCAGGGGACGGGCAAGGACGCGAAGGACGTCAAGCTCATCCAGATCTCCGGGCACGAGACGTACCCGACCTCCGGCGCGCTCGACATGCTCACCGTCGGCATCCAGGGCGACGCGACGAACCGACCGTCCTGGACGAGCGTGGTCCGCGCGGTCTTCACCCGGTCGCAGGCGGTGATCCCGGTCGAGGCCGTCTACCCGAGCGGCACCACCACCGAGCAGGTCAACAAGCAGGACTCCGCCGACATGCAGGCGTCGCAGCAGTCCGCCGTCGCAGCGGCCCTCGTGCAGCAGGGCTACGACCTGCCCACCGAGCTGCAGGTCGGCACCGTGCAGGAGGGGTCCGCTGCCGACGGCACGATCCGGCAGGGCGACGTCATCACCGCCTTCGACGGCACGTCCCTGACCACGAACGCCGACGCCACCTCGTTGCGCGAGGCCGTCGCGGAGCACGGCACGAGCAGTCCCGCGACGATCACCCTGCGACGCGACGGCGCGACGAAGCAGGTCCGCGTCACCCCGCGCGACGAGCAGGGCACCGCGCTCCTCGGCGTCGGGGTGACCGAGCGCTACGACTTCCCGTTCCGGGTGTCGATCACGCTGCAGGACGTCGGCGGCCCCTCGGCCGGCATGATGTTCGCGCTCGGGATCATCGACGAGATCACGCCCGGCGAGCTGAACGGCGGCGAGCACGTCGCGGGCACCGGCACGATCACGGCCGACGGCGAGGTCGGCGCCATCGGCGGCATCCGCCAGAAGCTCTACGGCGCGAAGCAGGCCGGGGCCACCGTGTTCCTCGCGCCCGCGGCCAACTGCGACGAGGTCGTCGGCCACGTGCCCGACGGACTCGACGTGTACAAGGTCTCGACGCTCGACCAGGCCGTGACGGACCTGCAGACGATCGCCGACGGCGGGAGCACCGCGAAGCTGGCCCGCTGCGGGTCCTGACGCGCATCCTGAGTCCCCGTACAGTTTCACCATCGGTCCGGTCCCATAGGATCGGTGGCACTGACGGCCCGCCACGTGCCGGGCCCGCCGGTCCGACACGTCTGGAGCACATCAAGTGACGACAACCTCGTCCACCTCGGGGCGGCGTTCGCCGCGGGTCCCGATCGTGGTCACGATCATCGTGCTGGCCGCACTGGTGATCGGCTTCTTCATCTTCGCCAGCCTGTACACCGACTACGCGTGGTTCGCGCAGCTCGGCTTCCAGCAGGTCCTCACCACGCGCTGGACCGCCAGTGCGCTCATGTTCGTCGCCGGGTTCCTCGGCATGGCGATCCCGGTGTACGCGAGCATCGCGCTCGCGTTCCGGTTCCGCCCCGTCTACGCGAAGCTGAACTCGCAGCTCGACCGCTACCAGCAGGTCATCGAGCCGCTCCGCCGTGCCGTCATGATCGGCATCCCCGTCGTGCTCGGCATCTTCGCCGGGCTGTCGACCGCCGGCCGCTGGAGCATGGTGCTCGAGTACTTCAACCGGACGCCCTTCGGCAAGAAGGACCCGCAGTTCGGCCTCGACATCGGCTTCTACGTCTTCGAGCTGCCGTTCTGGCGCTCGGTCGTCGCGTACTCGTCGGCCGTCGTGCTCATCGCCGGCCTCGCCGCGCTCGCCGCCTGCTACCTCTACGGCGCCCTGCGCTTCGGACAGCGCGAGGTCCGGGTCTCCCGGGCCGCACGCGTGCAGCTGGCCGTGACCGCTGCGGTCTACGTCGCCCTGCAGGCCGTCAGCCTCTGGCTCGACCAGTACGCGACCCTCATCAAGGACAACCCGCGGATCACGGGTGCGCAGTACACCGACGTCAACGCGGTCATCCCGGGCCGCGAGATCCTGGCCGGCATCGCCGCGATCGTGGCGATCCTCTTCATCCTCACGGCGGTCATCGGTCGCTGGCGCATCTCGATCGTCGGCACCGGGCTGCTGCTCGTCGCGGCGATCGTCGTCGGCGGCATCTACCCGTGGATCGTCCAGCGACTGCAGGTGAAGCCCTCGGAGCGAACCTACGAGTCCGCCTACATCGAGCGGAACATCAAGGCGACCAGGGACGCGTACGGCGTCTCCGGGGTCGAGGAACAGAACTACGACGCCACCACCGAGGCGAGCTCCGGCGCCCTGGCAGAGGACGTGCAGACGACGGCGAACATCCGCCTCATCGACCCGAAGATCGTCTCCGACACCTTCAGCCAGCTGCAGCAGTACCGGCAGTACTACCAGTTCCCGAAGCAGCTCGACGTCGACCGGTACGACGTCAAGGGCAAGACCGAGGACACCGTCATCGCGGTGCGTGACATCGACCTCGGCGGCCTGAGCAACGCGGCGAACACGCAGTACAACCGGGCCTTCGTCTACACGCACGGCTACGGCGTGACCGCGGCGTACGGCAACCAGCGCGCCTCCGACGGCAAGCCGGTGTTCCTCGAGTCGGGCATCCCGTCGAACGGTGCGCTGGGCGAGTTCCAGCAGCGCGTCTACTTCGGCGAGACCTCGCCGCCGTACTCGATCGTGGGTGCGCCGGAAGGCTCGAAGGACGTCGAGCTCGACTACCCGTCCGGCTCCGACGACGACACCGACAACGGCGGCAACGCGACCACGACCTACGCAGGCCAGGGCGGGCCGAGCATCGGCAACTTCTTCAACCGCCTGGTCTACGCGGCGAAGTTCCAGTCGGAGCAGATCCTGCTCTCGGACGCCGTCAACCAGAAGTCACAGATCCTCTACGACCGTGACCCGCTCACCCGTGTGAAGAAGGTCGCGCCGTACCTGACGGTCGACAGCGACGCCTACCCGGCGATCGTCGACCACCGCATCCAGTGGGTCGTCGACGGCTACACCACGAGCGACGCCTACCCGTACTCGCAGAGCCAGAGCCTGTCGGACAGCATCGCGGGGGCCGAGAGCTCGGCGTACCGCACCGACCAGGTGAACTACATCCGCAACTCGGTGAAGGCCACCGTCGACGCGTACACGGGCAAGGTGACCCTCTACGCATGGGACACCGAGGACCCGGTGCTCAAGACGTGGCAGAAGATCTTCCCGACCGCGATGCAGCCGGTCTCGAGCATGAGCGCGGAGCTCCTCGACCACGTCCGGTACCCCACGGACCTGTTCAAGGTGCAGCGTTCGATCCTCGGCACGTACCACGTCACGAACGCGAACTCGTTCTACTCGGGTGACGACGCGTGGAACACCCCGCAGGAGCCGACGACCACCACGGCGGCGAACACGGACACCGACACGGACACGACGGGCACGGGTTCGAACTCGAACTCGCAGGTGCAGAACAACGCACTGAACGCCCAGTCGTCGTCGACGAGTGCGAGCAACCTGCAGGACCCGTACTACCTCACGATGAAGGTCCCAGGGCAGGGGACGGCGTACTCGCTCTACACGACGTACATCCCGCAGCAGACGGCCGGCGACAACAACCGCAACGTGCTGACCGGCTACCTCGCCGCGAACTCCGACGCCGGCGGTGCCGGCAAGGGGAAGAAGGGTTCCGGCTACGGCACCCTCACCCTGCTGACGATGCCGAAGACCGACAACATCCCCGGTCCGGTGCAGGTGCAGGGTCTCTTCAATGGTGACTCGCGGGTCTCGCAGCAGCTGAACATCCTGAAGCGCGGCAACTCGACCGTGAAGCAGGGCAACCTGTTGACCCTCCCGGTCGGCGGCGGCTTCCTGTACGTGCAGCCCGTGTACGTCCAGTCGACGTCGAGCGGCTCGTACCCGCTGCTGCAGAAGGTCCTCGTGGCCTTCGGCGACCGGGTCGAGTTCGAGAACACCCTCGACGAGGCCCTCGACGCCCTGTTCGACGGCGACTCCGGCGCGACCGCCGGTGACTCCGGCACCGGGGGCTCGGGCAGCGGCTCGACCGACGAGGGATCCGACTCCGGTTCGGGCTCGGACGCCGGGTCGGGCTCCGGTTCGACCGGTGGCTCGACGGGTTCCGGCACGGTCGACAACGACGCGCTGCAGAAGGCGCTGTCGGACGCGAACGACGCGCTGCAGGACCGCCAGCAGGCCTACGCGGACAACGACCTGGTCGCCGCGGCCGAGGCCGACCAGCGCCTGCAGGACGCCATCGAAGCCGCCACCGCGGCCGAGAACGGCGAGTGACACACCGTGGCGGGGCACTCGATTTGTGCCCCGCCACGGGCCCGTGTAGGCTGTTCAACGTGCCGCGGGGTGGAGCAGTTCGGTAGCTCGCTGGGCTCATAACCCAGAGGTCGTAGGTTCAAATCCTGCCCCCGCAACCAAGCGTCACAGCAAAGGCCCCGGTCCACTCGGACCGGGGCCTTTCGCATGTCCGGGACATCGCCGAGCACGATCGATGCGGAGCCGCACGGCCCGTTCCCGCACACCGCCCGGCTACGCTCAGCGGATGGGCATCCTCACGATCGCGGCCGCGCAGTTCGCGCCGGTGGACGACACGAACGCCAACCTCGAGACCGTCCGCACCGCCGCCACCGAGGCAGCCGCACGCGGAGCCGACCTGTTGGTGACGCCGGAGTACACCTCGTACTTCACGGCCGACATCGACGACCGCTTCGTCGCCGCAGCCGAACCGCTCGACGGCCCCTTCGTCACCGGGCTCCGCCGAATCGCGCGCTCGACCGGCATCGCCCTCGTGGTCGGCGTCGCCGAGACCGCCGACACCCCGGAACGCTTCCGGAACACCCTGGTCGCCGTGCTGCCCGACGGGACCATCGCCGCGACCTACCGCAAGGTCCACCTCTACGACGCGTTCGGGGCACGGGAGTCCGACCGCATCGAGCCCGGCGACCCCGAACAGCTGCCCGTCTTCGAGCTCGAGGGCGTGCGCGTCGGCCTCGAGACCTGCTACGACCTGCGGTTCCCCGAGGTCACCCGTCGGCTCGCCGCCCCCGAGGTCGGCGCCGCAGACGTCGTCGTCCTGCCCGCCGAGTGGGTCAAGGGGCCGGGCAAGGAACACCACTGGCGCACCCTGCTCACCGCCCGCGCGATCGAGAACACGATCTGGGTCGTCGGCGTCGGGCAGACCCCGCCGATCGGCATCGGCGGCTCCGTGGTGCTCGACCCTTCCGGCGTCGCCGTCGCGTCCGCCGGAGCGACCCCGGGCACGCTCGTCGCCACGGTGGACACGGCCGTCACCGCTTCCGTCCGTCAGGTCAACCCGTCACTGTCGCTCCGTCGGTACGACGTCGCGCTGCGCGTCCGGCCAGGAGGCCCGTCCCACCTCTGACACGCACGTTCCGTCCCATGGCGCGCGCTGTGGGAAGCGGGTCCGCGCGTGAGAGGGCGGAACGTCGGGCCGCCTCCGCGCGGTTCGTCCACCGCCGCGGGGAACCGTTGCGGAGGTCGTCCCATCGCCTCCCGGGCGCGCACGTTCCGTCCCATCGCGCGCGCTGTGGGAAGCAGGATCGCGCGTGGGAGGGCGGAACGTCGGGCCTCCTAAGCGCGGATCCTCCTTCCACGCGCGGAACGACCACCCACGCGCGGAACTGTCTTGAAGTGTGTCTCTGCCAGGAGGCCCGCCCCGCCTCCGCCACGCACGTTCCGTCCCATCGCGCGTGCTGTGGGAAGCGGATCCGCGCGTAGGAGGCCGGAACGTCGGGCCTCCTACGCGCGGATCCGCCTTCCACGCGCGGAACGTCCGCCCACGCGCGGAACTGTCTTGAAGTGTGTCTCTGCCAGGAGACCCGCCCCGCCTCCGCCGCGGACGTTCCGTCCCATCGCGCGTGCTGTGGGAAGCAGGATCGCGCGTGGGAGGTCGGACCGTCGGGCCTCCTACGCGCGGATCCGCCTTCCACGCGCGGAACGACCACCGACGCGCGGAACAGCGCCCCGGCGTTCCCACGGGCCGGGACGGGTCAGGACGCGGGACGGAGGGCGGTCAGGCGCTCGGCGGCCTCGGCGAGCACGGAGCGGCGCTTGCAGAACGCGAACCGCACGAGCGAGCGGTACCCCGCGGCGTGCTCCGGCCGGACGAACGCCGACACCGGCACCCCGACGACCCCGGTCAGCTCCGGCGCCCGCAGGCAGAACTCCCGGGCGTCCTCGTAGCCGAGCGGGGCCGTGTCCGCGAGGACGAAGTACCCGCCGTCCGGTCGGAGCACGTCGAACCCCGCTGTCCGGAGCCCGGCGGCGAGCAGGTCGTGCTTCACGGACAGGTCGGCGGCGATCCCGGTGAACACCGCGTCCGGCAGGCGCAGGCCAGCGGCGATCGCCGGTTGGAAGGGCGCGCCGTTCACGAACGTCAGGTACTGCTTGACGGTCGTGATCGCTTCGACGAGCAGCGGGGGAGCGGTCAGCCAGCCGATCTTCCACCCGGTGGTGCTGAAGGTCTTGCCCGCGCTCGAGACGGACACGGTGCGCTCGGCGGCACCGGGCAGCGTCGCGACGGGCGTGTGCGGGACCGTGAACGTGAGGTGCTCGTAGACCTCGTCGGTGACGATCACCGCGTCGTACTGCGTGGCGAGGTCGACGATCGTCCGCAGCACCTCGACGGGCATGACGCGACCGGTCGGGTTGTGCGGCGTGTTCACCAGGACCACCCGTGTCCGGTGCGAGAAGGCGGCGCGCAGGGTGTCCTCGTCCGGCAGGAAGTCCGGCGCGGTCAGCGGCACCGTGACGTGGACACCGCCGGCGAGGCGGATGAGCGCGCCGTAGGCGTCGTAGAACGGCTCGAAGGTGACGACCTCGTCGCCGGGTTCGACGAGGGCCAGGAGCGTCGCGGCCAGGGCCTCGGTGGCGCCGGCCGTGACGAGCACCTCGCGGTCGGGGTCGACCTCGAGACCGTACCAGTGCTGTTGGTGGCCGGCGACGGCCGCGCGGAGGTCCGGCGTGCCCCGGCCCGGCGGGTACTGGTTGGCGCCGTCCCGGATGGCCTGCACCGCGGCTTCGAGCACCTCGGCCGGACCGTCCTCGTCGGGGAAGCCCTGGCCGAGGTTGATCGCACCGGTGCGCGCCGCGAGGGCGCTCATCTCGGCGAAGACGGTGGGCGCGGGGACGCCGTCGGGTCCGAGGAGCATCGCGCCCTCGGCCGCTCGCAACCAGGGTCCTTGCTGTCGCATCTCGTCTCCTGCCCTGCCGGCGACGACGTGTCGCGCTGAACGGACCCCAACCTAGCTGGCCGTCCGCCGCGGACCGGGGACCCGCTGCACAGCGCACGCATAAGATCGGCAGAGGTTGCTCGCAGCCTCGCCAGAAGCATCGTTCAGGTGGCTGGGACAGACTGCACGAGCTTGAAAGGAGCACGTCCAGCATGACCGACACCACGCCCAACGGGCAGGGCGACGACCTCCGTCCGGACGATGCGGCATCGCCTGCCGCCAGTGAGGACGCCGCACAGGCGGCCACGAAGGGGAACACGTCGATGCAGAACGACTCCGACCAGCCGGACGACGCGGGCCGAGCACGACCCGACGCCGCGTCGACGCCCGACCACACCGATGTGATCCCATCGTCGACGGAGCACCCGACCGACCGCTTCACCGCGCCCTACCCGCGGGTCGACCAGGCCCCGTCGTCGCAGGGCGGCTACGGCCAGCAGGCGACGCCCTACGGCCAGCAGCACGGCGAGCAGCAGTCCCAGCAGTCCCAGTACGGTCAGCCGGCCCAGCAGCAGTACGGGCAGCAGCACCAGGGCCAGCAGCCCCGCTACGGCGAGCAGAGCCAGCAGGCGCAGTACGGCCAGCAGCAGTACGGCCAGCAGCCCCAGCAGCCCCAGCAGCCGCAGTACGGGCAGTCGCAGTACGGCCAGCAGCCCCGGCAGCAGTACGGCCAGCAGCCGTC
>NZ_MJGU01000026.1:0-57250 GCF_001864985.1 Curtobacterium sp. MMLR14_006 | reverse complement strand
CCAGCAGCCGTCGCAGTACGGTCAGCAGGGCCAGCAGTCGCAGTACGGCCAGCCCACGGCCGCCCAGCCCCGCTACGGCGAGTACGCCCAGCCGGCGTCCGCCACCGCCCCGGCCTCGTCGTCCGAGTACACCGCAGCGTCGGCCCAGGCGCCGCAGTCCGCCACGAGCGCCTTCGGCGACGTGGACGGCTCCGACCGCCGCAACGGCCACTACTTCACCGAGGGCTCGACGGCCGCCAGCACCTCCGACCGACGGACGGGTCGCAACCGCCTCGTGCTGCCGATCGTCGCCGGTCTGGTCCTCGCGGGGCTCGTCGGCGGCGGCGCCGGGTGGGCCGCGAGCGCCGCGAACGACGGCGGCGGCATCGTGTCCTCCGGTTCGTCGCAGGGCGGCAACCTCACGGTGAACGACTACGACTCCGCGACGGTCGTCACCGCCGTCGCCGCGCAGGCGACCCCGTCGGTCGTGACGATCAACGTGTCGTCGAGCAACGAGGCCGGCACCGGTTCCGGCGTCGTGATGACGAAGGACGGCTACATCGTCACGAACACGCACGTCGTCACCCTCGACGGCGACAGCGCGAACGGGTCGATCACGGTCACGACCTCCGACGGCAAGATCTACCCCGGCAAGCTCATCGGCACCGACCCGACGGTCGACCTCGCGGTCATCAAGATCGATGCCTCCGGCCTCAAGCCGATGGCGTTCGCCGACTCGACGAAACTCAACGTGGGCGACACCGCGGTCGCGATCGGTGCCCCGCTCGGCCTGTCGAACACCGTCACCGACGGCATCGTCTCGACGCTCGACCGCAGCATCCAGGTCACCTCGAGCGCCCCCAGTCAGGGCGGCGACTCGAACGAGGGCGGCAACGGCGGCAGCGGTCCGTTCGACTTCTGGGGCAACGGCGACAACGGCAGCAGCTCCTCGGCGAACACGACGGTGTCGCTGCCGGTGATCCAGACCGACGCGTCGATCAACCCCGGCAACTCGGGCGGTGCGCTGCTCGACTCGAAGGGCCGCCTCATCGGCATCAACGTCGCCATCGCGTCGGCCGGCAGCTCGTCGTCGTCCGAGTCGGCGGCCGGCAGCATCGGTGTCGGCTTCTCGATCCCGTCGAACCTGGTGAAGCGGGTCGCGAACGAGATCAAGGACAACGGCTCGGCCACGCACGGACTCCTCGGTGCGACCGTCGGCGACGCCTCCGACGACCGGAGCGCCACGCAGATGGGCGCGCTCATCAAGTCGGTGTCGTCCGGCGGAGCGGCCGCGAAGGCCGGCCTGCAGAAGGGCGACGTCGTCACGAAGATCGGGTCGGCGAACGTCTCGGACGCAACCGACCTGACCGCGCAGGTCCGGTACTTCGCCGGCGGCGCCTCAACGACGATCTCGTACCTGCGGAACGGCCAGTCCCGCCAGGCCGACGTGACCCTGGGGACGTACGACAGCAAGGGCTGACGCGACCAGCCGACGAACAGGAGGCCCGGTGCACGACGTGCGCCGGGCCTCCCGTCCGTCCCGGGGCGGCGTCCGCAGCCGCACCGCAGGGAGCCGGTTCGGCTCCTTGATAGGCTCATGGTCGCTCTGCGGGGCGGCACCGGCCCCGGTGCGTCCCGTGCTCCCAGCCAGCACCCCGAGGTACGCATGCAGACAGACGGACAGCCCCTGCCGGGCGTCTCGTACGTGATGCCCGTGCTCAACGAGGTCACGGAGGTCCGCGCCGCCGTGGGCAGCCTGCTCGACCAGGACTACGACGGCCCCTTCGAGGTCATCCTCGCCCTGGGGCCCTCGATCGACGGCACGAACGAACTCGTCGCCGAGATGAGCGCGGCCGATCCCCGCATCCGCGCGATCGAGAACCCGGTCGGCTCGACCCCCGCGGGCCTCAACGTCGCGATCCGCGCGTCCGTGCACCCCGTCGTCGTCCGGGTCGACGCGCACTCCGTGCTGCCGACGGACTACACCCGGATCGCCGTGCGCACGCTGCTCGAGTCCGGCGCCGACAACGTCGGCGGCATCATGCGGGCCGAGGGGCGCACGCCCTTCGAACGGGCGGTGGCCCTGGCCTACGGCAGCCGGGTCGGGCTCGGCGGCACGCCCCACCACGTCGGCGGCACCGCCGGACCGGCAGAGACGGCGTACCTCGGGGTCTTCAAGCGGGACCGCCTGTTCGCGGTCGGCCTGTTCGACGAGGGCATCAAGCGCGGGCAGGACTGGGAACTCAACCGGCGCCTGCGCCAGACCGGCGGCACCGTGTGGTTCACGCCGGAGCTCGTCGTGACCTACCGCCCGCGGCCGAGCCTGAAGCGCCTGGTCCGGCAGTTCGTCGCGACCGGTCTGTGGCGTGGCGAGCTCGCCCGACGGTTCCCGGCGAACAACGGCCTGCGCTACTTCGTGCCCCCGGCGATGGTCGCCGCGATGGCGCTCGGGATCGTCGTGGGGCTCGTCGGCGTCGTCGGTGCTGCGCTGGGCACACCGCTCGCCTGGGCGCTGATCGGCTTCGTCGTCCCCGCGGTGTACCTGCTCTTCGTCGTGCTCGGATCGGTCGCCGTCGCGCGTCGGTCCGGGGTCGCGACCCTCGCCTGGCTGCTCGTGGTGCTGCCGTGCATCCACGTCGGGTGGGGGATCGGTTTCATCATCGGGTTTCTCACCCGGACCTCCGAGCTGACCACCCACACCGGACGGTGACCGCATGACCGACCACGCTCTTCCCCACCAGGGCGCCGCACGGCCGTCCTCGATCGCCGAACTGCGTGCCGTGGGCCAACCGGACGAGGTCCGCGCCCGCGCCAACGCGGAGCACTGGACCGCCTCGCTGTACCTGCGTGACGTGTCGCCGTACCTGACCTGGGTGCTCCTCAAGACCCGGGTCAGCGCCAACCAGGTGACGGGCCTCATGATCCTGGTCGGCTGGAGCGTCGCCGCTGCTCTGCTCATCCCCGGCATCTGGGGTGCCCTGCTCGCGCTGGTGCTCGGGCAGCTGCAGATGCTCGTCGACTGCAGCGACGGCGAGGTGGCCCGTTGGCGCGGCACGCACTCGCCCGCTGGGGTGTTCCTGGACAAGGTCGGCCACTACACGACGGAGGGGCTGATCCCCGTCGCCCTCGGCATCCGTGCCGCGACCTGGCCCGTGCACGACGCCGACTGGATGTGGACGACGATCGGGTGCGCACTCGGTCTCGTCATCGTCCTCAACAAGGCGCTCAACGACATGGTGCACGTCGCCCGCGCGAACGCCGGCCTGGACAAGCTCGTCGACCGCCGCGACGCGTCGACCGCCCCGTCCGGACGGAAGCTCGCATCGCTCCGTCGGCTCGCCCGGTTCCTGCCCTTCCACCGCCTGTACCACTCTGTCGAACTGAGCATGCTCGCCTTCGTGTTCGCCCTGCTCGGACTGGTCATCGGCGACCCGCTCGCCAGCCGGATCCTCGTCGGCGCGCTGCTGCCGCTCGCGGTGCTCGCCACGATCGGGCACTTCCTGGCGATCATCGCGTCGAAGCGGGTCCGCGCGTGACACCCGGCACCGTGCGGCGTCACGCCGTCGTCCACCGGGCGCACCCCCGCGTGGCGGTCGTGAGCCTGTCGCAGGGCACCCGCCCGGACGACCTGCACCGCGGCCTCGAGAGCGTCCTGGCACAGCGGGACGTCGAGCTCGACGTCGTCTGCGTCGGCAACGGCTGGGAGCCGACCGGCCTGCCCGACGGGGTGCGGGCCCTGGCCCTGCCGGAGAACGTCGGGATCCCCGCCGGGCGCAACGCCGGAGCCGCAGTCGTGGACGGCGACTACGTGTTCTTCCTGGACGACGACGCGTCGGTGCCGTCGGACACGTTCCTGCGCGACGCGATCGACCGGTTCGAGCACGACCCGTCGCTCGGGCTCCTGCAGCCCCGCGTCGTCGACCCGACCGGGGCCGCGAACCCCCGCCGCTGGGTCCCGCGCATCCGCAAGGGCGAGCCGGACCACTCGTCGCCCGTCTTCTCGGTCTGGGAGGGCGCGGTCGTCCTGCCCACGGACGTCTACCGGGCTGTCGGCGGCTGGGGTGCCGAGTACTTCTACGCGCACGAGGGCATCGAGCTCGCCTGGCGGGTGTGGGACGCCGGCCGCCGTGCGTTCTACGCGGGGGACCTCGTGGCGCACCACCCGGCGATCGACCCGGCACGGCACACCGAGTACTACCGGCTGAACGCCCGCAACCGGGTGTTCCTGGCACGCCGCAACCTGCCGGCGGTCCTGCGCCCGGTGTACGTCGGCACCTGGGCCGGGATCCAGGTGCTGCGCTGGTGGCGGCACCCGCGTCGACTCGCGACCTGGTTCGGTGGGATCCGCGAGGGGTGGACGGCCGACTGCGGTCCCACCCGCCCGATCGGCTGGCTCACCGTCGCGCGGATGACCCTGGCCGGTCGCCCGCCGGTCGTCTGAGCCGTCCGGACCAGAACAGCAGACCCCTGCGGGAGGATGACCATGCCCATCACGAGCGACCTGCGCACCGCCGTCCGGCTCGCGAGCCGACTGCTCGCGTCGCGTCGGAGCCGTCGTGCGCTGGCCCGTCGGCTGCCGTCGGTGGAGACTCCCGCACCGGGATCCATCGAGGTCGCCGTGTACTTCGCCGACGGCCCGGTGAACATGTACCAGGTGCGCCAGTGGTACGCGCCCCTCGCCGAGCTCGCCCGCACCCACCCGGTGGCGATCGTCTCGCGCAGCCCGGGCACGATGCTCCAGCTGCTCGAGGAGTCGCCGGTCCCGGTCGTGTACGCGCGGCAGGTGATCGACCTGGAGCACTTCGTCGAGACCCAGGCGCCGAAGCTCGTGCTGTACGTCAACCAGAACGCCCGCAACTTCCAGATGATGCGGTACGGGCGCATGTGGCACGTCTTCGTCAACCACGGCGAGAGCGACAAGATGTACATGACGACGAACCAGTTCAAGGCGTACGACCACGCGCTCATCGCGGGCGACGCCGCGCGCGACCGGCTGGCCGAGGCGCTGTGGGACTACGACCTCGACACGCGCACCACCGCGATCGGCCGGCCGCAAGCGGACCACTTCGCCGGCACCGTGCCGTACCCGCACGACGAGCGCACCGTGGTGCTCTACGCACCGACGTGGGAGGGCGACCGGCCTGCGGCGGCGTACGGGTCGATCGCGTCGCACGGCACGACCATCGCGGAGCAGGTCCTCGCCTCGCCGCGGCACCGGCTCGTGTACCGGCCGCACCCCCGGAGCGGGGTGCTGGACCCTGCGTACAAGGCGGCACACGAGCGCATCCTGGCGGCCATCGCCGCGGCGAACGCGGCGGACCCGTCGGCGCACCACGTGCACGACGACGGCCCGACGCTCGGCTGGCAGCTCGCCGACGCCGACGTCGCGATCACCGACATCAGTGCGATGATCTACGACCGGCTCGCCGTGGGCAAGCCGCTCATCGTGGCGCGTCCGGTCTCGCCGGAGGCCGAGGTCGACGAGCGCGGGTACCTCGGTGACGCGAACTGGCTGACGGCGGAGGACGCACCCCGCGTGCTCGAACGGGTGGACGCGGCGGCGGGCGACGCCGACGAGCTCGCCCGTCTGCAGCACTGGGTCGTCCGCTACTTCGGCGACACCACGCCCGGCGCCGCGACCGCGCGGTTCCACGCCGCCGTCGAACAGTTGCTCGCGCGGTGGCGGGACGTCGCGGCTGCCCGCGGCGAGGGCGGCCCCCGAGCGGAGCGCTGAGCCCGGGCGGATCGCTGCCGGTTGCTCGTGCCCCGTCACGCGACCGGCCCGCCACCGACGAGCGACATGCGCCAGAGGTACTCGGAGCGGTCCGGGCGCCGCCACCGCACGACGACGACCCCCGTGCGCTCGGGATCGGCTCCGAAGACCGCGATGGACAACGCGCGGCCCGGTTCGAGGCGTCGCACGGCGAGCGGCGGGCAGTACCCGTCGCCGAGGTGGGTGAGGGTCAGGCCGTCGAGTGGCTCGTCCCCGGTGTTGACGAGGTCGTAGCGGCGCGGGGCGTGGGTGCGGTCGACGGAGAACGGGACGGGGTAGGCGGTCGGTGGGTGGTGCATGCCCGGAACGTTAGGGGGAGGGTCCGACGGTGGGGGCCGCCGGAACCCCGGGGACGCGCGGGCTGTGGAGGGAGCACCCGGAGGCGGTGACCGTGCAGGGGGAGTACCCCGGTCGGTCAGGACCCGTAGTCGGCCGAGTAGCGGGCCAGCGCGGCCTCGATCGTGTCGTCGAGCTGCAGCCGTCCCTTGTCCAGGTACAGCCCGCGGTCGCAGAACCGGCGCAGGTCCTTGTCGCTGTGCGAGACGAAGAAGAGCGTGCGGCCGCCGGCGAGCAGCTCCTCGATCCGCTTGTAGCACTTCTCGCGGAAGGCCTTGTCGCCGACCGCCAGGACCTCGTCGACCAGGATGACCGGCTCGTCGAGGCGCGAGATGACCGCGAAGGCGATGCGCACCTTCATGCCGCTGGACAGGTGCTTGTACGGGGTGTCGACGAAGTCGCCGATCTCGGCGAACGCGATGATCTCGTCGAACGCCTCGCGGATCTCGGAGCGCGTCATGCCGTGCAGCCCCGCGGTCAGGTACACGTTGTCCCGGACGGACAGGTCGCCGACGAACCCGCCGGTGATCTCGATGAGCGGGGCCACCCCGGCGCCGACGTCCACGCGGCCCTCGTCCGGCAGCATGACCTGCGCCACGAGCTTGAGGAGCGTGGACTTGCCCTGGCCGTTGCGTCCGACGACGCCGATCGCCTCGCCGGGGCGCACGTCGAAGGAGACGTCGCGGAGCGCCCAGAACTCGTCCGCGCGCTTCCGGCGTCCCCGGCCGGCGAAGAGGTCCTTGAAGTTGCGGCTCGCGCGGCGGTTCCGCTTGAAGCAGATGCCGGCGCCGCGCACGGAGATCACCGGGGCGACGGTCTCGGTGCGGGTGGTCTGGTCGGTGGCGGTCATCACAGCTCCTTGAGCACGCGGTGCTCGCTCCGACGGAACACGGCGAAGCCGACGACCAGGACCACGGCGGTGGTGAGCACCGACGCGCCGACCTCGAACCAGTCGAGCTGCGCGGGGAAGAACGCCGACCGGTACAGACCGAAGATCCCGGTGAGCGGGTTGATCGCGGCGATCCCGCGCAGCGCGTCCGGCAGCGCGGTGGTGCCGTAGATGATCGGCGACGCGTAGAAGAGGAAGCGCAGCACGAGCTTGGTCGCGCGCTCGAGGTCACGGAAGAACACGACGAGCGGCGCCACGATGAGGCCCAGGCCGTAGACCAGGGCGCACTGCAGGACGATCCCGAGCGGGAAGAACACCGCCTGCCAGTGCAGGTGCGCGCCCGTCGCGACGACGAACACCGCGAGCACCGGGATGCTCAGCAGGAACTCGATGCCCTTCGACGCGACGATCCGTGCGACCCAGATCGAGCGCGGGATCGTCGTCGACCGGATGAGCTTCGACTCCTTGATGAAGGCCCGGGTCGAGTCGGAGACTCCCCCCGTGAACCACATCCAGGGGAGCAGTGCCACGAGCAGGAAGACGATGTACGGGTCCTCGCCCACCGAGCCGCGGTGGAACACCTTGGTGAAGACGAACCAGTAGATCGCCGACATCACCAACGGGTCGAGGATCGACCAGAGGTACCCGAGCGCCGACGTCGAGTAGCGGACGCGCAGGTCGCGGACCGTCAGCAGCCACAGGGCATGACGGTAGCGCCGACCGGCACTCCGTGTCGCTGCGGGAGCGGTCGGCACGGTCGCGGTCGGCGCACTCGCTGTCGTCACGGCTTCCCTCCGGGCGGAACCGCCGAGGGGGTCCTGATCAGCGCTCAGGCGAACAGGTCGTTCGCGCGCTCGAGGTCCTCGGCGAAGTCGATCTCGACCGCGTACAGGTCGGAGATGTCGATCGGCGTCCAGCGTAGCCCGTCCTCGGCGATGGCAGCCTCGATGCCGCCCTCGAAGTACTCCTGGTCGTCGACGCGACCGAGCTGGCGGATCAGGGCCTGCTTGTCACCGGCGGACACGTAGTTGATGCCGACGGCCTCGCCGAGGCCACCGACGACCTGCTTGGACAGCTTGTGGATGAAGCCCTCCGCGTCGACCGTGTACTTGACCTCTTCGTCGGAGACCTTCTCGGTGTTGACGCTGACGAACGAGCGGTCCTCGTCGATCATGTCGGCTGCACGGACGAGCGCCATCGGGTCGAAGACGACGTCGCCGTTCATCCAGAGGACACCGCTCTTGCCCGTGGCCTTGAGCGCACGGAGCAGGCTCTTCGAGGTGTTCGTGGAGTCGTAGGACTCGTTGTAGACGAAGTTCGCCTCGGGGAAGGCCTCGACGATGTGCTCCGACTTGTAGCCGACGACGATGGTCACCCGGGCGCTCGAACCGAACGCCGCACGGATGTTGTCGAACTGCTGCTGCATGATGGTGCGGCCGTCGCTGAGCTCGGTGAGCGGCTTCGGCAGGCTGCGGCCGAGACGGCTCCCCATCCCCGCTGCGAGGATCACGATCTGCGTGGTCATGCTTGTCCCTTCTGGTGTCCGCCCGCGCGCCGTTGGGCACGGGCGGGCCTCGTCGAGTCTGCTCGCGGAACGTCCGAGTTCCCCGAGAACCCGGCGGTACCGACGCGGTGGCCGGCTGGTTCGTGGAGCCCGGGTGGTGCCGTTTCGGCGGGTTTCCCGGGGGTGAACACTCCGTCGTGTCCCGGTGAATGATACGGAAACCCGTCCGCGCGGGGTACAGCCCGAGGCCCTTCGTGCCCAATTCGTGACACTGCACAGGCCCGTCCACCGGTGTCGGTACAGCATTGGTACGGTTGGGCGATGGCAGCCGGAGCAGCAGATGACGAGGACGTGTACGCCACGACCGATGCTGCCTGGATGACCGAGGCGAGCGACACCGACGAGGCAGACGCCGCCGCGGACGAACGTGCCGACGACGACGACATGGGGGACCCGGATGCGCCTGACGCACCCGACCGGGACGCGCTCGACGCACCCGGTGATGACGCGATGACCGACGACGCACCGGGCAGCGCGACGGACACCACGACGGCCGCGGACGCACCGGAGGACGCCACCGCGACCGGTGTCGTGGCGGCAGCCGCCACGCCGACGACCACCGGGCCGCGGCTGGCGAAGACGAAGGCGCGCGGCGGCAAGGGACGGGCCAAGCGCCCGGCGGGGGCCGGCGGGACCGCCGGCACCGTGCCTCCCGGCCGGAGCGCTGCGACCGACGCGACCGCCACGACGGACGCTGCCGACGCGGGCCGCGCCGTGACGGAGGCGGGTACCGCCGACGAGGCGCCGGCGCCCGTCGCGAAGAAGCGCGCGCCGCGCGCCGGAGCCGCACAGCCGCAGCAGCCGGTCGTGCTCCGGGCCAGTGGACTGGTCAAGCGCTACGGCCAGACGCTCGCCGCGGACGAGGTCGACCTCGAGATCCGCCAGGGCTCGATCTTCGGCGTCGTCGGCCCCAACGGTGCCGGCAAGACCACGACGTTGTCGATGGTCACCGGTCTGCTGCGTCCGGACGCCGGCTCGGTCACCGTCCTCGACCACGACGTCTGGGCCGACCCGACCGCCGCCAAGCGCAGCCTCGGCGTGCTGCCGGACCGGCTCCGGCTGTTCGACCGGCTCACCGGCGCACAGCTCCTCTACTACTCGGCGACGCTGCGGGGACTCGACGGCGCGACCGCCCGGGCACGCAGCGCCGACCTCGCCGACGCCTTCGGGCTCGGCGACGCGCTCGGCCGCCAGGTCGCCGACTACTCGGTCGGCATGGCGAAGAAGATCGCCCTCGCCGCCACCCTCATCCACTCGCCGCGGGTCCTCGTGCTCGACGAGCCCTTCGAGTCGGTGGACCCGGTGAGTGCCGCGACCATCACCGACATCCTGCGCCGGTACACCCGGGGCGGCGGGACCGTCGTGCTCTCGAGTCACTCGATGGAACTCGTGCAGCGCACGTGCGACTCGGTCGCCATCATCGTCGGCGGTCGCGTCCTGGCCTCCGGCACGATGGCGCAGGTGCGCGGGCGCAAGAGCCTCGAGGACAAGTTCGTCGAACTCGCCGGCGGCCGCGTCGTCGCAGAGAGCATGGAATGGTTGCACAGCTTCTCCGGCTGAGGGTCGACCTGCTCGCGGGCGAGGTCCGCGGCAGCGCCCGCCGGTCGGTGTTCGTCGTGCTCGGCAGTCTGGTCGGGCTCCTCGCCGCGGTCTGGGCCGCGGCGCAGCTGATCGACCTCCGCCCGGCCGACGCCGAGACGGCACGGGCGGTCGTCGTGCCGGTCGGTGCCCTCGTCGCGTTCGCGTTCACCGTGGTGCCGCTCGTGGTCGGCCGGGGCGACCAGCTCGACCCGAGGCGCTTCACGGTCTTCGGTATCGGCCGTCGCCGGCTCGCGGTGGGCCTCGGTGTCGCCGGGCTCGTCGGCGTCCCGGTGCTCGGGGTCGTCGTCCTCGCGGTCGGCCAGGTCGCCGTCTGGGCCCGCGACGCGGGGACCGGGTTCCTCGCGGTCGTCGCCGGGCTGCTCGCCGTGGCGACCTGCGCCCTGCTCGTCCGGGTCGGCAGCGCCGTCGGCTCGCGCGTCATCGGGCCCCAGCGGTCGCGGGACGCCGGGTGGCTCGTCGCCCTCGTCGTCGTCGCGCTGACGATCCCGGCCGTGTCCCTGCTGCTGCGCGTCGACTGGCTCGACACCCGGGGCGCGGAACTGCAGCGCGTCGCGGACGTCGCCGGCTGGACCCCCTGGGGCGCCGCGTGGGCCGTGCCGGCGGACGTCGCCAGCGGGCACGTCGGAGCCGGCATCCTCAAGCTGCTCGTCGCCGTCGTCGTGGTCGCCCTGCTCGCCTGGGCCTGGTGGGCGCTCGTCGGCCGGGCGCTCGAGACCGTCGACGGTCGCCCCCGTGCCCGTCGCTACCGCGGGCTCGGCTGGTTCGCCCGTCTCGGGTCCACGCCCGTGGCCGCGGTCGCCGCCCGTGCCCTGACGTACTGGGTGCGGGACCCGCGCTACCGCGCCTCGTACCTCGTCATCGTGTTCGTGCCGGTCGTGGTGCTGCCGCTCGGCGTCGCCGGAGTGCCGTGGCACTGGACGGCCCTCGTGCCGCTGCCGCTCATGGCCCTGATCGCCGGGTTCCTGCCGCACAACGACGTCTCCTACGACAACACGGCGGTCTGGCTGCACGTGGCGTCCGGCGCACCGGGGTGGAGCGACCGGCTCGGCCGCGTCGTGCCGCTGCTCGTCGTCGGTACGCCCCTGATCGTGGCCGGTGCATGGGTGTCCGCGCGCCTCTACGGCGACCTCTCGGTGTTCCCGCTGCTCGTCGGCGTGAGCGCGAGCGCCCTGCTCTCCGGCCTCGGGCTGTCGAGCGTGGTCTCGGTCCTCATGCCGTACCCGACGGTGCGGCCCGGTGACCACCCGTTCCAGCAGCCGCAGGCCGCCGGCGTCGCCGCGACCGTGGCGCAGGCGACGATGGTCATCGCGATCGTGGTGTGCACGGTGCCCGCCGCGGTGCTCGCGGCCCTCGCCCTGACGCAGGGCAGCGAGCCGTGGTCGATGCTGACGCTCGGCGTGGGCATCGGGGTCGGCGTCGTCGTCCTCGCGATCGGTGTGGCAGCGGGCGGGGCACTGTTCGACCGCCGTGGCCCGGACCTGCTCGCCGCGGCGCAGCGCAACTGACCGCAGGCACGCTGCGCGTCCGGCTCGACCGTCGTACCCTGGGTCCATGAGCATGACGGAACCCGGCGGCGGCCTCGACGTGATGGACCGGGAGCTCGAGAAGCTCCTCGAAGACGAAGCGATCGAGCCCGGCGACCACGAGCGGTTCTCGCACTACGTCAAGAAGGACAAGATCCTGCAGTCCGCCCTGTCCGGCAAGCCGGTCAAGGCACTGTGCGGCAAGAAGTGGATCCCGGGCCGCGACCCGGAGAAGTTCCCGGTCTGCCCGGACTGCAAGGCCATCTACGAGAAGATGAAGGCCGAGTAGACGCGAGTACGGAACGGACGGGAGGCCCGTGGCGACGCCGCCACGAGCCTCCCGTCCGCCGTCTGGGTCGGCAGCCTGCGCATCGTGAGCAGAAGAGGTCGGGTCGCGTTCCGGGACTCGACCTCTTGTGCTCACTGGACGCGTGCGCTCTGCGCCGCCGTCGGCCCGGCCCCGGGCGGCTGCGCTGAGTGAGCAGAAGATGTCGGGTCGCCGTCCGCGACCCGACGTCTTCTGCTCACTGGACGACGCGGCCTGCGCCCCGCAGCGCTCCGCGCCCGCGCTCAGATCACCAGCGTCGGGATCGCGGGGTCGCCGCGGCCGATGCGCGCGGCATCCGCGGGCAGCTCGGCCTTCGACCGCTTGTGGTGCGCCCGGGCTGCCTCGACGCCGTCGACCCCGAGGAAGGCCTGGTCGACCTCGCCGCCGGTGACCACCGGCACGAGCAGGGGGCGCTCGTCCGGGCCGACCTGGCCCTGGGTGAGCACGACCTCGGCCGTCGCGACCCCGTTGCGCAAGCGTCGGCCGGCCTCCTTGCGGCCGCCCGCCGAGGCCTTGTCGGCGGACTTCTTCGCGACCGGCACCCACGAGTCGCCGTCGGCGGACTCGTGCGCGACGAGCTTGAAGACCATGCCGGCGGCGGGGTGGCCGGAGCCGGAGACGACCGAGGTGCCGACCCCGTACGAGTCGACCGGCGCCGCGCGGAGGGCCGCGATCGTGTACTCGTCGAGGTCGTTCGTGACGGTGATCTTCGTGCCGGTCGCGCCGAGCCGGTCGAGCTGCGCCCGCACCGACGCCACGACCGAGGGCAGGTCCCCGCTGTCGATGCGGACGGCGCCGAGCGCACCGTCGGTGAGCCGGACGGCGGTGTCGACGGCCGCCTCGATGTCGTAGGTGTCCACGAGCAGCGTCGTGCCGCTGCCGAGGGCGTCGAGCTGGGAGCGGAACGCGGCCTCTTCCGAGTCGTGCAGCAGCGTGAAGGCGTGCGCCGCGGTGCCCATCGTCGGGATGCCCCAGGTGCGCCCGGCCTCGAGGTTGCTCGTCGCGCCGAACCCGGCGATGTACGCGGCCCGAGCGGCGGCGACGGCGTTCCACTCGCCCGTGCGGCGCGAGCCCATCTCGGCCAGGGGGCGTCCGTCGGCTGCGGAGACCATGCGTGCCGCGGCGGACGCGATGGCGGAGTCCGCGTTGAAGATGCTCAGCGCGAGCGTCTCGAGAATGACTGCCTCGGCGAAGGTGCCCTCGACCTGCAGGATCGGGGAGTTCGGGAAGTAGACCTCGCCCTCCCGGTAGGCGCGGACGTCACCGGTGAAGCGGTAGTCGGCGAGCCAGGCAGCGGTCCCCGCGTCGATGACGCCGCGGTCGCGCAGGAAGCCGATCTCGTCGTCGCCGAAGCGGAACTCGCCGAGTGCGGTGAGGAAGCGTCCGAGCCCGGCGGCGACGCCGTACCGGCGTCCGTCCGGCAGTCGGCGGGCGAAGACCTCGAAGACGCACCGGCGGTCGGCGGTCCCGTCCTTGAGGGCCGCGTCGACCATGGTGAGTTCGTACTGGTCGGTCAGGAGCGCGCTGGTCACCCCTCCGACACTAGTGACGCGACGGTCGGGAGGCCCGGATTGCGTCGGGCGCGCAGCCGCGGCACGCAGGTGGTCGGTCCAGACGTCCGCCGCCCGCGTCGGTACGCTGGTCACCGTGACGGATGCACCGATCGGAGTCTTCGACAGCGGGGTCGGCGGGCTCACGGTGGCCCGCGCCATCATCGACCAGCTGCCGCGCGAGAGCATCCGGTACGTCGGTGACACCGTGCACTCGCCGTACGGCCCGAAGCCCATCGCGGACGTCCGCCGCTACGCGCTCGAGGTGATGGACGACCTGGTCGAGCAGGGCGTGAAGGCGCTCGTGATCGCCTGCAACACGGCCTCGTCGGCGGTGCTCCGCGATGCCCGTGAACGCTACGAGCAGGCCTACGGCATCCCGGTGGTCGAGGTCATCCAGCCCGCGGCCCGCGCCGCCGTGAAGCAGACCCGGACCGGCCGGGTCGGCGTCATCGGCACCGTCGGCACGATCGCGTCCCGCGCGTACGAGGACGCCTTCGCCGTGGCCGCCGACGTCACGCTGACCACCGCGGCGTGCCCGCGGTTCGTGGAGTTCGTCGAGGCGGGGGACACCTCGTCGGCGGCGCTCCGCGAGGTCGCGGCCGGCTACCTCGACCCGGTGCGGGCGGCGGACGTCGACACCCTCGTGCTCGGCTGCACGCACTACCCGCTCATGTCCGCCGCGATCCAGTTCGTCATGGGTCCGGACGTCACCCTGGTGTCGAGCGCCGAGGAGACCGCGAACGACGTCTACCGACGGCTCGTCGAACACGGCCTCGAACGCACCGCGACGACCGCGCCGACGTACTCGTTCGAGTCGACCGGCGACGACGAGGACGGCTTCCTCCGGCTCGCCCGACGGTTCCTCGGCCCCGAGATCGTGCGCGTCGGCCACCTCGAGACCGGCGCCATCACCCTGCCCCGCGAGCGGGCCTGAGCGGCGACCAGCCGCCCACCGCAGCCCGCTCCGCACGACCCGCACCGTGCCTCCCGGCCGGACCGAAAGGACACCATGACCACCCGCATCGACGGCCGCCAGGCCGAGGACCACCGCCCCGTCACCATCGAGCGGGGGTGGAGCACGCAGGCCGAGGGCAGCGCGCTCATCTCGTTCGGCGACACGAGGGTGCTCTGCACCGCCTCGTTCACGAACGGCGTGCCGCGCTGGCTCGCCGGCAAGGGCACCGGCTGGGTCACCGCCGAGTACTCGATGCTGCCGCGCTCGACGAACGAACGCATGCAGCGCGAGTCGATCAAGGGGAAGGTCGGCGGGCGCACGCACGAGATCTCCCGGCTCATCGGGCGTTCGCTCCGCGCCGTGGTCGACACGAAGGCCCTCGGCGAGAACACCCTCGTCATCGACTGCGACGTGCTGCAGGCCGACGGCGGCACCCGCACGGCGTCGATCACCGGCGCCTACGTGGCGATGGCCGACGCGATCGAGTGGGGCCGCGACAAGGGCTTCATCGGCAAGAAGGCCACCCCGCTCACCGACAGCGTGCAGGCGATCTCCGTCGGCATCGTCAAGGGCGAGCCGATGCTCGACCTGGCGTACACCGAGGACTCCGCCGCCGACACCGACATGAACATCGTCACCACGGGTTCGGGCAAGTTCATCGAGGTGCAGGGCACCGCCGAGCACGCGCCGTTCGACCGCGACGAACTGAACGTGCTGCTCGACCTGGGCCTGGCCGGCAACCAGTCGCTCGCGGCGATCCAGCGTTCGGTCCTGGGTCTGGCGTGACGCCCCGCGAGGTGGTCCTGGCCACCCACAACCAGGGCAAGGTCGTCGAGCTGCGCGAGATCCTCGGGTCGGCGCTGGGCGAGGGCGTCGAGCTCGTCGGCTACGACGGCCCCGAGCCCGTCGAGGACGGCGACAGCTACGCCGCGAACGCCCTCATCAAGGCCCGGGCCGCGGTCGCGCACACGGGGCTGCCGGCGCTCGCCGACGACTCGGGCATCGCCGTCGACGCACTCGACGGGGCGCCGGGCATCCACTCGGCCCGGTACGCCGGCACCCGGTCGGACGCCGACAACATCGCGCTGTTGCTGCGGAACCTGGAGGGCGTCGTGGAGCGCACCGCCGCCTTCGTGTGCGCGGCCGCGTTCGTGACGCCCGACGGGGCCGAGCACGTCGTCGAGGCGGTGTGGAACGGCGAGGTCACCACCGAGCCGATCGGTGACGGCGGCCACGGCTACGACCCCGTGTTCCGGCCGGACGACGCCGACCGCTCGTCGGCGGAGCTCACCCGCGAGGAGAAGAACGCGCTCTCGCACCGCAGCAAGGCGTTCCGCGGCATCGCCCCGATCGTGCGGGAGCACTTCGGGGTGTAGCGGTGCGCGGGCCGCGGGCTGTGGGCTCGGGCTGTCGGCTGCGGCCCGGGCGGCCGGTGCGAGTGCGGTTCGCACAACCGAAGTGCATCGGAACCACGCGGTGACGTGGTGCCGATGCACTCCGGTTGTGCGCCGCCGCGGCGTTGCCTTGGGTGCGCCGCCGCCGCGCCGCGGCGCGCAGCCGCCGCTACGGCTTCGGGTCGACCGCCGGCTGGGCGGGCGGGGCCGCCGCCTCGGCATCGGCCTCGTGCTTGGCCTTCCGCGCGTTCCGCAGGTAGGTGAGCGCCATCGGCACGACGGTCACGACGACCGCGGCCAGCAGGATGATGTCGATGTACTCCCGGACGATGTGCGCCACGAACGGGATGTAGCCGAGGACGTACCCGAGGAACGTCACGCCGACGCCCCAGATCACGGCGCCGATCGCGTTGTACAGCGAGTACTTCTTGTAGTTCATGCGGCCGACGCCCGCGGCGATCGGCGCGAAGGTGCGCACGACCGGCACGAAGCGGGCCAGGATGACGGCGGCGGGGCCGAAGCGGTGGAAGAACGCGTTGGTGCGGTCGACGTTCTCCTTCGAGAACAGCCCGCTCTCCTTGCGTTCGAAGATCGGTGGCCCGGCCTTCTTGCCGATGTAGTACCCGAGCTCGCCGCCGAGGAACGCCGAGGCGCCGATCATCAGCGCCGCGACCCAGACGGGGATGCCGCCGATCTCGCCGCCCCGGTCGAAGGCGAAGAGGCCGGTGATGACGAGGAGGCTGTCCCCGGGGAAGATGAAGCCGATGAGCAGCCCGGTCTCGGCGAACACGATCGCGCACACGACGAGCACGGCGATGGCCCCGAAGTGGTCGAGGATGTACTGCGGATCGAGCCACGGGATCAGGGCGAGTGCGACGGAGTGCATGGTTCTTCCGGTCGAGCGAGCGGGACACGGGGGAGTGTCCCGCAGGACGAGGGTACCGTCCGCGGGTGTCGCGACCATCCGCCGTCGGTATGACATCCGTCGGACGCCGTGACGCCAGGGGCGGGGGCTGGGCCGGTGCGGAAGGAGGGACTCGAACCCTCACGCCTGGGGCACAGGAACCTAAATCCTGCGTGTCTACCGATTCCACCACTCCCGCGAGCGACGGCAGTCTACCGACAGCGGCCGCCCGACCGCGGTGTCAGCGCAGCTGCCGGGGCAGGTACCGCGGCACGTACCGGAGCAGCACGCCGGCGCCGATCAGGCCGAGCACGCCCATCACCCCGCTGGCGACCGCGATCGACGCCACCGCCGTCACGCCGGAGATGAGGAGCGGCGCCGCGGCCGAGCCGAAGTCGCCGGTGAACCGCCACGCCCCGAGGAACGGGGCCGGGTCGTCGCGCGGGGCGAGGTCGGCGCCGAGGGTCATGAGGATGCCCGACCCGACGCCGTTCGCGAGCGACATGGCCATCGCGATCGCGACGAACCAGCCGACGCGGGCGTCGAGGTGACCGCTCCAGGCGAGCAGGAAGTAGCTGATGCTCAGCCCGAGCATGCAGGGCAGCGCGCTCGCCAGCCGCCCCCAGCGGTCCATGATCTGCCCGCTCGTGTAGAACAGCGCGAAGTCGACGGCGCCCGCGATGCCGATGACGAGTGCGGCCGTCGAGTCGTCGAGCCCGACGCTCACCGCCCAGAGCGGCAGGATCACCTGGCGTCCGGCGCGCATCGCGCCGATCAGTCCGGCGCCGCTGCCGAGGCGCAGCAGGACGGCCCGGTTCGCGCGGATGGTGCGGAAGAGGCCGTGCGCCTCCTTCTCGACGAAGACCGCACCGGTGTCGGTGGACGGCTCGGTCGCGTCGGTCGGCCGGGAGGCCCGTGCCGGCAACCGCAGACCGCGCGCGCCCGTCGCCGGGTCGCGCAGCACCAGGAGCACGGTCGCCGCCGCCAGGCAGCACGCGACGTGGATCCAGAACGCGCTGCGGGTCGCGCCGGTCACGTGGATCACGCCGGCGGCGACGAAGGGGCCGACGAAGTACCCGAAGCGGAACACGCCGCCCAGGCTGGACAGGGCCCGCGCGCGGATCCGCACCGGGATCGCGGTCGTCATGTAGGCGTGCCGGGCCAGGGCGAAGACGGCGGTGGAGACGCCGACCAGGAACACGCCGAGCGCGAGGACCCAGGCGTTCCCGGCCGTCGTGCAGACGACGAGGCCGCCGACCGACACCAGGGCGGCGCCGATCATCGCGTTCCGCTCGCCGATGCGGGCGACGACGATGCCGGAGGGGACGTCGCCGATGAGCTCGCCGACCAGGATGAGCGACGCGACGAAGCCGGCGAAGGCCAGGCCGGCGCCGAGCGAGTCGGCCGCGATCGGGATGATCGGGATGATCGCGCCCTCGCCGATCGCGAACAGCGCCGCGGGCAGGAAGCCCGACAAGAGCACGGACCGGAAGTCGAATGAGTCGTTCGGGGTCGTGGCCATCGCCCGACCAACGGTACGCCAGCGGTACCGGTTCGGCGTCGGGTTACCCTTGGTGCATGCGTGTTCTGGCGGCGATGAGCGGTGGGGTCGACTCGGCGGTGGCAGCCGCCCGTGCGGTCGACGCCGGCCACGACGTGGTGGGCGTGCACCTCGCGCTGAGCCGGATGCCGGGCACCCTGCGCACCGGCAGTCGCGGGTGCTGCACCATCGAGGACTCGATGGACGCCCAGCGCGCGGCGTCCGCCCTCGGCATCCCGTACTACGTGTGGGACTTCTCGGCCCGGTTCAAGGAGGACGTCGTCGACGACTTCGTCGCCGAGTACCAGGCCGGCCGCACCCCGAACCCGTGCATGCGGTGCAACGAGCGCATCAAGTTCGCCGCGCTGCTCGAGAAGGCCCTCGCGCTCGGCTTCGACGCCGTCGCGACCGGGCACTACGCCTCGATCGTCACCGGTCCCGACGGCTCGCGCGAGCTGCACCGGTCGGCCGCGTGGGCGAAGGACCAGTCCTACGTGCTCGGGGTCCTGACCGCCGAGCAGCTGCAGCACGCGATGTTCCCGCTCGGGGCGACCCCCTCGAAGGACGAGGTCCGGGCCGAGGCCGCCGCCCGTGGGCTGACGGTCGCGCAGAAGCCGGACTCGTACGACATCTGCTTCATCCCGGACGGGGACACCCGCGGGTGGCTCGCCGACCGCGTCGGCAGCGAGACGGGCGACGTCGTCGAGCGCGACGGCACCGTCGTCGGTTCGCACGACGGCGCGCACGGCTACACGGTCGGCCAGCGGCGCGGCCTGTCGCTCGGGCGCCCGGCCGCCGACGGCAAGCCCCGCTTCGTGCTCGAGATCCGCCCGAAGGACAACACCGTCGTGGTCGGACCGAAGGAGGCACTGGCCGTCGCGTCGATGTCGGGCTCCCGGTTCACGTGGGCGGGCACGGCCCCGGCCGACCCGGCGACGCCGTTCGCCTGCGACGTGCAGATCCGCGCGCACGCCGACCCGGTGCCCGCGACCGCGCGGGTGCAGGACGACGTGCTCGTCATCGACGTCGACGAGCCGCTGCACGGGGTCGCCCCCGGCCAGACCGCGGTGGTCTACGTCGGCACGCGGGTGCTCGGCCAGTGCACCATCGACAGCACGGTGAGCGCCGTCCCCGTCGACGCCTGACCCCGCCGCTCCCGGGGCACACGTCCGCTGCACGTCACGTCGGTGGCGCACGGTAGAACTGATGCCATGAGCGAGACCGACGCGACGTTCGAGACCATCGACCCCGACGGGCTCGACGCCGCCCAGGCCGCGCGCGAGGTCGACCGGCTACGGGCACGCATCAACGAACTGCGCGAGGCGTACTACCAGGGCGAGAACGGGTCACCGGCCGCGGATGCCGACTACGACGCCCTGGTGCACCGGCTCGACGCGATCGAGCAGCGGTTCCCGGAGCTCCTGACCGAGGACAGCCCGACCCAGACAGTGGGCGGGCAGGCACAGACGACGCAGTTCGCGCCGGTCGAGCACGCCGAGCGCATGCTCTCGCTCGACAACGTCTTCAGCCCCGACGAGCTGACCGACTGGGCCGTCAAGGTGCAGCGCGACGCCGGAGCCGAGCGCGTGCGGTTCCTGACCGAGCTGAAGATCGACGGCCTCGCGATCAACCTGCGGTACGAGCACGGGCGGCTCGTCTCGGCGGCGACCCGCGGCGACGGCGTCGTCGGCGAGGACGTCACCGGCAACGTGCGGACGATGGGCACGATCCCGGACCGTCTGTCGGGCACCGGCCACCCGCCCCTGGTCGAGGTCCGCGGCGAGATCTTCTTCCCGGTCGCCGAGTTCGACGAGCTCAACGCGAACCAGCGCGAGGCGGGGGAGCGCGTGTTCGCGAACCCGCGCAACGCCGCCGCCGGCTCCCTCCGCCAGAAGGAAGAGGGCAAGTCCGAGGCGAAGCGCGCGCTCATGGTCGACCGGCTGCGGCGGCTGCGGATGCTCGTGCACGGCATCGGCGCGTGGCCGGTCCGCGAGCTCGAGCAGCAGACCGACGTCCGGAGCCAGTCCGAGGTGTACGAGCTGCTCGACACGTGGGGGCTGCCGACGAGCAGCCACTACCGGGTGTTCGACACCATCGACGAGGTCAACGGCTTCGTCCGGACCACCGGTGAGCGTCGCTCTGCCGTGGAGCACCAGATCGACGGCGTCGTGGTGAAGGTCGACGACCTCGCCCTGCACGAGGAACTCGGCTCGACGTCCCGGGCGCCGCGGTGGGCGATCGCGTACAAGTACCCGCCGGAAGAGGTCCACACGAAGCTCCTCGACGTCGTGGTGAGCGTCGGTCGCACCGGCCGTGCCACGCCGTTCGCGGTGATGGCCCCGGCCGAGGTCGCGGGGTCCGTGGTGCGCCAGGCCACCCTGCACAACCAGCAGGTCGTCAAGGCCAAGGGCGTGCTCATCGGCGACACGGTCGTGCTGCGGAAGGCCGGTGACGTGATCCCCGAGGTCCTCGGCCCGGTGGTCGAGCTCCGCGACGGCTCCGAGCGCGAGTTCGTCATGCCGACCCACTGCCCGGAGTGCGGCACCGAGCTCGCCCCCGCGAAGGAGGGCGACATCGACCTCCGCTGCCCGAACGCCGAGAGCTGCCCGGCGCAGGTGCGCGGCCGGGTCGAGCACATCGCGTCGCGCGGGTCGCTCGACATCGAGGGACTCGGCGAGGTCGCCGCCGCGGCGCTCACGCAGCCGCTCCGACCGGAGACCCCGCCGCTCGTCACCGAGGCCGGGCTGTTCGACCTGACGATGCAGGACATCGTCCCGATCGAGGTCATCGTCCGCGACGCCGAGACCGGCATGCAGAAGACCGACGACGACGGCACGCCGAAGCGGGTCACCCCGTTCAGTCGTGCGCGCAAGAAGACCGACCCGCCGTTCGACCCCGAGGCCCGCGGTGCGGACTACACCGGCGAGCCGAGCCGGTACCCGTCGAAGAACGCGTTCGAGATGCTCGCGAACATCGACGCCGCCCGGACGAAGCCGCTGTGGCGGATCCTGGTCGGCCTGAGCATCCGGCACGTCGGACCGGTCGCGGCGCGTGCCCTCGCGAACCACTTCGGGTCCCTCGACGCGATCCGGTCGGCCTCGCGCGAGGACCTCGCGGCCGTGGACGGCGTCGGCGGCATCATCGCGGACGCCCTGCTCGACTGGTTCGATGTCGACTGGCACCGCGAGGTCATCGACCGGTGGACCGCGGCCGGCGTGCAGTTCACCACCCCGGACCACCCGGGCCCCGGCGGCGCGGTCGCCGAGGGCGGCGTGCTCAGCGGCGTGACGGTCGTCGCGACCGGCTCGCTCGAGGGCTACACGCGCGAGGGCGCGCTCGAGGCGATCATGACCGCCGGCGGCAAGGCGGCGTCGAGCGTGAGCAAGAAGACCGACTTCGTCGCCGCCGGTCCAGGGGCGGGGTCGAAGCTCACCAAGGCCGAGCAGCTCGGGCTCCGGATCATCGACGCGGCGCAGTTCCACCTGCTCGTGACCGAGGGGCCGGGCGCCCTGCCGGAACCGGAACCGGAGCCGGAACCGGAGTCGGGCCAGGAGCCGACCGAGGAGGGCACGACCGCGCCGGACGCCGCGCCGGACGCCTGACACGCGCCCGTCCGCAGGCCGAGCCTCCCCATTTCGGGGGACAAGTTGCATCTGGCACGAGCGTTCGTCAGCATCCTCCGTAGACTCGGCAGGGCATCACCCGTCGTCTGCAGGGAGCCGACGGGAAGGCCTTCCCGGGGGAGACCCGAATGCTGCTCGTCGCCGCTGCGCTGTTGACCGCCTCGATGCACTCGCTCGGAGTGGTCGAGACACCGAACGTGCCTCCGACCCCGCCACCGACAGCGGTCGTGGCCGTCGCGCCCGTCGCCCCGGTCACCGCCGACGACGCCGCGACCGCGCACGGCCGCCGGCTGCTCGACGACCTCGTCGCGCTCGCGCCGGTCGACCTCCGGCACGCGCAGGACGACGCGCGCCTGGTGGCGACCGTGCAGGACGACCCGCCGTCGGCCGTCGACGTGATCCGGTGGTGGGCCGGCCTCGGCGACGGTGAGCGACAGTACGTCGAGCAGACCGCGCCGGCGGTGGTGGGGAACCTCGAGGGCGTGCCGTACGCCGTGCGCGACCGGGCGAACCGGACCACGTTGGACCGCGCGCTCGCGGCGGCCGACGGGGACGACGGGTCCGCCACGGTCCGGATGCTCGACCGGGTCCAGGAGTCGCTCGTGACGCAGCCGGGCGACCCGCAGCGCTTCCTCGTCACCCTCGACACCCGTGGTCCGGGCCGCGCGGCGATCGCGATCGGCGACCTCGACACCGCGACGGACGTGACGCTGGTGGTGCCGGGCATGTTCTTCACGGTGTCCGGGCAGATGGTCGACTTCACCGCCACCGCGAACGACCTGGCCGCCGAGCAGGCGTCGCTGGCCCCGCTCGCGGTGCACGGCGACCGGTCGAGCGTCGCGGTCGTCGCGTGGATGGGGTACCGCACGCCGGACCTGTCGAACATCCTGTCGCTGCAGCTCGCCGAGACCGGGGCGGACCGCCTCGAGCGCGCCGTCGACGGCCTGCGCCACGTGCGGGACGGCGACCAGCCGCGGCTCAACCTCGTGGCGCACTCGTACGGGTCGACGACGGCGATGATGGCGCTCACCTCGGGGCGCATGAGCGCCGACACCCTGACCGTGCTCGGCTCGCCGGGCAGCGACGTCCGGTCCGCGTCCGACCTCGCCGTGCCGCACGGGCAGGTCTTCGTCGGCAGCGCGCACAGCGACCCGATCGCCGGTTCCGGGTACTTCGGCACCGACCCCGGCGAGGCGTCCTTCGGTGCGACGGTCCTCGACCTCCGCGCCGCGACGCACGGGCAGGGCACGACTGCGGTGTTCCGACGACCGGTCGGCCACAACGACTACCTGAAGCCCGGAACGGCCTCGCTGCACGACGTCGCGCTCATCGGGGTCGGGCGCGGGGACGTCGTGCGCGACCAGGCGCAGGGCGGATCGTCCCGCGGCGACGGCGTCACGGTCTCGCCGGACGTGTTCCTCGTCCGTCCACAGGACCTGCAACCCCGCGACTGACGGACCGCACCGGTGCGCGGGCCGGCACCGGGCCCGCGGGCTCCCGCGACGTGACCGGATCGTGACCCGCGGCCGACGTGCCGGGGCCGCGCCGGGCCTCCCGACCGGATCGGCGAGCCCGCGCGGATCGCGGGCCGCTCGGACCGGTGGCTGGACGGCAACCTGTGCGCCGCCGCAGCCTGCACTCGTTCCACGGCAGAACGGTTCCAGCCCGCCTGCCTACCGTGCACCCATGCGAGTGGTGCGTTGGCCTGGGGCCCTGTTGGTCTTCGTGGTGATGTCCGTGCTGGCGGGCATGCTCGTCACGGTCGCGTTGACGCCCGCGGTCGCCGTCGCCGGCGAGAGCGCGTCGGGCGCGGCGGCGTTCTTCGAGGACCTGCCGAGCTACCTCGACGTGCAGACCCCGCAGCAGGTCTCGTCGGTCTACGCGACGAAGGACGGCAAGCAGATCAAGATCGCGTCCTTCTACGCCGAGAACCGCACGAACGTGACGTCCCACCAGATGGCCGACTCGCTCAAGCAGGCGGCCATCGACACCGAGGACCCGCGGTTCTACGACGAGGGCGGCATCGACCTGCTCGGCACGGTCCGCGGTGCCGCGGCCACCGTCGTCGGCGGGGACGTGCAGGGCGGGTCGAGCATCACGCAGCAGTACGTCAAGAACGTGCTCGTGCAGCAGTGCGAGCAGCTGACCGGCACCGACCAGGCCGCCACCGAG
The DNA here is from genome assembly GCF_001864985.1 of Curtobacterium sp. MMLR14_006. NCBI lineage: Bacteria > Bacillati > Actinomycetota > Actinomycetes > Micrococcales > Microbacteriaceae > Curtobacterium > Curtobacterium sp. MMLR14_006. Next base: position 33,115 of record NZ_MJGU01000026.1, on the reverse strand, counting down.
GCGAAGGTGGCCGCGTGCTACCAGGACGCCGCCGGCGTCACCCCGCAGCGGAAGCTGCAGGAGATGCGGTACGCCATCGCGGTGAACAAGAAGTACACGAAGGACCAGATCCTGACCGGGTACCTCAACATCGTCGGGCTCGGCGGGCGGGTCTACGGTGCCGAGGCCGGTGCCGAGTACTACTTCGGCGTGCACGCGGCGGACCTGTCGCTCGTGCAGTCGGCCACGCTCGTCGCGATCCTCAACAACCCGTCGAACCTGCGGATCGACCGGCCCGGCGACCGGCACAACGGGCAGTCGGACGGGTACGCGGCGACGAAGGAACGCCGCGACTACGTGCTCCGCCGGATGCAGGCGCACGGGTCGATCACGACGGCACAGATGAGGACGGCGATCGCGACGCCCGTCACGCCGAGGATCACCGAGACCGCGAACGGCTGCTCGACCGCCGCGACGAACTTCGACGCGGGCTACTTCTGCGACTACGTCCGCGACCAGGTGCTCCGGGACCCCGCCTTCGGCAAGACCGCGGCCGCACGCATCGCCACCCTCGACACGAAGGGCCTGCAGATCCACACCTCGCTCGACCTCGACGTGCAGGCGCAGGCGCAGAACGCCCTGTCGACCTACGTCCCGGCGACGATGGCGGGGGTCGACCTCGGCGGGTCGAACGTCACCGTCGAGCCGGGGACCGGTCGGATCATGTCGATGGTGCAGAACACCGCCTACACGCAGGCCGACACGGCCACGCCCGGCACGACGGCCGTGAACTACAGCGCCGACGCCGCCTCCGGCAACTCGGGCGGGTTCCAGACCGGCTCCACGTACAAGGTGTTCACGCTGGCCGAGTGGCTCGCGAGCGGGCACACCCTCTCCGACTCCGTCACGACCTCCGAGCACCAGTTCGAGAACGCCGAGTTCACGAACAGCTGCCAGAACGTCGCCGGCGGCGTCTGGAACGTGGCGAACGCCGAGGCCGTGCCCGCGTCGATGACCGTCGCCGCGGCGACCACCGAGTCGATCAACACCGCGTACGCGCAGATGGGCAAGCAGCTCGACCTGTGCCGGATCGCCCAGCTCGCGCAGTCCATGGGCATCCACCGCGCCGACGGCGCACCGCTCGGCCAGACCCCGTCGTCGATCCTCGGCGTCAACGAGCTGTCGCCGATCGACCTCGCCGAGGCCTACGCCGGCTTCGCGAACGGCGGCATCGTCTGCACCCCGACCGCCATCGACTCGGTCACCGAGGCCGACGGCACCGCGATCACACCGACGCCGTCGTCCTGCACCCGAGGGGTCGGGGCGGACGTCGCGGGCACCGTCGACTACGCGCTGCAGGGGGTCCTCAGCGGGTCCGGCACCGCCGCGCTGGCGAACCCCGGCGACGCGGTCCCGAAGTTCGCGAAGACCGGCACCACCGACGGCGACGTGCAGAACTGGCTGGTCGCCTCGACGACGAAGTACACGAACGCGACCTGGATCGGCAACGTCCAGAACGCGGTGTCGCTCGCGCAGGTCCCGTTCCCGTGCGGCACGACCGGGTACAGCGCCAAGTTCGGGGTCGGGAAGGCGATGATGACCTACCTCGACGGGGCGGTCGGCGGGGGAGCGCTGCCGGCTCCGGACCCGGCGATGATCGGGAACGCGTCGAGCGGGTCCGCGTCCCAGCAGGCGTCCGGTGCGTCGGCGGGGGCCGGTGCGTCGGCCGCGTCGGGTGCGTCGGCTGCTCCGTCGCCGGCCGCGACCGCTGCCCCTGCTGCTCCTGCTGCCCCTGCTGCTCCGGCTGCTCCGGCGACGGCGGCACCTGCCGCACCGGGTGCGGCTCGCGGTCGGCACTGACGCCAGGCCGGGAGGCCCGGTGCCGGTCCGGTGGGCGGCCCGCCGTCGGTGCGGCGCGGGTCCGGCGCGGGTCGTCGTGCCGATGCTCGCCGCGGGCACTCGTCGCGGTCGGTGCGTCGGTCGGGGCGCTGGCCGAGGGCCGGTTCTCCACCGATGGGCGGGACTGCGCGGTGGTGACACGGGGTCGGCAATAGACTGGTCCGCATTCCACGAACCGATCGACGGAGCACCATGCCTGACATCACGAGCGAGCAGGTCGCCCACCTGGCGAACCTCGCACGTATCGCACTCACGCCCGACGAGATCGAGAAGCTGACCGGGGAGCTGTCGCACATCGTCGACAGCGTCGCCCGTGTGGCCGAGGTCGCGACAGACGACGTCCCGCTGACGAGCCACCCCGTGCCGCTCGGCAACGTCTTCCGCCCCGACGTGGTCGGCACGACGCTGACCCAGGAGCAGGCGCTCTCCGGGGCGCCCGACTCCGACGGCGAACGGTTCCGTGTGACGGCCATCCTGGGAGAAGAGCAGTGACCGACGACATCACCCGCCTCAGCGCCGCGGCGCTCGCCGACGCCCTCGTGGCGCGCGACGTCTCCAGCGTCGAGGCCACGCAGGCCCACCTCGACCGCATCGCCGCGGTCGACGGCGACGTGCACGCCTTCCTGCACGTCAACCAGAACGCCCTCGCGGTGGCGAAGTCGATCGACTCGCGCCGCTCGGCGGGCGACGACCTCGGCCCCCTCGCCGGCGTGCCGATCGCGGTCAAGGACGTCCTGTGCACGCAGGACATGCCGACCACGTCCGGCTCGAAGATCCTCGAGGGCTGGGTGCCCCCGTACGACGCGACGCCGGTCGCGAAGCTCCGTGCCGCCGGCCTGGTGCCGCTCGGCAAGACGAACATGGACGAGTTCGCGATGGGCTCGACCACCGAGTTCTCGGCGTACGGCCCGACGCACAACCCGTGGGACCTCGACCGGATCCCCGGTGGCTCCGGTGGTGGCTCCGCGGCCGCCGTCGCCGCGCACGAGGCGCCCCTCGCCCTCGGTTCCGACACCGGTGGGTCGATCCGCCAGCCCGGTGCCGTCACGGGCACGGTCGGCGTGAAGCCGACGTACGGCGGGGTCAGCCGCTACGGCTCGATCGCGCTGGCGTCCAGCCTCGACCAGGTCGGTCCGGTGTCCCGCACCGTCCTCGACGCCGCGCTCCTGCACGACGTCATCGGCGGGCACGACCCGCGCGACTCCACCTCGATCCCGGACGCCTGGCCCTCGATGGCCGCGGCGGCCCGCGAAGGCCTGCAGGCGGACACGCTCCGCGGCCTGCGGGTCGGCGTCGTGAAGGAACTCGCCGGCGGCGACGGCTTCCAGGCCGGCGTCACGCAGCGCTTCCAGGAGACGGTGGCCCTGCTCGAGTCGGCCGGTGCGGTCGTCGTCGAGATCGACGCCCCGTCGTTCGCGTACGCCATCAGCGCGTACTACCTGATCCTGCCGGCCGAGGCGTCGTCGAACCTCGCCAAGTTCGACTCGGTGCGCTTCGGGCTCCGCGTCACGCCGGAGAACGGTGCCACCGTCGAGGACGTCATGGCGGCCACGCGCGAGGCCGGCTTCGGCCCGGAGGTCAAGCGCCGCATCATCCTCGGCACGTACGCCCTGAGCGCCGGCTACTACGACGCCTACTACGGCTCGGCGCAGAAGGTCCGCACCCTCGTGCAGCGCGACTTCCAGGCCGCGTTCGAGCAGGTCGACCTGCTCATCAGCCCGTCGGCCCCGACGACGGCGTTCCCGATCGGGGAGCGCATCGACGACCCGCTGGCGATGTACCTCAACGACCTCACGACGATCCCGGCGAACCTGGCCGGCGTCCCCGGCATGAGCATCCCGAACGGCCTCGCGCCCGAGGACTCGCTGCCCGTCGGCGTGCAGCTCATGGCACCCCAGCGCGAGGACGCCCGGCTCTACCGCTACGGCGCCGCCCTCGAGCGGTTGCTCGAACAGCAGTGGGGTCGCCCGCTCATCGACAGCATCCCGGACCTCGACCAGTCTCAGCAGTCCGCTGCGCAGGAAGGTGTGATCTGATGGCGCAGAAGGACGCGCTCATGGACTTCGACGAGGCGCTCGAGCGCTACGAGCCGGTGCTCGGCTTCGAGGTGCACGTCGAACTCGCGACGAAGACGAAGATGTTCTCGGACGCTCCGAACTTCTTCGGTGGCGAGCCGAACACGAACGTCACGCCCGTCGACCTCGGTCTGCCCGGGTCGCTGCCGGTCGTGAACGAGCAGGCCGTGCGCTACTCGATCCAGCTCGGGCTCGCGCTCGGCTGCTCGATCGCCGAGTCGTCGCGGTTCGCCCGGAAGAACTACTTCTACCCGGACAACCCCAAGAACTACCAGGTCTCGCAGTTCGACGAGCCGATCGCCTTCGAGGGCGAGGTCGAGGTCGAACTCGCCGACGGCACGATCTTCAACGTCCCGATCGAGCGCGCCCACATGGAGGAGGACGCCGGCAAGCTCACGCACGTCGGTGGCGCCACCGGTCGCATCCAGGGCGCCGAGTACTCGCTCGTCGACTACAACCGCGCCGGTGTGCCCCTGGTCGAGATCGTCACGAAGCCGATCGTCGGCGCGGAGCACCGCGCCCCCGAGCTCGGTGCCGCGTACGTGCAGGTCATCCGCGACCTCGTCCGTGCGCTCGGTGTCTCCGAGGCCCGCATGGAGCGCGGCAACCTGCGCTGCGACGCGAACATCTCGCTGCGCCCCCGCGGCCAGGAGAAGCTCGGCACCCGCACCGAGACGAAGAACGTCAACTCCTTCCGCGCCGTCGAGCGTGCGATCCGCTACGAGATCCAGCGCCAGGCCGCGATCCTCGCCGCCGGTGGGACGATCACGCAGGAGACCCGGCACTGGCACGAGGACACCGGCCGCACGTCGTCCGGCCGTCCGAAGTCCGACGCCGACGACTACCGCTACTTCCCGGAGCCCGACCTGCTGCCCGTGGTGCCGGACCCCGCCCTCATCGAGGAGCTCCGTGCGTCCCTGCCCGAGGCCCCGGTGGCCCGGCGTCGACGACTCAAGGGCGAGTGGGGCTTCGCGGACCTCGAGTTCCAGGACGTCGTCAACGGCGGGCTGCTCGACGAGGTCGAGGGGACGGTCGCCGCAGGTGCCGCACCGCAGGCCGCGCGCAAGTGGTGGACCGGTGAGATCAGCCGTGTCGCGAACGCGCAGGACGCCGCCCCCGGCGACCTGGTGTCGCCGCAGCACGTCGCCGAGGTCATCGCGCTCGTCGAGTCCGGCGACCTGACCGACCGCCTGGCGCGCCAGGTGCTCGAGGGCGTCATCGCGGGCGAGGGTTCGCCGGCGCAGGTCGTCGAGTCCCGCGGGCTCAAGGTCGTCTCCGACGACTCGGCGCTCACGGCGGCCGTCGACGAGGCCCTGGCCGCCCAGCCCGACGTCCTGCAGAAGATCCGCGACGGCAAGGTGCAGGCCGCCGGCGCGATCATCGGTTCGGTGATGAAGGCCATGAAGGGCCAGGCCGACGCCGCTCGTGTGCGGGAGCTCGTCCTGGAGCGCGCGCAGCAGTCGTAGTCGCCACCGACGACGGACAGGAGGCGCGGTGCCAGCTGGCACCGCGCCTCCCGTGCATCCTGGGGACGCGTCAGCGATGCGGTGACAGGATGAGTCGTGTCCGCAACGATCCGCGCCATCGGTACCGCCGTCCCCGAGACGACCCTCGACCAGCCGCGGGTGCGTGACCTGTTCGCGGCGCAGCCCGGCCTCGGTCGCCTCGGGCAGCGGCTCGTCCCCGCTGCCTTCGACGGCTCGGCGGTCGACCGACGGCACACCGTGCTCGAAGAGCTCGACTCCACGCGCGGCGGCGGTGCCTTCCGCGACGACGACGGGACCCTGCGCTCCCCGACGACCGGCTCACGCAACGACCGGTTCCGCGAGCTCGCGCCGCCGCTGTTCGTCGCCGCCGCACGCGACGCGGTCGACCGCGCGGGCATCGCCCCCTCGTCGGTCACGCACCTGGTGACCGTGTCGTGCACCGGGTTCACGCAGCCCGGCCCGGACATCGACGTCGTCGACCAGCTCGGTCTGCCGGCAGGGGTCTTCCGGCACCACATCGGCTTCATGGGCTGCTGCGCCGCGTTCCCGGCGCTCCGGATCGCCGCGGCCTTCGTCGACCAGGACCCGGACGCCGTCGTGCTCGTCGTCTGCGGCGAGCTCTGCACCCTGCACGTCCGCGCGTCGAACGACCCCGACCAGATCGTCGCGAACAGCGTCTTCGGGGACGGAGCCGCCGCGGCGGTCGTCGCACGCGACGGCGCCGGCCTGCGGTTCGACGCGTTCGCGACGGCCGTGGTGCCGGAGGGCGCGTCGGAGATGGCGTGGAACATCGGCGACGAGGGCTTCGAGATGGTCCTGTCGACGGCCGTCCCGAAGCTCGTCGGCCTGCACGTGCCGCGGGCCGTGGAGTCGCTGCTCGGCGGCGGTGCGGCCTCCGACGTGCCGGTGTGGGCGGTGCACCCCGGCGGCCGCGCCATCCTCGACCGTGCGCAGGAGTCGCTCGGCCTGCCCGACAGTGCGATGGTGTCGAGCCGACGGGTGCTGCGCGACCACGGCAACATGTCGAGCGCCACCGTGCTGTTCGTCCTCCGCGACGCGGTCGACGCGGGCCTGGCCGACGGCGGCGCCGTCGTCGCGCTCGCCTTCGGGCCCGGACTCACCGTGGAGAGCGCACGCCTCACCGCGGTGCGCACCGAGGCGTCGCCCGTGGTCGAACCGGTGCGGGTCCCGATCGCGACCACGGGCACGGCGTGAGTCGTCGAGGCGGGGTCGACCCGGCCCGCTCGGCCGTCGACCTGCGCTCCCGGGCGCTCGACCTGACCGAGCTGATGGACGACCCGGACTGCGACCCGCGCGTCCTCGCGCGCACCTTCCGGCGCTTCGCGCTCGTCAACGCGCTGGTGAGCGGCTGGCGTTCGGCGTGGAGGACCCACATCGTGCCGGCGCTGCCGGTGGACGGCCGTGCTCGGGTCCTCGACCTCGGCTGCGGCGGGGGCGACCTGGCGCGCGCTGTCGTGCGGTGGGCGGCGAGCGACGGCTTCGACGTCGAGGTCGTCGGGGTCGACCCGGACCCGCGGGCGATCGACGCGGCCAGTCGACGGACGCCGCGCGGGGTCACCTTCCGGCAGCAGTCGAGCGGCGAGCTGGTGGCAGCGGGGGAGCGGTTCGACGTCGTGGTGTCGAACCACGTGCTGCACCACCTGGGCGACGACGAGCGGGCCGGGTTCCTCGCCGACTCCGCGGCACTCGCGACGAGCCGCAGCGTGCACTCGGACATCCGCCGGTCGCGTGCGGCGTACGGGGCCTACGCGCTGGCGTCGCCGCTGGTGTCGGCCGGCACCTTCGTGCGGGTCGACGGCCTGCGGTCGATCCGCCGGTCCTTCACCCTGGCCGAGCTCCGGGACGCACTGCCCGGCGGGTGGCGGGCCGAACGGGTGGCGCCGCACCGGGTGCTGGCCGTCCGCGACGCCTGAGGGGCACGGGCACTCCGACAGCCGGGACCGGTGGCGGGGGTCCCGCAGCGCGTGGCACCCCCGCGCGGCGCGGCGTGCGGGGGTGCCGACCGCGCCGTGCCGCGCGGGCCAGCGGCCAGCGGATCAGCGGCCAGCGGATCAGCGGATCAGCGGATCAGCGGGCAGCGGATCAGCGGATCAGCGGGCAGCGGATCAGCGGATCAGCGGATCAGCGGATCAGCGTGGTCGTGCTCGCGAAGGCGCGGGAGCGCACGGCCTCGCGGTACCGCTCGAGCGCGGCGTCGTCGGCGCCGACCGACTCCAGCGCCGCCAACCCCGCGCCGAGCACCGGGGGATCGGTCACCCAGGTCGGCACCGCTCCCGGCACCCGGGCAGCGAGCCCGCCGACGACACCGTCGACGAGCAAGGGGTGCCGCGCCGCGAGCACGCCGCCGCCGAGCACCACGGGTACCGACTCGGTCGCCGAACCAGCGAGGCCCAACCGCTCGAGTGCGACCGCGGCGAGCAGGACGATCTCCTCCGCCTGGCGCTCCACGACGCTCCGGGCCACCACGTCACCGGCTCCGGCCACGTCGAACAGCACCGGGCAGAGCCGGTTGAACACGCGCTGGTCGAGGCGTCCGAAGTGGATGGCCTCGGTGACCTCGCGGACGCTGCGGAGGCCGACCGCCGCCGGCACCGCGTCGACCAGCGCCGTCGCAGGTCCGCGGCCGTCGTCGGCCCGCGCCGCGTGCCAGAGCGCCCGGTTGCCGAGCCACGCGCCGCCGCCCCAGTCACCGGAGACGTCGCCGATGGCGGGGAACCGTGCGGTCGTGCCGTCGGCACGCACGGCGAGGGCGTTGATCCCGGTGCCGCACACCACGGCCGCTGCGTCGGGGGACAGGGTGCCGGCCCGCAGCAGCGCGAACAGGTCGTTGTCGAGCACGTGCGGCTCGCCGCCGTCCTCGGCCCAGTGCGCGAGGGCCGCGGTCGCCGCGACGAGCTCGTCGTGCAGGTCGAGCCCGGCCAGGTACACGTGCGTGGTGCGGATGCGCCGGTCGCCCAGCTCACCCACCACCCGTGCACGGACGTCGTCGAGGATCGGGCCGGCGAGGTCCCACCCCCGGGTCTGCGGGTTCGACCCTGGACCGCGCGCGTGCCCCACGATGGTCCCGTCGAGCGCGATCGCGACGACGTCGGTCTTGCTCCCGCCACCGTCGACGGCGAGCACGACGTCGGTCGCGTCCGGTGGGGCCGGAGCGGGCGGACGGGAGGCTCGCGCCGGGCCCGCCTCGCCGGTCCGGCTCAGCCCGCCCACGGCACGTGCTCCGATCGCGCCCACGGGATGTGGTCCGCGTTCGCGGCCAGGAGCAGGTCGGTGAGCTGCTCTGCCTTGTCGACCTGTCCCACGAGCGGGTGCGCCCACATCGCGCGGAGCACCCGGTCGCGGCCGCCGTGCACCGCGGCGTCGAGCGCGAGCCGCTCGTACCCGGCGACGTGGGCCACCAGGCCCGCCATGTCCGGGTCGAGCGGGGACACCGGCAGCGGGGTGATCGCCTGACGCGTGACCCGGGCCGGCACCTCGATCACGTGGTCGTCCGGCAGGAACGGGAACGTGCCGTCGTTCCGGACGTTGAGCACCTGCACGTCGCCGCGGTCGCCGAGGATCGAGGACAGCACGTCGATCGCCGCCTCGGAGTAGTACGCACCGCCCCGCTGCTCGAGCTCGGCGGGCTTCGTCACGACGGACTCGTCGGCGTACTTCGCGAGCAGGGCCCGCTCGGTCTCCATCACCGCTTCGGCCCGGGTGGGGGCGTGCAGTTGCTCCTCGAGCACGACGTCGTGGCTGTAGAAGTAGCGCAGGTAGTACGAGGGCACGGCGTGCTGCATTCGGATGAGGTCGGCGGGCATGTGCACGCTCTCCGCCATCCGGTCGAGGGCACCGGTGTCGGCAGCGAGCAGCTCGGACAGGACGTCGCGCTCGCCGGAGCCGTCCGTCACGTGGACGCCGCGCTCCCACGTCAGGTGGTTGAGACCGACGTGGTCGAGCCGGACGGCCGACGGAGCGACGTCGAACTCCTTCGCGAAGCGCCGCTGGAACCCGATCGCGACGTTGCAGAGGCCGACGGCGCGGTGCCCGGCTTCGAGCAGGGCGCGGGTGACGATGCCGACGGGGTTGGTGAAGTCGACGATCCAGGCGTCCGGCTTCGCGTGCTCGCGGACGAGCTCGGCGTACTCCAGGACCACGGGCACGGTGCGGAGCGCCTTCGCGAACCCGCCGGGACCGGTGGTCTCCTGCCCGATGCAGCAGGCCTCGTGCGGCCAGGTCTCGTCCTGGTGCCGGGCGGCCTGCCCGCCGATCCGGAGCTGGAACATGACGGCGTCGGCGTCCGAGACCCCGGCGACGACGTCGTCCGTGACGTGGATCGTGCCGGGGTGGCCGGTGTGGGCGAACATCCGCCTCGCGACACCGCCGACGAGTTCGCGGCGGACGGGGTCGGGGTCGACGAGCCAGAGCTCGTCGATGGGGAGCTGGTCGCGGAGCCGGGCGAAGCCGTCCACGAGTTCGGGGGTGTAGGTGGATCCGCCACCGATGACTGCGAGTTTCACTGTGGTGCTATCCCTTCACGCCGGTGAGCGCGATGCCCTCGACGAATGCCTTCTGTGCGAAGAAGAAGATGATGACGACGGGGACCATGACGACGACGGTCATCGCCATCGTCATCGACCAGTCGGTGCCGTGCTGCCCGCGGAACGTCGCGAGCCCGTACGCCACCGGCCAGGCGGCCTGGTTCTCGGACGCGTACAGGAGCGGGCCGTAGTAGTCGTTCCACGAGTGGAAGAACATGAAGATCGCCGCCGACGCGATGCCCGGGCGGGCCATCGGGACGACCACGCGCCAGAGCACGCCCCACTCGCTGCAGCCGTCCATGCGGGCGGCGTCGCCGTACTCCTTCGGGATGGTCATGAAGAACTGGCGGAGCAGGAAGATGCTGAACGCGTCGCCGAGCAGGTTCGGCAGGATGAGCGGCCACAGGGTGCCGGTCAGGTGCAGGTGCGACCACATCACGTAGACCGGCACCGCGGTGACCTGCGGGGGCAGGAGCATCGCGACGATGATCACCGTGAAGATGAGGTTCGCGCCCCGGAACTTGATCTGGGCGAGCGCGTAGGCCGCCGGCACCGAGCTGACGAGCATGAACGCGGTGGCGAGCACGGCGTACATCGACGAGTTGCCGAACCACTGCGCGAGCGGCAGTTCGGTGAACACCCGCGCGTAGTTCGAGAAGTCGAGCGGCCGGGGAACGATCGACGCCGTGAGTGCCTGGTTGCTCGACATGAGCGAGGTCAGGACCACGAACACGATCGGGGCGATGGTCAGCACGCCGAGGGCCACCAGCGCGGCGTGTTCGGCGATCCAGACCAGCAGGCTGCGGCGCGGACCGCGGGCGGAGCCGGACGCCGCACCGCGGGGAGCCCGGGCGAGCGGGGACTGGGACACGGCGGTCATCAGGACTCCTCGGGTCGGAAGACGGAGATGCGGCGCATCGTGAGGACGAGCACCACCGCGGTGATCACGAACAGGACCACGGCCATGGCGGACGCGTAGCCGAACTGGAAGTTCGCGAACCCGTGCTGGTAGAGCAGCTCGGTGTACGTGAGCAGCGACGTGCCCGGGTAGCCGAGCTGGGCGGCGGTCCCGCCACCGATCGTCGCCTTGCCGGACGCGACCCCGGACGCCACCGCGGCCTCGGTGAAGTACTGCAGGGCCGCGATCACCCCCGTCACCGCGGCGAAGCCGATCACCGGGGCGATCGTCGGCAGCGTGATGTGCCGGACCCGCTGGACGCCGTTCGCACCGTCGAGCGACGCGGCCTCGTACAGGTCGCGCGGCACGTCGAGCAGGGACGCCAGGAAGATGATCATGATGTCGCCCATCACCCAGACGCCCAGGATGACGAGCGACGGCTTCGACCAGGCCGGGTCGTTGAACCACAGCGGCCCGTCGACGCCGAAGACGCGGAGGATCTGGTTCACCGGCCCGGTGCCCGGGTTGAAGAGGAACACGAACGCCACGACGCTCGCGACCGGCGGCACCAGCGCGGGCAGGTAGAAGAGCGTCCGCCAGAAGCCCGTGGCGGTGCGGGCACGTGACAGCAGCCCGGCCACCAGGAGTCCGCACACGATCCGGACGGGCACCAGGATGACGACGAACCACAGCGTGTTGACGACCGCGGGGCCGATCTGCGGGTCCTGCGTGAACAGGAACCGGTAGTTCAGCAGCCCGACGAACTCGGGTTCCTGCAGCTGGTTGTAGCGCGTGAACGAGTAGAAGATCGACGCGACGAGCGGGTAGGCGAAGAAGACCACCAGGCCCGCCAGGGCCGGCGCGAGCATCGTCAGCGCGACCAGGCGGCGCCGGGACTCCGCGGAGCGGGGACGACGTCGCGGAGCGGTCGGGGGCACCGGACCGGACCCCGTCGGGTCCGTGGGCCGAGCGGCGCGGGCGAGCCGAGCCTCCTGGCCGGTCGTCTTGGTGGTGACGCTCATCACGGACCAGCCAGCTGGTTGGCGTTGTCGATGTCCGAGTCGAGCTTCTGCAGCTGGGCGTCGAGGTCGCCGCCCTTCTGCTGGTACGCCTGCCAGAACTTCGTGAAGGTGCCGATGTACGCGGCGCCGTCGGCGGTGCCGGGCGAGGTCATGGTGTCCTTGTTGCCCGCGACGTCGACGAAGGTCTTGTAGTTCTCGTCGACCTCGAGGTCGGGGGACTCCAGCGCCGAGGTGAGCGTCGGGATGTTCTTCAGCCCGTTGCCCAGCGTGACCTGCGCGTCGGTGTCCGTCGACAGGTACTTCAGGAGTGCCCAGGACAGCTCGGGGTTCTTGGAGCCCTTCGCGATGCCCGCCACGTTGCCCGCGATGTACGTCGAGCCGTAGTTGCCGAGCCCGTCCATCACCGGGGTCGGCGCGGTGCCGTAGTCGAGGTCCGGCTTCTGGTCCTTGATGAAGGCCGTGCGGTACTCGCCGTCGATCTGCATCGCGACCTGGCCGGTCTGGAACGCGTTGTCGGCCGCGAACTCCTGCCCGAGGCCGGACGTGAAGGCCTTGAGCTTGTCGTACCCGATCTCGTCGACGAAGCCCTTCTGCCAGGTGATGAGCCGCTTCCAGGCGTCGGACGTGCCGATCACGCTGTTGCCGTCCTCGTCCAACCACGAGCCGTCGACCATCGGCGCCCAGTGCTCGGGCGAGTTCTCGTAGAAGTCGATGAGCGGGTTGAAGCCGAGCTGCTTGATCGAGCCGTCGGCGTTGTACGTCGTGAGCTTCAGGGCGTCGGTCTTGAGCTCGTCGAGCGTCTTCGGTGGGGAGTCGATCCCGGCCTTCTCGAGCAGCGGCTTGTTGTACATCAGCGCACTGACGTCGGCGAGGGCCGGCAGCGTGCACCGGGTGCCCTTGTACTGCGTGTACGACTGCACGGCCTTCGGGATGTCCGACAGGTCGACCTCGTCGCGCTCGATGTAGGGGGAGAGGTCACGGAAGGCACCCGAGGAGCAGAAGCTGCCCACGATGGCGGTCGAGTACGACAGGCCCACGTCGATGTTCTGGCCGGACGAGATCGCCTTCTGCAGCTTCTCGTCGTCCTGGCCGGCGTGGATGTCGACGGTGACGTCGGGGTTGGCCTTCTCGAAGCCCTCGACGGCGGTCTTCACCACGCCGGCTTCGCGGCCGGTGAAGAAGTGCCACAGGGACACGGTGCCCTTGAGCTCCTTCGGGGCGCTCTCGTCGATGCTCTCGGCGCTCGAACCCGAGCTGCAGCCGGCGACGACGAGGGCGCCGGCCGCAGCGACGGCGACGGCGGCGACGATCCGCCGGGACTTCGGACTGGGGAGTGACATGCGGGACTCGCTCTCTGATCTCGCTCCGCCGCTCCGCGGTCGCGGCCGGTGCCCGGTGCCGAGCGGTGCCCGTTGCCGGGTGCTGCTCGTTGCCGGGCGCCGTCCGTTTCCGGGCGCGACGAAGAGCCCTGTGACAGGGCTGGGTGATGGTGCCTCGAGTGGTGCGGGTGGAACGGTTCAGGGGCGCTCGACGGGGTCCGGCGTCGGGGCATCGTCACTGATGCGCTCGAGTCGGTCCGCGAGCGCGGTGCGGACGACGTCGATGAGGACGTGTCTGGCACCGTGCAGGACGGGGGTGTCGGGGACGCCGGGCGCGACCACGGCGGTGGACCAGCGCGAGCGGGTCCGGAGCCATGCGGTCACGGCGGCGGCCAGGGCGGGGCCACCAGCGATCCCGGTCGGACCGTGCAGGACGACCGTCTCGGGATCGGCGACGGCGAGGGCGGGGAGCACGTTGTGCCCGACGCGCTCGCCGAGGGCGACGGTGAAGGGGTGCTGCTCGGGCAGGCCGGGCAGCTGCGGGAGCACCTGGCGCCAGTCGGCGGCGGTGCCGTCCGGTGCCGTGATCCCGTGCTCGGCGGCCAGGGCGATGACGGCGGACTCGGAGATGAGGTCCGCGACGATCGTGGCCGTCGGGTCGATGGAGCGTGCGTCGGCGGGCACGCTGAGGTAGCCGATCTCACCCGCGGCGCCGGAGGCGCCGGTGTGCAGGTGGCCGTGCAGGTCGAGGGCCATGCCGAGGCCCTCGGCCATCCAGAAGAGGGCGAACGACCCGGGCGCCCGACCGGCCCCCATGTTGCGTTCGGCGATGGCGGCGAGGTTGGCGTCGTTCTCGACGACGACGTGGACGCCGAGCTCGGCGGACAGGGTCGCGCTCACCTGCTCACGGGGCCATCCGGGCAGGCCGTCGGTGAAGATGAGGGTGTCGGTCGCGTGGTCGACACTCGCCTGCACGCCCACCGCGACGGCGGTGACGAGTTCGGGGTCCACGCCGGCCGCAGCGGCCGCGCGGGAGATCGCCGCGGCGACGATGTCCGACCCGGGGGAACGGACCTCGGCGTCGGACATGCGGTGGGTGGCGACCGGGAACGTGCGGCCGGCGGCGTCCACCACGGTCGACCGGACGTCGACGAGCTGCACGTCGACCGCCACCCCGAGGTCACGGTCGGTGATGGCTTCGTACACGACGGCGCTCGGACCCCGACGCCCGGTCTGGGTGTCGGTGCCCGCCGGGCGGATGAGGTCGGCCGACTCGAGCCGGCGGATGATCTCGGCGGCGGTCGGCTTGCTGAGGCCGGTGCGTTGCGCGATCTCGTTGCGCGTCGACGGACCGCCGTCGAGCAGCAGTTCGAGGGCCGCCCGGTCGTTCAGCACACGGAGCAGGCCGGGTTGGCCGGGGGTGCGTCCTCGTGTGGTCATGTCGAGGACTGTAACGGACAACGTTGTTTACTGAAAGGTTTGTTTACCGATCGGTAACACGCGTTCTGCTCCGCGAAACGTACGAGCTCCGGACCCGGCCCGCCGACGGACAGGAGGCCCGTGGCGGCATCGCCACGGGCCTCCCGTCCGGCCGGACGTGCGTCTCGGCGCGCGCCGCTACGGGCGCAGCAGCACCTTGATCGCGCGGCGCTCGTCCATCGCGGCGTAGGCCTCGGCGGCGTCGTCGAGCGGCAGCTCGAGGTCGAACACCTTGCCGGGCTCGATGCGACGCGCGAGCACGTCCTCGAGCAGCTCCGGGATGTACGCGCGGGCCGGGGCCATGCCGCCGCCCACCGTGATGTTCTTCGCGAACAGGAACGGCATCGGCAGCTCCGGGTCACCAGCCGGCACGCCGACGTACCCGACGTTGCCGCCGGGACGGACGACCCGCAGGGCCTGGTCCATGCTCTCCGCGGTGCCGACGGCCTCGAGGGCGCAGTCGGCCAGGTCGCCGCCGAGCAGGTCCCGGACGGCCTGCACGCCCTCGTCGCCGCGGGTCTCGACGACGTCGGTCGCGCCGAACTCGCGCGCGAGCGCCTGCCGGTCGGCGTGCCGGCTCATCGCGATGATGCGCTCGGCACCGAGGCGCTTCGCCGCGAGCACGGCGGACAGCCCGACGGCGCCGTCGCCGACGACCACGACGGTCTTGCCAGGGCCGACCTCGGCGGAGACGGCGGCGTGGTGGCCGGTCGAGAACACGTCGGACAGGGTCAGCAGCGAGGGGACGAGGTCGTCGTCCACCGGGCCCGGCACCCGCACGAGCGTCGCGGCGGCGTCCGGCACGCGCACGAACTCCGCCTGGGCGCCGCCGAGCGGCTCGCCGTAGGCGTCCGGCGTGACACCGAAGGTGGAGCCGTGGTCGCACCCGCTCGTCATGCCGTGCGCACACGCCTGGCACGTGCCGTCGTTCGTGGTGAACGGCGCGATGACGAAGTCGCCCGCTGCCAGGTCGCTGACCTCGGCACCGACGGACTCGACGACTCCGACGAACTCGTGGCCGATGGCCCGGGGCTCCTTCGTGTCGCGGACACCGCGGTAGGGCCAGAGGTCGGAGCCGCAGACGCAGGCCGCGACGACCCGGACGACGGCGTCGCCGGGGAGCCGGATGCCGGGCTGGTCGCGCTCCTCGACGCGGATGTCGCGGGGGGCGTGGATGACTGCTGCGCGCACGGACGTGCCTTCCGTCGGGGGATGCTGGGATCGGCCGGTCGTCCTCGTCCGGGGCCGCATCGACAGTACTCTCGTGCGGGTGGACGAGGACCGGTACGGCAGTGACGTGCTCTCGGGCGACTGGCGCTCGAAGGGCGTGAAGAAGGTGCGGCAGGTGCCGCTCGAACGGGACATGGTGCTCGAGGACCCCGACTCCGGCTGGGCCGGCGCGGTCGTCGGGCTCGAGGCGGGCAACGTCGCCCTCGAGGACTGGAAGGGCCGCACCCGCTCCTTCCCCTTCACCGGGCAGTTCCTGCTCGAGGGCGAGCTCGTCACGCTCGGCCGCCCGCAGGCGCCGGTCGGCCGGTCTGCCGCAGCCGCTGCCGGCGCACCGGGTTCGCCGGGTTCCGTCCACGCGGACTGGAGGCCCGGGGCCGCGCCCGCCGTGCGGCAGGCGTCCGACGGCGGTCGCCTCCGCACCGCGTCCGGATCGTTCGCGGTGGAGTCGCAGCGAGCTCGGGTGGCCCTGCCCTCCCGCATCATGGTCGAGGGCAAGCACGACGCCGAGCTCGTCGAGAAGGTCTGGGGCGCCGACCTCCGCGTCGAGGGCGTCGTGGTCGAGGAGCTCTCCGGCGTCGACAACCTCGCCGACGTGCTGGACGACTTCCGCCCGACGCGAGACCGTCGCGTCGGCGTGCTCGTCGACCACCTGGTGCCCGGGTCGAAGGAGTCCCGGTTCGCCGACGCGGTGATGCGCGGCAAGTGGGGCGCGCACGTGCTCGTCGTCGGGCACCCGTTCGTCGACGTCTGGCAGTCGGTCAAGCCGGCCCGCGTCGGGCTGCGGGAGTGGCCGACGATCCCACGCTCGATCGAGTGGAAGGCCGGCATCTGCCAGGCGCTCGGGTGGCCGCACGCCGAACAGGCCGACATCGCCCGGGCGTGGCAGCGGATCCTCGGGCAGGTGCGCACCTTCGCCGACCTCGAGCCCCAGCTACTCGGCCGCGTCGAGGAGCTCATCGACTTCGTCACCGAACCGCAGGGCTGACACCCGGCCCCGTCGGCGCGGCGGGCCGGGCGCTCGTGGCGATCCGTGCCTCCCGTCCTTCCCGCGCTCTGCGCGAGCGGGCGGATCCGCTGGGTGCGGGGGTCGCGTGTGTGAGTGTTTGTGCCCGCTCGCGTGAGCGGGCGTTTTCAGTGGGTGTGGGGCCGTGCGTGTGTGCGTTTCTGCCCGTTCGCGTGAGCGGGCGTTTTCGGTGGGTGTGGGGGCCGTGCATGTGGGCGGTTCTGCCCGCTCGGCGAGCGGGCGGGTCGGGACGTCTCCGCCCCAGCGGTGAGCGGGCGGATGCGGTGGGTGTGAGGGCCGCGCGTGTGGTCGTTTCCGCCCGTTCGCGTGAGCGGGCGGTACGGGCTGGGGCGGGAGCCGCACGGGTGGGGATGTTTCCGCCTCAGCGGTGAGCGGGCCTTTTCGGTGGGTGTGAGGGTCGTGCGTGTGGTCGTTTCCGCCCGTTCGCGTGAGTGGGCGGATCCGGTGGGTACGGGAGTCCCGCGGGTGGGCGGTTCTGCCCGCTCGGCGAGCGGGCGGCATGGGCGGGTACGCCGCCGTGCGTAGGGCGGTACTGCCCGCTCGCGTGAGCGGGCGGATCCGGTGGGCGCGCGGCGCGGACAGGGGACCATTTCGCCCGTTCGCGGGAACGGGCTCGGGCGGTGGGCGTGCGGGGCGTGCGGGGTGGCGTTCGCGCCCGTTCGGGTGAGCGGGCGGATCCGGTGGGTGTGGAGGCGGCGGAGGGGACGATTCCGCCCGCTCGTGCGGGATGGCGGGGCGCGATCGGTGGCCGTGCTCCGTATCGTTGAGGGATGGACGGCATCGACGGACGCGTGCGCGGCGCGGTCGACGTCTGGCTGCGCTGGCTGCCGCGGTGGCAGATCGGCACCGCCCGGCCGCGGACCCGCATCTGCCGGAAGTGCACCGGGTCGCCGATCGCGAGTGCTGCGGGCTTCGGCCCCGACGTCCCGCACGCCGTCCAGCACGCCCTGATCGGTCGGATCTCGACGATCATCGAGGACGCCGTCGACGACTACACGGCGAAGAACCTGCCGCTGCTGCAGCGCGAACTGGAACGGGCGGCGGCGCGGAAGCGGCACGCCGGGTACCAGCCGGCCGAGGGGCTCTCGCCGGAGTTCCAGGGGCTCGACGTCGACCCCGAGCCGTCGCCGGGCGAACCGTTCCTGTTCACCCTCGACGAGCTGACCGGCACCGGGGCCGCCGAGCAGACGCCGCGCGAGCCGCTGTCCGACGAGGCGAAGGCGGCGCTCCGGCACGAGATCGGGCTGTCCGACGAGTGTGCTCGGTCGACCGGTACGGCGGTGTGCCTGGCGCTCATCGACCACCGTCCGCGGATCGCCGAGGCGGTCGAACGGCTGGTCGAGCCGCAGATCGAGGCGCTGGTGTCGGACATGTTCCGCGGCTTCGACGGCCCGGACGACGGCGCGCGATCCGGGCTCTTCTGACCCGGCCGCTCGGGGGTCACCGCCCGGCGGTCGTTCCCTGACGGGCGGAGCGGCGTTCCCGTGTGCGGAGGACGAGACGGGCGATCGCACGCCACCCGAGCAGGAAGACCCCGAGCACGATCGTCGCGACGATGACGAACGAGACCGGCAGTGGGTCGCCGTCGACGTCGCCCTGACCGGTCCAGACGCGGATCGCCAGCCCCACGGCGACGGTCAGCAGCCACACCAGGACGCCCGTCGGCCAGAGGCGCAGCGGTCGCTTCCACCCCGCCGTGGCGACGAAGCCGACCACCCAGCCGGCCAGGAACGGGTACGCCGTCGTCCAG
Source organism: Curtobacterium sp. MMLR14_006 (assembly GCF_001864985.1). Classification (NCBI taxonomy): domain Bacteria; kingdom Bacillati; phylum Actinomycetota; class Actinomycetes; order Micrococcales; family Microbacteriaceae; genus Curtobacterium; species Curtobacterium sp. MMLR14_006. The sequence goes on along the minus strand of NZ_MJGU01000026.1, from coordinate 14,409 downwards.
AGGGCGCCCGCGGTGTTCGCCTCGCCGTGCGAGGACCGGCCGATGAGTGCGAACAGGACGATCAGGACGATGTCGACGACGGCTGCGAGCCATCCCCAGGTGCGTGCGGTCACCCGTCCATCATCGCAGCCGCCCGTTCACGGTCCGGTCACGCGGTGTTCGTCGAGATCGGCGACGATGCGGCGATGACGACGACACCGCAGGCCCCGGTCACGCATCGGACCCCGGCTGCGTCGCCCGGCGGGCACGGTGTCCGGCCGCCCCGCCTCGTCGCACTCCGCGGTGCGCCGCGCGTCCGCCGCGAGAACACGCTGCCCGCCGTCGCGGTGGCCGAGGCGCTCGGCGTCGACACCGTCGAGGTCGACGTCCGACGCACCGCCGACGGGGTCGCGGTGCTGCTGCACGACGAGACCCTCGGCCGGATGTGGGGGGACCGCCGCCGCGTGGCCGACGTCGACTGGTGCGAGGTCGCCCGGCTCGGCAACGGCCTCGACCGGATCCCGCGGCTCGACGCCGTGCTCGAGCGGCTCGACGGCTGCCACGCCTCACTGCTCGTCGACCTCGTCGACCCCGCCGACGCCCTCGTGGCGGCACGGACGGTCGGCACCGCCACCGGCTCGACCGCCGTCGCCTGGCGCGGCACACCGGACGCGATGGCCACGGTGCGCGCCGCGTTACCGGACGCCGAGGTCTGGCTGACGTGGGAGTCGCTCGCGCCGCCGACGGCCGCAGACCTCGAGGCCCTGCAACCGTCGACCCTCGACCTCGACGTCGCCTTCCTCACCCCGGCCACGGTCCGGGCCGCCCACGCCCTCGGGGTGCGGGTCGCGGCGCGGACGGTCGACGAACCCGCCCCGGCGCTCTGGGCGGCGCAGCTCGGCGTCGACGCGATCACCACCGACGACGTCGCCGGCATCCGGGCCGTGCTCGCCGCGGCGGAGCGCGACGGGTGGCCGGACCGCGACCGCGAACCCACCGAGGCCGAGGTCGCCGCACGTGCGCAGGCCCTGGCGCACCGGATCGCCCACGAGGTCATCGCCCTCACCCGGGAGCACCCCGTCGGCGAGGTGCGGGCGAAGGCCGACCCCGCCGACCTCGTGACCGACGTGGACCGGATGGTGGAGCTGCACGTCCGCTCCCGGGTGCGTGCCGCCTTCCCGACGCACGGCTTCACCGGCGAGGAGTACGGCGAGGCCCCCGGCGACCGGCACCGCTGGTACCTCGACCCCGTCGACGGCACCACGAACCTGGTGAACGGCGTGCCCTGGACGTCGATGTCGCTCTGCCTGACGCGCGGCGGCCGGCCCCTCGTCGGTGTCGTCGCCGACCCCTGGCGCGGCGAGGTGCTCGAGGCCCGACGCGGGCGCGGCGCCGTCCTGCGCGACCGTGCCCTGCAGCTCGACGACGCGCCCCGGTCGCTCGCCGGGGCGGTCGTCGGCACCGAGCTCGACGGGCACCGACCGTGGCCGGGCTTCGGGGCGTTCCTCGACGCGCTCGCCGACCGCTCGTGCACGGTCCGGGTGCAGGGTTCCGGGACGCTGACGATCGCGCAGGTCGCGGCCGGGCGGGGGATCGGCGCCTGCGTGCCGGCGTTCAACCCGGTCGACCACGGTGCCGCCGTGCTGCTCGTGCACGAGGCCGGCGGCGTCGTGCTCACCCGCGACGGGTCCGTCGAGGGCTTCCCTCCCGTCGGCGAGCCGTTCCTCGTCGCCCACCCCGGGGCCGCCGACGAACTGCACACCGTCTGGGTGCGCGCGCTGGCGACCGCGCGCTGACCACCCGGGCCGCGGTCCCGAGCCGGCCACGCGCGTGCGCACCGGGCGGGGCGGGCGTGCACCGGGCCTCCCGGCCGCTCGTCCGTCGCTCTCGGCGGACTCTGTGCAGGCGCACAGTCAGCGGCGCCCGTGCCTGCCTACTGTGGCAGTCCACGGCGGGTCCGACCGGACCGGCCGCGCACCGAAGGAGCACTGACCATGGGATTCCTCGACCGTCTGCTCGGACGCCCGGACCGCGACCGGAACGGGGACGCACAGCAGAACCAGTGGGGGCAGCCGCAGCAGCAGGGCTACCAGTACGGCCAGCAGTCCTACCAGCAGCCCGTGCAGCAGCCGGCCCCGTCCGGCGCACCCGCGGCCACCGACGACGAGCGTGCCGTCGAGCGGTACCGCTACCTGCTCCGGACCGCGCCGCCGGAGCGCATCGAGGAGGTCCACGCCGAGGCCTTCGCGACGTTGACCGACGAGCAGCGCCGCATGGTGTTCGACGAGTTCACGCGCACGGCACCCGCCGGTGAGGCACCGCGTGGCGACGACCCGCGCTCGCTCGCGCAGGCCGTCACCCGGTCGGAGATCCGCCAGCCCGGCTTCGCCGAGCGGTCGCTCGGCGGCGTTGGCCGCGGCGGCGCGGGCGGGATGGGCGTATTCGGCGGCCAGCGCGGCGGTCCCTCCTTCGGCAGCATGATCGGTGCGTCGATCCTCGGCACGGTGGCGGGCTACGTCATCGGGTCGGCGATCATGAGCGCGTTCCTGCCCGACCCCGGATCGTTCGACGGCGGTACGGATGCTGCGGGCGAGGGCGGATCGGAGGACACTGGTGCCGAGTCCGGTGACGGTGGTGCCTCCGATGGCGGTGGGGCCGACGGCGGCGGGTTCGAGAGTGCGGGCTGGGGCGACGGCGGTTCCGACTTCGGTGGCGGCGGCGGTGGCTTCGGTGACTTCGGTGGGGACTTCGACGTCTAGGTGACGGTCGTCGCTCCCACCGCTCGACGGATCTGCTGCAGGGTCGACGAGGGAGCGACATGGCCATCATCGAGGCCTCCGGGCTGACGAAGACGTACCGATCGAGGTCCGGGACGGTGCACGCGCTGACCGGACTCGACCTCTCCGTGCCGCAGGGCACGGTGACCGCGTTGCTCGGACCGAACGGCTCCGGCAAGACGACGACCGTGAAGGTCCTCACCACCCTCGTCACCCCGGACGCCGGCACGGCGACCATCGACGGCATCGACGTGGTCGGTGACCCGCAGACGACCCGGCGGTCGATCGGCGTGTCCGGCCAGTACGCGGCGGTCGACGAGAACCTGACCGGGTTCGAGAACCTCGAGATGATCGGGCGGCTGTACCACCTCGGCCGGCGGACGGCCCGCGAGCGGGCCCGCGAGCTCATCGACGTGTTCGACCTGTCCGAGGCCGGCGACCGTCCGGTCAAGGGGTTCTCGGGCGGGATGCGTCGCCGGATCGACCTGGCGGGCGCCCTCGTGATGAACCCGCGGGTGCTGTTCCTCGACGAACCCACGACCGGCCTCGACCCACGCAGCCGGCTCGCGCTCTGGGGCATCATCGAGGACCTCGTCGCCGGGGGCACCACCGTGCTGCTCACCACGCAGTACCTGGAGGAAGCCGACCGGCTCGCCGACGACATCGTCGTGATCGACGAGGGCACGGTCATCGCGGAGGGCACGGCGGACCAGCTCAAGGCACAGGTCGGCGGGCACCGGGTCGTCGTCACCCTGGTCGACGAGACCGACGGCGACGCGGCGACGACGGTGCTGCGGCGGTACGGCCGCGGCGAGGTGGAGACGTCGGGGGACGGGCGGACACGAGCGGTCGCGGTCGACGCCGGTCCCGCCGCCCTGCAGCGCGTCCTCGCCGACCTGAGCGCGGCGGGCGTCGCGCTCCACGACGCGGGGATGCGCCGCCCGACCCTCGACGACGTGTTCCTGCGCCTGACCGGCCACGCGGCCTCCGGGGACGACCCCGATCCGGACGTGCCGGGCACCCGTTCCGAGCGCCCCCGGAAGGAGACGGTCCGATGACGACCTCCGTCGGGACGGGGCGGCAGCTCCCCGTCGCGGTGACCGCACCGGTGGCGGTCTGGTTCGAGGACGGCTGGACCGTCACCAAGCGCAACCTGATCAAGATCAAGCGCTCGCCGGACATGCTCGTCTTCGCGGTGCTCCAGCCGATCATGTTCGTGCTGCTGTTCAGCCAGGTGTACGGCGGCGCGATCCGGGTGCAGGGCACCGACTACACGCAGTTCCTGATGGCCGGGATCTTCGCGCAGACCGTGGTCTTCGGTGCGACGTTCTCGGGGTCGGCGATGGCGCAGGACCTCAAGGAGGGGCTGATCGACCGGTTCCGGACGCTGCCGATGTCGGCGTCGGCCGTGCTCGTCGGCCGCACGAACTCCGACCTGGTGCTCAACGGCATCTCGATGGTCATCATGATGGCCACGGGGCTGGCGGTCGGGTGGCGGGTGCAGTCGTCGCCGACCGCGTTCCTGGCGGGCATCGCGTTGCTGCTCCTGTTCAGCTACGCGTTCAGCTGGGTGATGGCGCTGCTCGGCATGAGCGTGCGGACCCCCGAGGTGATCAACAACGCGTCGTTCATGATCCTCTTCCCCCTGACCTTCGTCTCGAACGCGTTCGTGCCGAGCGACACCCTGCCGCTGGTGCTGCGCGTGTTCGCCGAGTGGAACCCGGTGTCGTCGCTCGTACAGGCCGCGCGGGAGCTCTTCGGCAACGTCGGCACGGCGCCGGTCCCGGACGTCTGGACGATGCAGCACCCGGCGCTGACGGTCCTGGTCGGCATCGCGGTGATGCTCGTGGTGTTCGTGCCGTGGAGCGTGGCGAAGTACCGCAGGATCAGCGCGGCGTAGGGGCTCTCCACAGGCAGCTCCCGGGTGTACGCACCGGTCGTCCGGACGGCTTAGCATCAACCTCGTGACCGCGACAGACGCCGAGCGGGCCGCCCAGCGCGACGCCACCGAGCAGCCCCTCGACCGCAGTACCCGCATGCGCCGCTGGATGCTGCACGGCGCCGACCAGGGTGCCTCGCACCAGGGGCCGCACCAGGTCGAGGTGGAGAAGACCCACTCGTGGTGGCGGGTCATGTGCCTGACCGGCGTCGACTACTTCTCGACGCTCGGGTACCAGCCGGCGATCGCCGCGCTCGCCGCGGGCCTGCTGTCGCCGATCGCCACCATCGTGCTCGTCCTCGTGACGCTGTTCGGGGCACTGCCCGTGTACCGCCGGGTGGCGCAGGACAGCTTCAAGGGCGCCGGGTCGATCATGATGCTCGAGAAGCTGCTGCCCTGGTGGGCCGGCAAGCTGCTCGTGCTCGTGCTGCTCGGCTTCGCCGTCACCGACTTCATGATCACGATGACCCTGTCGGCGGCGGACGCCACGGCGCACATCGCCGAGAACCCGTACACGCCGCAGTGGTTCACCGAGATCCCGGTCCCGCTCACCCTGGCGCTGCTGCTCCTGCTCGGCATCGTGTTCCTGCGCGGGTTCAAGGAAGCGATCGGCATCGCCGTCGGGCTCGTCGCCGTGTTCCTCGCCCTGAACGCCGTCGTCGTGGTCGTCGCGCTGTGGCACGTGTTCGAGCACCCGATGGTCGCGAGCGACTGGTGGTCCGGGCTCACCGCGCAGCACAGCAACCCGCTCGTGATGATCGGCATCGCCCTCGTGGTGTTCCCGAAGCTCGCGCTCGGCCTGTCCGGGTTCGAGACCGGCGTCGCCGTCATGCCCCAGGTGCGTGGCGACGCGTCCGACGACACGAGCGACCGCCCCGAGGGCCGGATCCGCGGCACGAAGCGCCTGCTCACCGTGGCGGCCGTCATCATGAGCTCGTTCCTCATCACGTCGTCGATCGCGACGACCTTCCTCATCCCGCAGGCCGAGTTCCAGCCGGGCGGCGGCGCGAACGGCCGGGCACTCGCGTTCCTGGCGCACGAGTACCTCGGCGGCGTCTTCGGCTCGGTCTACGACTTCTCCACCGTCGCCATCCTGTGGTTCGCGGGCGCGAGCGCGATGGCCGGTCTGCTCAACCTCGTGCCGCGCTTCCTGCCCCGGTACGGCATGGCCCCGCAGTGGGCGCGGGCGACCCGACCGCTCGTCATCATCTTCACGCTCATCGCGTTCGTGATCACGATCGTCTTCGACGCCGACGTCGACGCCCAGGGCGGCGCCTACGCCACCGGCGTCCTCGTGCTCATCACCAGCGCGGCCGTGGCCGTGACGCTCTCCGCCCGCCGCAAGCAGCAGCGCGGCTGGACCATCGCGTTCGCGGTCATCTCCGTCGTCTTCGTGTACACGACGGTCGCGAACGTCATCGAGCGGCCGGACGGTGTGCGCATCGCCGCGATCTTCATCATCGCGATCGTCGTCGTCTCGCTCGTGTCACGCGTGCGGCGGTCGTTCGAGCTCCGCGCGTCGTCGATCGAGCTCGACGCGGTGGCCCGGCAGTTCGTCGAGGCCGACGCCGACCAGTTCAGCTCGGTGTGCATCATCGCGAACGAGCCCGGCGCCGGCACCGCCGAGGCGTACCGGTCCAAGGGCCGCGAGGAACGCCGCGACTCCGGCATCCCCGCGCGCGTGCCGACGATGTTCCTCGAGGTCCTGCCGGCGGACTCGTCCGACTTCGAGGAGGACCTGGTCGTCGAGGGGCACGTGGTGTCCGGCCACCGGGTGCTGCGGGTGCGCTCGGGGAACGTGCCGAACACCATCGCGTCGACCCTGCTCGCCATCCGCGACATCGCGGGCGTCGTGCCGAGCATCTACTTCGAGTGGAACGAGGGCAACCCGATCCGGAACGCCATCCGCTTCGTGTTCACCGGCGTCGGCGACGTCGCCCCCGTGACGCGCGAGGTCCTGCGCGAGGCCGAACCGGACGTGAACCGCCGCCCGACCATCCACGTGTCCTGACCGTGCCCCCGGGACCGCGGGCGGTGTCGGGGGAGCGCCGCGGTCCCGACGGTAGGGCCACGACGGTCGACGTCGCCGCGACGGTCCGGGGCACGACAGGCTTCGCCCCGGGGGTGCCACCCGCCGTCTTCGGGGTGGTCACCTCCGGGCTCGACGGCCTGGTGCTCGCCGCCGCCGCGGGTCGTGACTTCCTCGATGTCGTGCGACGTCGATCACGTCGCGGGGGTCGGGGGGTCTCCGGGGCGCGGTGAGCGGTCGTCGTGGAACGACGTGGTCGATGTCGTACGACGTCGATGGTGTCGCAGCGGCCCGGCGCTCGGCGTGGCCGCTGCCGGACCCCGCCGGCAGTCGCCTGCCGCCGCCACCGACCGTCCACCCTGCGCCGCCGCCGCCGCCGCCGCCGCCGCCGCCGCCCGCCGGCCGTGGCCCTCCGCCGCCGCCCGCCGGCCGTGGCCCTCCGCCGCCCGCCGGCCGTGGCCCGATGCCCGCCGTCAGTCGTCCGTCGTCAGCCGTCAGTCGTCCGTCGTCAGCCGTCAGCCGTCAGCCGTCAGCCGTCAGTCGTCAGCGAGGATGCGGTCCCGCACCTTGCGCCGGAGCACCTTGCCGATCATCGAGCGCGGCAGGTCGTCGACGACGACGATGCGCCGCGGCACCTTGTAGGCCGCGAGCTGCTCCCGCGCCCAGGCCCGCAGCGCCGCAGGGTCGAACGAGGACGGGTCCTTCGGCACGACGGCGGCGACGACCTGCTCGTTGCCGGCCGTGGTGATGCCGACGACCGCGACCTCCTTGACGCTGGGGTGCTTGAGCAGGGCGTCCTCGACCTCGGAGGGCGAGACGTTGAAGCCGCCCGTGATGATGAGCTCCTTGAGGCGGTCGACGATCCGGACGTACCCGTCCGCGCCGATCGAGACGATGTCACCGGTGCGGAACCAGCCGTCGGACGTGAAGACCTCGTCGGTGGCCTCGGCCTTGCCCCAGTACCCGCGGAACACCTGCGGGCCGCGGACCTGCAGCTCGCCGGGCTCGTCGGTGCCCAGGACCTTCTCGGCGTCGTCCGGGTCGACCACGCGGGCCTCGGTCGACGAGAGCGGCAGCCCGATCGACCCGAGGCGCCGCTCCGGCGACACCGGGTTCGCCATGAGCACGGGGGAGCACTCGGACAGGCCGTAGCCCTCGACCAGGTAGCCGCCGGTCCGGGACTCCCACGGTTCGACGATCTCCTGCGAGAGCGGCATCGCGCCGGAGATGCCGATCTCGATGCCCGCGAGCGACACCTTCGCCGAGTCCGCCGCGTGCTGCAGGCGGGCGTAGATCGGCGGCACGGCCGGCAGGAACGTCGGCGGGTGCTTCTTCACGGCGGTGAGCACGAGTGCCGGGTCGAAGGACGGGAACAGCACGAGCCGCGAGGCCATGCTCATCGCGAAGGTCAGGCACAGCGTCAGGCCGTACGCGTGGAACATCGGCAGCACCGCGTACACGACGTTGTCGCCCCGGCGGACCTGGGGGACCCACGCTCGGGACTGCGCGGCGTTGGCGAGCAGGTTCCGGTGTGTCAGGACCGCACCCTTCGGCGTGCCCGTCGTGCCGGAGGTGTACTGGATGAGCGCGACGTCGTCGGTGGACGGCCGCGGGTGGCGCTTCGACAGCTTGCGCGAGCCGACCAGGTCGTCCCACTTCGTCGTGCCGCGCACCGAGGTCGTCAGCTTCGCACGGGACTCGCGGGCCTTCGCGACGGGCAGGGCGAGCGCGAGGCGCGTGCTGCGGGGCATCGCGCGGGTGAGGTCGACGGACACGATCGCGTCGAGTGCGACGTCCGCCGGGAAGTCCTGCAGCGTCGCCACGGACTTGTCCCAGGCGATGGCGACCTTCGCCCCGTGGTCCTCGAACTGGTGGCGCAGCTCGCGCGGCGTGTAGAGCGGGTTGTGCTCCACCACGATCGCGCCGAGCCGGAGCACCGCGTAGAACGCCACGACGTGCTGCGGGCAGTTCGGCAGCACGATCGCCACCCGGTCGCCGGCGCCGACCCCGAGCTTCCGCAGACCGTTCGCCGCCCGGCGGATCTGCTCCTCGAGTTCGCCGTAGCTGGTGGTGCGCTTGAAGAACTCCAACGCCACCCTGCGGGGGAACTCCTGCGCGGACTGTTCGACGAGGTCGACGAGCGAACCGCGCTGTTCGTCGATGTCGTGCGGGACCCCCGGGGCGTACGAGGCAAGCCAGGGACGAGGCGTGTCGATGCTCACGCGACCAACCTAGCGGCCTCCCCGAGCGCATTGTCAGGGGCGCGACGGACCATGGCGTCATGCCCTCTGTCTCCGATGCCTTCCGCTCCCGCCTCAACGACACGTTCACGGGTGGGGCGACCGGCAAGCCGGAGTGGATCGACGAACTCGAACAGGGCGACGACGCCGGCTTCTTCGGCCCGGGATCGGCCACGTGGGCCGTGCACGGCGGCAAGCAGACCATCGTCGCCGGCGTCCGGGCGCTCCTCGTGCAGGCCCTGCACCCGGGGGCGCTCGCCGGGGTCGCCGACCACTCCCGGTACCGCGAGGACCCGTTCGGGCGGCTCGCGGGCACCATCCGCTGGATCTACACCGTCTCGCACGGCGACACCGCGACCGCCCGGGGCGCGAGCGCCTGGGTGCTCCGCCTGCACGAGCGGGTGCGGGGCCAGTACGTCGACGGGCACGGCATGCCCCGCGACTACTCGGCGAACGACCCCGACCTGGCGAAGTGGGTCCACCTGGCCTTCACCGACGCCTTCCTGCGTGCCGCCCAGCGCTGGGGCGACCCGATCCCGGGCGGTGCCGACGCCTACGTGCGCGAGTGGGCGACGGCCGGCCGGCTCATGAACGTGGTCGACCCGCCGGAGTCCGAACCGGAGCTCCGCGCGCAGATGGACGGCTACCTGGACCGCGGCGAGCTCGCCGTCACCCCGCGGACCCGCGACGTGGTGAAGTTCATCCGCAACCCGCCACTCGCGCTCATGCTCCGGCCGGGGTACCAGGCGCTCTTCCAGGGCGCGGTCTCGACGCTCGACCCCCGCCACCGCTCGATGCTCGGCCTGCGGTCGCCGTCGATCGGCCCCGTGGAGCTGCCGGTCGGGCGGGCGACGGGCCTCGTGCTCGACGGCCTCGGCGCGGTGCTCGGCGACCAGACCGGCACCGAGCGCGCAGCGCTCGTCCGCATCGCGCGGCTCGACCGCGAGCGCGGCGTGGCAGCGGCGGGTGCGGACCTGGACCCGGCCGTGTGACGGACGGGAGGCCCGGTGCCAGCCGGCACCGGGCCTCCCGTCCGGCAGGTGGTGCGTCAGAAACCGGACGGGACCCGGGGTGTGTACGCGGAACCGAGGCGCGTGACCTCGTCGTCGGTGAGCGTGATCGAGGCGGCGGCCACCGCGTCGTCGATGTGGTGCTCCTTCGTCGCGCCGACGATCGGGGCGGAGACCGCGGGCTGCCGCATCACCCAGGCGAGGGCGACCTGCGCCATGCTCGCGTCGTGGGCCTCGGCGACCTGCTGCACCGCGTCGACGATCGCGCGGTTCGCGTCCTCGTCCTGCTTGTAGAGCGTCTTGCCGAACTGGTCGGTCTCGGCCCTGCTCCCGGAACCCTGCGCGTCCCACGGGCGCGTGAGCTTGCCGCGGGCGAGGGGGCTCCACGGGATGACGCCGACGCCGGTGTGCGCGCAGAAGGGGAGCATCTCGCGCTCCTCCTCGCGCTCGAGCAGGTTGTACTGGTCCTGCATGCTGACGAAGCGCGTCCAGCCGTGCAGGTCGGCGACGTGCTGCATCTCGGCGAACTGCCACGTCCACATGCTGCTCGCGCCGATGTACCGGGCCTTGCCGGCCTTGACGACGTCGTGCAGGGCCTCCATCGTCTCCTCGATCGGCGTGTGCGGGTCGAAGCGGTGGATCTGGTACAGGTCGACGTAGTCCGTGCCGAGGCGGGTGAGCGACGCGTCGATCTCGTGCATGATCGCCGCACGGGACAGCCCGGCACCGTTCCTGCCCGGGCGCATCCGGTTGAAGACCTTCGTGAAGACCTGGACGTCCTCGCGCGGGGCGAGCTCCTTGAGGAGCGTGCCGGTGATCTCCTCGCTGCTGCCGGCCGAGTACACGTTCGCGGTGTCGAACGTGGTGATGCCCTGCTCGTAGGCACGGCGGACGAACGGGCGGGCGTCGTCGAGGCCGACGCTCCACTCGTGCGAGCCCTTGCCCGGGTCGCCGTAGGACATCATGCCGAGGACGACGCTGCTCATCTCGAGGCCGGAGGCGCCGAGGCGAACGGTGCCGGCGGTCGGGGTGCTCGTGCTGCCCGGGGTGCCCGTGTCGTTCGTGTCGGTGGTCGCGCTGCTCGTTCCTGCTGGCTGGTCGCTCGTGTCGGTCGTCATGCCGCCACCCTGGCATCGCGGCCTGTGACCGCGAGCAGGCGGGTCTGGAGCGGGGCGTCCTCGGTCACGTCGACCGGCGCAGCGTACAGCCCGGTGGCGGCGAGGTCCTCGATCTGCGGCTCGAAGTACTCCCACACCGCCTGCACGAGCTCCGGCGGCAGCGTCTCCTCGGTGCCGGTCGCCCGCGCGAGGTCCCACGTGTGGATCGTGATGTCGCTCGTCTGCTCGGTGAGGTACTGCGCGGCGGGCACCACGTCGGTGCTGAGGTGCACGGGCACGTCGGCGGGCGTCCGCTGCCACGCCTCGCCGGCCGCGGCGGCGTACCTCGCCCACTCGGCGGCGAGGTCGTCGCCGATCGGCTCGAGGTCCGCCGCCGCCTGCGCGTGGTCGCACCCCGTCAGGAGCTTCGGGATCCACCGCTGCTCGTCGACCACGTGGGCCACGAGGTCACGGGTGGACCACTCGGAGTCCGGGGTGGGGGCGTCCCAGTCCGTGACGGCGGCGACCCGGCGGCCGAACTCGGCTGCCGCGAGGGCCTGCATCGCGATCCAGTCGGTGGCCATGGGGTGCTCCTGTTCGTCGTGCGAGGGTGCTCGGTGTTCTCGTGTTGCTGGTGGTGCTCGATGTTCTCGTGTTCGTTGCCAACGGGGGAGCGCTGGTGGGGATTCCCGGTGGTGTTGGGCTTCCCGCGGTCGCCCCGGCTCTCGGTCGGGTGGTCGCCCTGCGGGCTGGGGTCCGTTGGGGGGTCGGCTTGCGGGCTGCTGTCTGGCGTCTGGCGCCTCTCCGTTGACGTTACGCGAAGGTGGCCGCCGCCGAGCGGGCGGTAGACCCGGGTCCTCGGAGGTGGTAGTCGGGTCTTTCGCCCGTTCGGTCTGACCTCGATCCGTTGTGGCGCTCGAGGCTCGCCCGGTGACTGTAGCGGTCCTGGTGGCGGAGTCGGGCGAGGGTGCCGGGTGCCGGGTGCCGGGTGCCGGGTGCCGGGTGCCGGGTGCCGGGTATCGGGCGGGGTGCGGGGTGCGGCGGGTCGAGCGGGCGAAATGACGGAGTCGCGTCCGGGCTGCACTGAGCATCTCCGCCCGGTCAGCTCGAGCGCTCGCAGCGGGCCTGGTGTGCTCACACGGCAACGTCGTCGGAGGTGCCGAGCGGGCGGAGTTGCTGGGTCGAGCGTGGTCGTGACCCGGGTGTTTCGCCCGGTCGCGACGTCCCCGGTGGGCAAGGCGGCATGGCGGGATTTGTCGGCCGATGGGGTTCGGGGCGTTGGGTCGGATGCGCCGGGAAACGACGAACGCCCCGACTCCGTGGGGAGCCGGGGCGATTGTCTCGGGTTCGGGTGGTGCTGTTCGGTGCCCTCGGTGGGGCTTGTCCGAAGGGGACTCAGGCCGCCTGGAGGACGAACTGGACGTCGAGGTTGATGGTGACGTCGTTGCCCAGGGTGAAGCCGCCGGCCTCGAGCGCAGCGTTCCAGTTCACGCCGAACTCGGTGCGGTCGATCTTCGTCGTGGCCTCGGCGCCGAGCTTGACCTGGCCGTAGCCGTCGGTGGTGACGCCACCGAACTCGGTCTTCAGGGTGACGTTCTTCGTGACGCCACGGAGCGAGAGCTCGCCGTCGATGAGCATGTCGTCGCCGTCTTCGCGGATGCCGGTCGACTTGAAGGTCATCTGCGGGTGCTCCTCGGCGAGGAAGAAGTCGCCGGTCGCGAGGTGCTGGTCACGCTGCTGCTGCTTGGTGTTGACGCTGGCGACGTCGATCGAAGCCTCGAGCGTCGTGTCGAGGGGGTTCTCGGCGGTCACGAGGGTCGCGTCGAAGCGCTCGAAGGAGCCCTTGACCTTGCTGATCGCGAGGTGACGGACCGAGAAGGTGACCTCGGAGTGCGTCGGGTCGATCTTCCAGGTGCCGGTCTGGTAGCCGGGGATGGCGGAGGCGGTGAGCGTCATGAGGGTCCTTCTTCCGAACGAGAGTGGGTCGTGTAGCACGATCGATGCGCCTGCATCGAGTTGATAGTACGACAGTCTGCACCCTTTTGGTTGAAGCGTCAACCAATGTTCACTGTCATGTCGCGAGACCTTCGATCGTGCGGTCCGTGGATGCCGGTCTGCAACAGGCGTCTCAGGCGCTGGACGAAGCGTTCGACGCCGCGGCCCACGTCGACTGCGGTCGCGCGAACGAGCCACCAGTCGACGTCCTTCAAGTGCTCGCCTCGGGTGAGGTCCTTCCGGAACGTCGACGGATCGGTGCGGTGCAGGTCACTCTCGTACTCGATGGCCACACGGGCCTCGACGTAGGCGAGGTCCACGCACGCCACCCACCTGCCGTCGACGACCACGTCGTGGTTCAGCGACGGTTCCGGTAGCCCGTGCCGCACGAGGGCCAGCCGTGTCCTGGTCTCGCCAGGAGACCGTGACCCGGCACGGATCTCGTCGAGGGCGAGTCGGAGCTTCCGGACGCCCCTGCAGCCCCTCCGCTCGGCGACCGCTGCGGCGAGCTCGTCGAGTGTCGCCCATCCCAGCCATCCGACCAGCGCGTCACCTGCCACGATGAGCTCGTCGAGGGTGAGCATCGTCGCGAGCGCGACGAACGTGTCGGCGGGAGCGCTGAGACGGACCCCGCGGGATTGCGTCGCCCGCACCGTTCCAGCGCGCGCTCGATGGCCGACTGCCCCGCGAACGCGGAGCGCCTGGTCGGGTCCGATGGTCGTGACGTGCAGCCGAGGAGCGCCTTCGTGTCGTCGGGGCAGCGGGATGCCGAGGATCGCGGCCGCGGTGACGTGGCTGAAGACCTGATCGCGACGCAGCCGCGGAGCGAGCGCTCGTGCACGTTCCTCGACGGTGCGTGGCGTGGTCGCAGAACGGATGCCATGGAACGGCCGGACGAGGTCCTTTGCGTCGAGTCGACAGCGGGAAACGCCACGGTGCAGGGCATCGCGCACTCGGAACGAGGTGTCGCGGAGGGCCATGGGGAGCCGACGTCTGGCGGTCATTGCCACAGCGTGTGGGCGAGCCGACGTGGTCGGGGTGCATCGACCTGCCGCTGTGGACGGTGGCGAGCGGAGCGCGAGTGTGGAGGAGTACCTGCGCTGCCGAGCGGGCGGAAACCCTGGTCGGAGGGGCGTGCGTACCCGGGTCTTTCGCCCGCTCGCCCACTCGGCCGCGCGGCAAGTGTGGCTCAGGGACGACGGCGAGGACGGCTCGGCCGCGGCGAGGGCGGGTCAGCGCGTCCTGCAGAGGACTCCGCTGCCGAGTGGGCGGAAAGGATCACCGGACGGACATGCAAACCAGGGCCTTTCGCCCGCTCAGCAGCCCGGCGGCCGGCGGCCAGG
>NZ_MJGU01000025.1:36135-189672 GCF_001864985.1 Curtobacterium sp. MMLR14_006 | reverse complement strand
AGAGTAGGACGCCGCCGGACTCAACGTAAGAAAGATGTGGCCATCGGCCCTCCATCGAGAACTCGCAGGGGAGACCCTCGTTCTCGATCGAGGCCGGTGGCCATTTCTGTTTCTGCCCCGGCCGCTCGACGCCGGCTCTGGTTCGTGATGGACTGGAGTCCGGGTGTCGGGTGACCGATGCGGCATCCAACACAACGACACAGCGGACGAACGCCCTGGTTCTGACTCGGGCACGCGATGAGGAGCAACGGTGGCGAACGACGACGACCAGCGACGGAACGACGGCGATCGGGGAGACCGGCCTCGACGCGACGGTGACCGGTTCCCTCGCCGTGACAGCGCTCCGCGTCGCGACGGCGACCGTGGCGACCGTGGTGGCCGTTGGTCGTCCGGTCCCCGCGAGTTCGAACGCCGTGAGGGCGATCGGCGTCCCGAGCGCGGTGACCGACCGTTCCGCGACGGGGCTGCTCGTCGCGACGGCGCTCCGCGTCGCGACGGCGACCGTCCGTTCCGTGAGGGCGACCGGAACGACCGTCCCTCGTGGCGGAGCGACCGTGGGGATTCCGGCCGTCCGCCGCGCGGTGACGGCCCTCGGGGCGCAGACCGTCCGCGTCGCGATGGCGACCGTCCTCCGTACCGTGGTGGGTCGTCCGACCGGCCGGCTCGTGACGGTGATCGTCCGTCGTACCGCGGCGGGTCCTCGGACCGTCCGCGTCGGGATGGCGACCGTCCGTCGTACGGCGGTGGGTCGTCCGACCGTCCGCGTCGTGACGGTGACCGTCCGTCGTACGGCGGTGGGTCGTCCGACCGTCCGCGTCGTGACGGTGACCGTCCGTCCTACCGTGGTGGCTCGTCTGACCGTCCGTCTCGTGACGGTGACCGTCCGTCGTACCGCGGGGGGTCCTCCGATCGTCCGCGTCGTGACGGTGACCGTCCGTCCTACCGTGGTGGCTCGTCCGATCGCCCGCGTCGTGACGGTGACCGTCCGTCGTACGGCGGTGGCTCGTCCGACCGCCCGCGTCGTGACGGTGACCGTCCGTCCTACCGTGGTGGCTCGTCTGACCGTCCGTCTCGTGACGGTGACCGTCCGTCGTACCGCGGGGGGTCCTCTGATCGTCCGCGTCGTGACGGTGACCGGCCGTCCTACGGCGGTGGCTCATCCGACCGTCCGCGTCGTGACGGTGACCGTCCGTCCTACGGCGGTGGCTCGTCCGACCGCCCGCGCCGCGACGGCGGTGAGGATCGTCGCCGCTTCGGCGACGGCACCCGCCATGCCGGTGCCCGCTTCGGCGAGGCTGCGCGGGACGACTGGGAGGACCGCGACCCGTACGGCACGAAGTCGATCCGCCCGCGCCACGACGACCCGGAGATCCCCGAGGAGATCCAGGCGCGCGACCTCGACCCGGCAGCCCGCATGGAGCTGAAGACCCTGAGCAAGGACAACGCGGACTGGGTCGCCCGCCACCTCGTGGCCGCGGCGATGTTCGTCGACGACGACCCCGAGACGGCGAACCAGCACGCCTTGAGCGCAGCGCGCCGTGCCGGCCGTGTCGGTGTGGTCCGTGAGACCGCAGCGATCACCGCGTACCGCTTGGGCGACTTCGCCACGGCGCTCCGCGAGCTCCGGACGTACCGACGGATCTCGGGCCGCAACGACCAGCTGCCGATGATGGTGGACTGCGAGCGCGGCCTCGGGCGTCCGGAACGTGCGCTCGAGCTCGGTCGGTCCGTCGAACGGTCGGCGCTCGAGACGCCGGTGCAGGTCGAACTCGCGATCGCGATGTCCGGCGCCCGGTTGGACCTCGGGAATCCCACAGCCGCCCTCGGCGAGCTGGAGATTCCACAGCTCGACCCGTCGACGGCCTACACCTGGTCGCCGGCGCTCTACAGTGCATACGCGGCCACGCTCGAGGAGCTCGGTCGCCAGGACGAGGCCGACGAGTGGTGGGCGCGGGTCGATCGCGCCGCCCAGGCCCTGTCCGAGATCGCCGACGAGAACGCATGGGAGACTGTTGATGTGGTCGAGGAAACGATCGAGGTCGAAGAACCCAGGGACGACGGGCCCGGAGCCGACGCTGAGCGCGTCGACGAGCCCACAGCCGGTGTCAGCGGCCTCGACGACACCGACCAGCTCGACGACGTCGACGACCCCGACGACGACCTCGGCGAGATCGACGACGACAACCCCCGCGACGTCGACGGCTCCGCAGCCGGCTGACACCCCGAGGCCGCCGACGGACGGTGTGGACGTCGTCCTCACCGACCTCGACGGTGTCGTGTACCGCGGGCGGAACGCGATCCCGCACGCGGTCGAGGCCCTGACCCGCGCGTCGTTGACCGCTCGCGTCGGGTACATCACGAACAACGCCTCGCGGCGACCCGTCGACGTCGCGGAGCACCTGGCGCGCTACGGGCTCGAGGTGTCCGAGGACGACGTCGTCACGTCGTCGCAGGCGGGGGTCCAGCTGCTGTCGACGCTCGTACCGGCCGGGGCGACCGTGCTCGTCACGGGCGGCATCGGTCTGTCGAGCATCGTCGAGGCGGCCGGGTTCACCGTGACGTCGAGCGCCGAGGACGCCCCTGCGGCCGTCATCCAGGGCTTCTCGCCGGACCTCGGCTGGAAGGAACTGGCCGAGGCGTCCTTCGCCCTCGCCGACCCGGACGTGCCGTGGGTCGCGACGAACATGGACTGGTCGATCCCGGTCGAGCGCGGCATCGCGCCGGGCAACGGCACGCTCGTGTCCGCCGTGCACCAGGCCGTGGGGCGGATGCCCGTCGTGGCCGGCAAGCCGGAGCGCCCGATCTTCGACGCCGCCGTGCAGCGCTTCGGCAGCGGCCGGACGATCTTCATCGGCGACCGCCTGGACACCGACATCAAGGGCGCGAACGACGCGGGGATCCCCAGCGTCCTCGTGCTCACGGGCATCGACCAGGCCAAGCAGGTGCTCGCGGCCGACCAGCGGTCGCGTCCGACGTTCGTCCTGCAGGACCTGCGGGGTCTGTCGGCGCCGTACCCGGTGACCGTCCGCCGCGAGGACGAGGACGGCACGCGGTACGTGACGATGGGCAGCGCCACCGTGGCCATGCGAGGGCACGTGGTCCGGGTCCTCGACGCGGGGACGGCGATCGATCGGCTCCGCGCCGGGGCGACCCTGATCTGGGAGTCGGGCCTGGCGATCTACGGCCTCGACGTCGACCCGCAGCTGTACGGCGGCGAGTAGCGTGTTGGACGTGCCGAACCCCGAGCAGTCGTCCGCAGTCGAGGACGTCGAGCACGTCGAGCAGGACGAGCAGGACGACTTCTCCGCTCGGACCGCGACGGCCGAGTCGCTGCCGCTCGAGCAGCGCGCCGACGCGTTCTCGGCCCTGCACGACGAACTCCGGACACGGCTCGAGACCGGTGGCACCGCGCGTGCCTGAGCCGGACGGCGCCGTACCCGACGCGACCCCGGTCCGCCTCGACGCACTGCTCGCGATGCGCGGGCTCGCCCGCAGTCGCACGGCTGCGACGAAGCTCGTCCAGGACGGCCGTGTCACGGTCGACGGCCACCCCGTCGTGAAGGCCTCGACCCCGGTGACGCAGGACGCCGAACTGGTCGTCGACGTCGTGGACGAGTGGGTGTCCCGTGCGGCGCGCAAGCTCGTCGGCGCGCTCGACGCCTTCGCGGTCGACCCGTCGGGTCGTGTGGTGCTCGACGTCGGGGCGAGCACGGGCGGCTTCACCCAGGTGCTCCTGGCACGAGGGGCCCGTCGGGTCATCGCGCTCGACGTCGGGCACGGGCAGCTGCACCCCTCGGTGGCGCTCGACGAGCGGGTCGTCGTCGTCGAGGGCACGAAC
The DNA here is from genome assembly GCF_001864985.1 of Curtobacterium sp. MMLR14_006. Classification (NCBI taxonomy): domain Bacteria; kingdom Bacillati; phylum Actinomycetota; class Actinomycetes; order Micrococcales; family Microbacteriaceae; genus Curtobacterium; species Curtobacterium sp. MMLR14_006. Next base: position 185,834 of record NZ_MJGU01000025.1, on the reverse strand, counting down.
GCCCGGAACCTCACCGCGGCGGACTACGCGGCGCTCGACGCCACGGCGCCCGAGACCTCGCTGGTCGTCGGCGACCTCTCCTTCATCTCGCTCCGGCTCGTGCTGCCCGCACTCGTCGAGGCGGTCCCGGCGGACGAGTTCGTCCTGCTCGTGAAGCCGCAGTTCGAGGTCGGACGCACCGGTGTCCGCGAAGGCATCGTGCACGACCCCGGCCTGCGGCACGACGCGCTGATGAACGTGCTCTGGGCGGCGTGGGACCTCGGCTTCGGCACCTCCGGTCTGGCGGCGTCGCCCATCATCGGGACGCACGGCAACCACGAGTACCTCGCGCACTTCCAGCGCGGTGTCGGGGGCAATCCGACAGAATGGATCCTCCGAGCGACCGAACTGACAGAGGGGACCGCATGACCGAGGACCGGCACATCCTGCTCGTGAGCCACACGGGCCGCCGTGACTCGATCGACGCTGCCGTCGAGGTCTGCGACCTCCTGCACGCGGCCGGCCTCAACCCCGTCATGCCCTTCGACGAGTACGCCGACATCCGGCGCGCCGAGGCCTCGGTCGGCCAGGTCGACATCCTCGGCGTCGACGTGCAGGCGGACCAGCTCGAGATCGTCATCGTGCTCGGCGGCGACGGCACGATCCTGCGCGCTGCGGAACTCGTGCGCGACACCCGCCCGCCGCTCGTCGGGGTGAACCTCGGCCACGTCGGCTTCCTGGCCGAGAGCGAGCGGGATGCCCTCGCCGAGACCGTCGAACGCGCGCTCTCCGGCGAGTACCACGTCGAGGAACGCGTCACGCTCCAGGTCGACGTCGTCGTCGGCAACCAGGTCGTCTACTCGAGCTGGGCTCTCAACGAGGCGACCATCGAGAAGGCCTCGCGCGAGCGCATGCTCGAGGTCGTCACCGAGGTCGACGGTCGTCCCCTGTCCTCGTTCGGCTGCGACGGTGTGGTGGTCTCCACGCCGACCGGCTCGACGGCGTACTCGTTCTCCGGCGGCGGCCCGATCGTCTGGCCGGACGTCGACGCCCTGCTCATGGTGCCCCTCAGCGCGCACGCCCTGTTCGCCCGACCCATCGTGGTCGGCCCTGACTGCACGCTCGCCGTCGAGGTGCTCCGGCGCACCAGCGGCGTCGGCGTCCTCTGGTGCGACGGGCGCCGCACGCACGACCTGCCCCCGGGCGCGCGGGTCGAGGTCCGACGGTCCCCGGACCCCGTCCGGGTCGCCCGACTGAAGGACGCCCCGTTCACCGACCGCCTGGTCGCCAAGTTCCAGCTGCCGGTCGCCGGGTGGCGCGGGCCGCAGTCCGACGACGAGGACGGTGACCTCCTGTGACCCGTGTGGGACGCCCTGTCACCGCATCCGCGACGACCGACCAGGAGGACCGATGATCGAGGAGATCGCGATCCGCGACCTCGGGGTCATCGGTGAGACGACGCTCGAACTCGGTCCCGGGTTCACGGTCGTCACCGGTGAGACCGGCGCCGGCAAGACCATGATCGTCACGGCGCTCGGGCTGCTGCTCGGTTCCCGCGCCGATGCCGCGTCCGTGCGGCGCGGTGCGTCGAGCGCGATCGTCGAGGGCCGGTGGAACGTCCCCGACCACGCCGCCGTCGCCGAGCGTGTCGAGGACGCCGGCGGCGCGGTCGAGGACGGCGAGCTCATCCTCACCCGTACGGTGTCGGCCGAGGGCCGCAGCCGGGCGACGGTCGGAGGCCGGAGTGCTCCCGTCGCGGTGCTCGGTGAGCTCGCCGACCAGCTCGTGACCGTGCACGGCCAGTCCGATCAGATCCGGCTGACCTCCGCCACCGCCCAGCGTGCGGCGCTCGACGGCTTCGGGGGTGCCTCCCTCGAGAAGGCCCTGCGGCGCTACGTCGTCGCCTACGACGCCTGGCAGGCGCACGCCGCCGAGCTCGAGACCCTGACGCGTGACCGCGACGACCGGGTGGCCGAGGCCGAGCGCATCCGTGCCGCCTCGGACGAGATCGAGGCGGTCGACCCGCAACCCGGCGAGGACGTCGAGCTCGGCGAGCGTGCCGACCGGCTCGGGAACCTCGAGGAGCTCCGTCTGTCCGCGGCCCTCGCGCACGAGGCCCTGTCGAGCGAGTCACTCGACGGCGTCTCGGACGTCATCGGCCTGGTCGAGTCCGCACGACGGGCGGTGGAGCGCGTGGTCGCATCGGACGCCGCACTGCAGCCCGTGCTCGAGCAGCTGACCGAACTCGGCATCCAGGCGTCGGAGACCTCTGCGAGCATCTCGAGCTACCTCGGGTCGCTGGAACCGGACGCCGGACACGACCTCGAGGTCATCAACGAGCGGCGGGCGCTGCTCGCCGGGCTCACCCGCAAGTACGGCGAGACCATCGACGACGTCATCGCGTACGGACAACGGGCGAGCGACCGACTGCTCGAGCTCGACGGCGACGACGACCGCATCGCGGCACTGCAGGGTGCGGTGGAGCAGGACGAGCAGGCCCTCGCCGATGCTGCCGGCGCGCTCACCACGGCGCGCACGAAGGCCGCCACGGACCTGGCGAAGCGGGTCACGACCGAGCTGAAGACGCTGGCCATGGCAGGGGCGACGCTGGTCGTCGAGGTCACCGACGCCGGCGAGTACCGGCGCCACGGCCGCGACCAGGTGTCGATCCTGCTCCAGCCGCACTCCGGCACCGACCCGCGGCCGATCGGCAAGGGGGCCTCCGGTGGGGAGCTGTCGCGGGTGATGCTCGCGATCGAGGTCGTCATGGCCGGCAGCACGACGGTGCCGACGTTCGTCTTCGACGAGGTCGACGCCGGCGTCGGTGGAGCGGCGGCGATCGAGATCGGGCGACGCCTGGCGAAGCTCGCCGAGCGCACCCAGGTCATCGTCGTCACGCACCTGGCCCAGGTCGCGGCGTTCGCGAACAACCACCTCAACGTCGTGAAGGACGCCAGCGGTGCGGTGACGTCGTCGAGCGTGCGGCGGCTCGAGGGCGAGGACCGGCTGCAGGAGATGGCCCGGTTGCTCTCGGGTCTCGGAGACAGCGCGAGCGGCATCGAGCACGCACGCGAACTGCTCGACGTGGCCGGTCAGCGCGCCTGACCGGCACGGGACCGGCCTGGAGGCGCGGGTCGAGCCCGACTCGCACGTCCTGATCGCTTCCGGGCGAGCCCACCGACCATCTCGCGCGCTCGCCCCGTGGAGCGGCGGCGGTCACCTTGCGTCGTGCCAGCTGGCCTCGTACGACGGGTGCGCTCGACCCGCGCCGTGCCAGCTCGCTCCGTGCGACGCGGACCCGGCCACCCGTCCGCGCAACGCCCACTGCGAACGGAGGTCGCGCCTCCCGGCAGTTCTGACGTACGATGGAATCCCGTGGCGGACACTCTCAGCGGCGGTACCAATTCTTCGAACGCGACCCCGAAGGTGACGAAGCAGATCTTCGTGACCGGCGGGGTCGTCTCGTCTCTCGGCAAGGGCCTGACGGCAGCCAGCCTCGGCAACCTCCTCACTGCGCGCGGCCTCAAGGTCGTCATGCAGAAGCTCGACCCGTACCTCAACGTGGACCCGGGCACCATGAACCCGTTCCAGCACGGCGAGGTCTTCGTGACCGACGACGGTGCGGAGACGGACCTCGACATCGGGCACTACGAGCGCTTCCTCGACATCAACCTGTCGCAGTCGGCGAACGTCACGACCGGTCAGGTGTACTCGACGGTGATCGCCAAGGAGCGTCGCGGCGAGTACCTCGGCGACACGGTGCAGGTCATCCCGCACATCACCGACGAGATCAAGCGCCGGATGCGTGAGCAGGCGCAGAACGACCCGCAGCCCGACGTCATCATCACCGAGGTCGGTGGCACCGTCGGAGACATCGAGTCGCAGCCCTTCATCGAGTCCGCCCGCCAGGTGCGGCACGAGCTCGGCCGCAACAACGTGTTCTTCGTGCACGTCTCGCTGGTGCCGTTCATGAACGCCTCGGGCGAGCAGAAGACGAAGCCGACGCAGCACTCCGTCGCGGCGCTTCGCTCGATCGGCATCCAGCCGGACGCGCTGGTCCTGCGCAGCGACCGCCCGGTGTCGGACTCGAACAAGCGCAAGATCGCGCTGATGTGCGACGTCGACGAGGACGCCGTGGTGAACGCGGTGGACGTCCCCTCGATCTACGACCTGCCGACGCTGCTGAACAACCAGGGCCTCGACCAGGTCATCGTCGACGCGCTCGGGCTCGACGCCGGTCCGGTCGACTGGACCGCGTGGACCCCGGTGCTCCGTGCCGTGCACGAGCCGAAGAAGGACGTCACGATCGCCCTGGTCGGCAAGTACATCGACCTGCCGGACGCCTACCTGTCGGTGACCGAGGCGCTCCGTGCGGGCGGCTTCGCGCACGACGCGAAGGTCACGCTGAAGTGGGTCGTGTCCGACGACTGCACCACGCCCGAGGGTGCGGCGAAGCAGCTCGGCGACGTCGACGGCATCTGCGTCCCCGGTGGGTTCGGCGTGCGCGGCATCGAGGGCAAGCTCGGCGCGCTGCAGTTCGCCCGCGAGCAGGGCATCCCGACGCTCGGGCTGTGCCTCGGCCTGCAGTGCATGGTCATCGAGTACGCCCGGCACGAGGCCGGCCTGACCGACGCATCGAGCACCGAGTTCGACCCGGAGACCTCGACGCCGGTCATCGCGACGATGGCCGAGCAGGTCGACATCATCGCGGGCGGCGACATGGGCGGCACGATGCGCCTCGGCCTCTACCCGGCGTCGTTCACCGAAGGCTCGCTCGCGGCGGAGCTGTACGGTGCGCCGGAGGCCTCCGAGCGGCACCGCCACCGCTACGAGGTGAGCAACAAGTACCGCGACCAGATCGCCGCGGCCGGCCTCGTGTTCTCGGGGACGTCGCCGGACGGCACCCTGGTCGAGTACGTCGAGCTCCCGCGCGACGTGCACCCGTTCTACATCGCGACGCAGGCGCACCCGGAGCTCCGCTCGCGCCCGACCGACGCGCACCCGCTGTTCGCGGGGCTCGTCGCTGCCGCGATCGAGCGCCACGAGGCGTCCAGCCTGTTCGACCCGCAGACCGAGGAGCAGGTCGCGTAACGCGAGTGGTCTCGGACGGGAGGCGCGGTGCCAGCTGGCACCGCGCCTCCCGTCGGTCGCGACCACGGCACCTGGTTCCGGACACGGAACCGCGGGACGACGCGGTGCTGTGTCCGGAACCTGGTTCCGCGAGGGGCGCGTGCTTGGATGGTTGCGTGACTGACGCACCCATCGCTGACGAGCCGGCCTCCTTCGAGGTCACCGAATCCTCCGTCGTGTACGAGGGCGCCGTGTGGGACGTCCGGCGTGACGCGATCGCGTACCACGACGACTCGATGGTGCGGGAGTACGTCGACCACACCGGCGCCGTCGCGGTCTACGCCGAGGACGACGAGGGGCGCGTGCTCGTCATCCAGCAGTACCGCCACCCGGTGCGGGTGCGCGACTGGGAGCTGCCCGCCGGGCTGCTCGACATGGAGGGCGAGGAGCACCTGACCGCCGCGCAGCGCGAGCTGGCGGAGGAAGCCGACCTCGAGGCGGACGAGTGGGAGCCGCTGGTCCGGTACAACACCTCGTCGGGCGGCAGCAACGAGTTCCTGCAGGTGTACCGCGCGCGGGGTGTCCGGCCCACGGCGACCGCGTTCGACCGCGAGGCCGAGGAAGCCGACATCGTGAAGCGGTGGGTGCCCCGGGCCGAGCTCGTGGCGGCGATCCTCGACGGGCGGCTGCACAACTCCGGTCTGGTCGTGGCCGTGCTGGCGGTGGACGCGCTCGAACGGCGCGACGCGTGAGCCTCGCCGCGCTGGTCGACCAGGGACGGTGGACGAACGAGCCGGCTGCGGTGACGCTCGACGGCGACGTCCTGCGCGTGACCGCCGTCGAGGGCAGTGATGCTTGGCGGACCACCTCGTACGGGTTCGTGCACGACTCCGAGCACGCGCTGCTGCAGGCGGTCGACGGCCCGTTCTCGGCCGAGGCGTCGTTCGTCCTCGACTACACGGAGCAGTTCGACCAGGCGGGGCTGTTCCTGCGAGTCGACGGGCAGCACTGGATCAAGGCCGGGGTCGAGGTCTCGGACGGGACGCCGCAGCTCGGTGCCGTCGTCACGCGGGGGACCTCGGACTGGTCGGTGGCCCCGGTGCCGGAGTGGGTCGGACGGACCGTGACGGTGCGGGTCAGCCGCGACGGCGATGCCGTGACCGTGCGGGCCTGGGCAGCGGGGGAGGCTCCGCGGCTGGTCCGGGTCGCGTACCTCGACCCGGGGGCCGACGTGACGGTGGGCCTGCTCTGCGCGGCGCCGACACGTGCCGGCCTGACCGTGACGTTCACCGGGTTCCGGGTGGGCGCACCCGACGCAGCGCTGCATTGACCGCCGCCGCATCAGCGGGGGCCACGCCCCTCGACCGCGCCGTGGAGACGTACCTGCGGCACGTCGCCATCGAACGGGGACTCTCGCAGCACACCCTGTCGGCGTACCGGCGGGACCTCGAGGTGTTCGCCTCGTGGCTGGCGTCCGCCCCGGTCGTGGCGTCCGACGGAGCCGACCGGGCCGGCGGAGCCTCCGCGGTCGAGGACGTCGCCCGGCTGGCGCGCGCGGACGTCTCGGCGTTCGTGACGCACCTGGCGACCCGACCGTCGGGGCCGCTCGCACCGCGGTCGATCGCCCGCATGCTCAGCTCGGTCCGGTCGTTCACGGCGTTCGCGGCGGGGGAGGGGTGGCTGCCACTTGACCCCGGCACCGCGGTCCGACCGCCGAAGGCCCCGATGCGCCTGCCGAAGGCGATCTCGGTCGAGGACATGGAACGGCTGCTCGGCGCCGTCTCGGCGGACGCCGACGACCCGGTGCAGCTGCGGGACAAGGCACTGCTCGAGCTGCTCTACGCCACCGGCGCGCGCATCTCCGAAGCGGTGGGGCTGTCCGTCGACGACGTCACGACCCTGTCGGACGCCGGTGGCGAGCTCTCCGTGGTCAAGGTCACCGGCAAGGGCAACAAGCAGCGCGTCGTGCCGCTCGGCAGCTTCGCCCGGGCGGCGGTCGACGCCTACCTGGTGCGGGCGCGACCGGTGTTCGCGGCACGCGGTGCCTCGACACCGGCGCTGTTCCTCGGCGCGCGCGGCGCCCGGCTGTCGCGGCAGAGCGCCTGGCTCGTGATCCAGGCGGCCGCTGCCGCGGCGGACCTCGAGGCGCACGTGTCCCCGCACACCTTCCGGCACTCGTTCGCGACGCACCTGCTCGAGGGCGGTGCTGACGTGCGCGTCGTGCAGGAACTGCTCGGCCACGCGAGCGTCGCGACGACGCAGATCTACACGATGGTCACCGCCGACATGCTGCGGGACGTGTACCAGACGGCGCACCCGCGGGCGCGGCGGTAGGGCGGTCGGGCGAGGTCGTCCGGGCGGGTCCGGCCTGCCGGCCGGGCGTTCGCTCGGGTTCGTTCGGCCGGTCGTTCGCTCGGTGAGCAGGAATGATCGGGTTCGCGTGGCGGACGCGACCATTCCTGCTCACGAAGTCGTTCGGTGGCGGTACCCGCGGGTCAGAAGAGGTGCAGTTGCACCGAGGCGGCGACCGCTGCGGTGGCCACGGCGACGACGACGGCGCTCGCCGCGATGCTCCGGGCCAGCACTCGCCAGGGGCCGGTCGCGCCGGGGCGTACGATCCCGACGACCCCGGACACGAGTGCGAGCACACTGCTCGCACCGATCGGGTTCACGCGGACGGACAGCAGGGCGAAGAACACCGCGACGATCGTGAACACGCAGAAGCGGCGGTCCTGCACGCCGGACGCCCAAGCGTGGACCCCGAGCGACCCCGTGTGCACCGAGAACGACGGGCCGGCCGCGGCGACGACGACCGGAGCGACGGGTTCCGGCTGGTTCGGCAGCACCCGCGTGGCGTCACCCCAGGCGTGACCGTCCCACCAACGCAGGCGGCTGGCGTCCTGCGGGTCCGGGAACCAGCCTGCGGCCGGAAGGGTCACGGGTCCTCCTCGTGGTGCGGGGGAAGTCGATGCCCCACGAGGCTACGAGGAGGAGCGCGCGCTCCCCAGTCCCAGCGCGGGTGTCAGCACAACGGAGGACAGACCGGCTGCACTACCGTCGGGGGATGACCACGACACCGCTCGACGAGTTCTGGGCCCGCCGACGTGACGAGGTACCGGGCCTGCCGAGCGCCGTTCCCGAGGCCTGGGCGTTCGGGGCGACGCCGGAGCAGGCCGACGACCTGCTCGCACTGGTGCTCGACGGCGTGAAGGACGGCACGGCGTCGTCGCTCTGGGACTACGAGGCCGCCGACGAGGCGCTGCCGACGGTCGGGGACCTCGCCGTCGTCCTCGACGGTGTCGGCGCCCCGCGCGCGGTCATCGCGGTCACCGACGTGCGGGTGGTCCCGTTCGACGAGGTCGACGAGGAGCACGCCCGCGCCGAGGGCGAAGGGGACCGCACGCTGGCGTGGTGGCGGCGGGAGCACGAGGCCTACTGGCGAGCGCACTCCGAGAACCCGCGCGGCTTCGAGCCGGACATGCCGGTCGTGTGCGAACGGTTCCGGCTCGTGTGGCCGACGGCGACGCGCACCGCCTGACGCCCCGAGGCCGTCAGGCGGGGACGGGCGCCGCGTCCACCTCGTTCATGACGTCCTTCACCGCGGCGAGCAGCCGGGAGTTGAAGTCGACGCCGAGCTGGTTCGGCACCGTGACGAGCACGGTGTCCGCCTCGCGGACCGCCCGGTCCGCGGCGAGCTCGGCTACGAGCTGCTCGGGCTCGCCGATGTAGGAGCGACCGAAGCGGGCGAGTCCGCCGTCGAGGTGGCCGACCTGGTCCTGCCCCTCGACCTGCGCGCGGACGCCGAAGTAGTGCCGCGACTCGTCGTCGGTGATCGGGATGATGCTGCGCGACACGGAGACCCGTGGCGTGCGCTCCCACCCCATGTCCGCCCAGGTGCTGCGGAAGCGGGCGATCTGCTCGGCCTGCAGCTCGTCGAACGGCACGCCGGTGTCCTCGGTCAGCAGGGTCGAGGACATCAGGTTCATGCCCTGCTCGGCCGTCCACTCGGCCGTCGCGCGGGTGCCGGCGCCCCACCAGATGCGGTCGCTGAGCGAGTCGGAGAGCGGGGAGATCGGCAGCGACCCGGCCATGCCGGTCATCTGCGGGTTCGCGTTCGCCATCGGTTCGCCGGCGATCGCACGTCGGAAGACGCTCGTGTGCGACCGGGCCAGGTCGCCACCGTTCGTGTCCGACGCGTCCGGCACGTACCCGAACTGCTCGTAGCCGGCGAGGGCGGTCTCGGGTGACCCCCGGGAGACACCGAGTTGCAGGCGTCCGCCGGAGATGAGGTCGGTGGCCGCGGCTTCCTCCGCCATGTACAGCGGGTTCTCGTACCGCATGTCGATGACGCCGGTGCCGATCTCGATGCGGCTCGTCCTCGCGGCGATGGCGGACAGGAGCGGGAACGGCGCCGCCTGCTGCGGTGCGAAGTGGTGCACGCGGAAGTACGCGCCGTCGACGCCGGACTCCTCGGCGGCGACCGCGAGGTCGATCGCCTGCACGAGGGCCTCGCGGCCGCTGCGCACCCTGGAACCCGGGACGTCGCGCCAGTGGCCGAACGACAGGAACCCGATCTTCGTCATGTCCATGCGAACGCATCCGAGGTGCGGACCATTCCGCACCCGCGTCGCCTGCCGGCCGGCCCGTCGGCGACTACGGTGTGCGACATGGAGGACCCCCGCGCCGCCCTGACCGCCGAGCGCTCCCGGAACGAGCGCCTGCTCGCCGACGTCGAGCGGAGCATGCGGGACGTCAGCGACGCCCGGCAGGACGCGAACTCCGACGACGAGCACGACCCCGAGGGCGCGACGCTCGCGTGGGAGCGCGGGTCGCTCGGCGCCGTGCGCGACGACGCCCGTGAACGGATCCGCCTGGTGGACGCCGCGCTCGTCCGACTCGACGCGGGGACCTACGGCCGGTGCATCGTCGGCGGGGAACCGATCCCCGAGGCCCGTCTGGCGGCAGTGCCGTGGGCGGCGACCTGCATTGCGCACGCGTGACCGTCCACCGTTCTCCTCACAGGTGAGATTTCTACAACATTTCTCCACCGACGGCGCGTTGCGCCCCTCCGAGGCGCTCGCGCCCCGACATCATGGCGCCATGACGCAGACCACCATCTACCGCACGGAGCCGATGGCGACCCGTGCCCTCGGTGCCGAGATCCGCCACGACCACGAGCGCTTCGTCCAGCTCCTCGAGCGTGTGAGCGGCAAGCAGTTCGGGACGTTCCAGAAGGTCGAGTGCGAGGTGCCGCACAAGGACGTCGAGACCGAACGGGGCACGGTCCGGCTCGACGTCGAGCTGACCTTCGAGCACGGCACCGTCGGGATCGAGGCGAAGCTCGACCACGAGCTGACCGGTCGGCAGGTCGACGAGCAGCTGGAGGCCCTCGGCGAGACCGGCACGCTGTTCGTCCTCGTGCCGCGCAAGGAGTCGCTCGGCGAGTTCGTCACCAACGACGAGCGCGTCCACGTGATCGACTGGGACGAGGCGCTCGCGTGCTTCGACTCGCCGCGACTCGTGAAGGACGACATCGAGGGCGAGGGGCGGCTGCTCAAGACGACCGTCGAGGCTCGGCTCCAGGCGCTCGGGCTCCGGCAGCGGATGCCCGACTGGGACGTCCGCGTGCAGCGCGGCGACGGCGGGATGCCGTCCATCGTCTTCGAGCGCGCGCTGCACGACGGCGAGGACGCGAAGTGGATCCGCGGACAGATCCAGGTGACCGGGCGGGGCATGCCGCCGCACCTCGACGACACGGAGTTCGAAGGGTTCGTCGGCATCTCGGTGAGCCACCTGTCCGAGGCCGACTTCCCGGATCCGGAGCACACCGGTGACGCCCCGTCGTGGATCCGCGCGCTCGAGGTGCTGGACGACGAGGTCCTGACGAAGAACCCGGGCCGGGTCGCGGTGAGCCTCGGATCGGCGGGCAACGGCAGGAAGGGGCTCGGCAAGCACAAGCTCCGGCTCGCGAAGCGCCACCTGACCGGGCGCACCCACCTGGCCAGGGGCTACGCCGACTGGTCGATCGGTCCGAAGACCGAACCCGTCGGCCTCGACGACCTCGACGCGCTCGTCGAGACGATGATCCCTTGGAGCAGCGCCTGGTACCAGGCGCTGCAGGGGACCGCGCTCGCTCCCACGGCGCAGTAGCGGCGACCACCTGCCGGCCGGGAGGCACGATGCGGCCCCGCCTCGCGCCTCCCGGCCGGCGCACCATCCGTCCACCGGGCGCGCCGCGGATTCCCAGCCGCGCGCCCTACCGTTTCCGCATGGACGCCGACCCCAACGCCGGACCTGCCGAGGCGCAGGGCGAGGGTGCGCAGCGCCAGCGGTTCCAGTGGTTCCACGACATGCGGACCTGGATCCACGCGCGGCCGCACGTGCACCTGTTCTACAAGGTGCTGGTCGGCATCGTCGGTGGGCTCGTGGTGGTCATCGGGCTGATCCTCGTGCCGCTGCCCGGTCCGGGTTGGCTCGTGGTGTTCATCGGGCTGACGATCCTGGCGAGCGAGTTCCACTTCTTCCACCGGATCATCACGTGGCTCCGCGCGCAGCTGCACCGGTTCTGGGACTGGGCGAAGCGACACGGACCGAAGCGGCTGCGAGACGCGGCCGACCGCGGCAAGGCCGACGTCGACGCCGCGCACACCGGTGCCGCGCGCACCGTGGGCGTGCCGCGTCGGGGCGCGAAGCCGGCCCGCCCCGGGCACTGACGCCCGACGGGACGGACGGCCGGTACCCGGCCACTACTCGGCGGCGACCCGCACGGACCCGGTCGCGGTGCGTTCGACGGCCTCGGCTGCCTGTTCCTCGACCGCGGCGGTGTCCTTCGACACGAGTTGCAGCACGAGGGCGACGACCGCGGCGAGCACGATGAAACCGCCGTACCCGGCGATCACCGGGACGAGGCCGACGGCGGGCTCGAGCAGGCCGCCGATGACGGACGGCACGCCGAACGCCAGGTAGCTCACGACGTAGATGGTGGAGAGCAGTCCGGCGCGGTGGGTCGGCGCTGCGGTGGCGAGCAGCATCCGCAGCGGTGCCTGGAACCCGGCGCCGAAGCCGACGCCGGCGATCGCGCTGCCGACGACGAGCCCCGGCAGAGAGTGCGCTGCGACGAACGCGACGGTGACGACCGGTCCGAGGACCAGGGCGACGAGGCCGAGGAGCACCGCGCGTCGGGTGTCCATCCGCTGGATCGCGAGCCCGGTGAGTGCACCGGTGCCGGTGACGACGGCGATGAGCGCGCCGGCGGCGAAGTGGTTCGTGATGCCGAACACCGCGCCGAGTGCGGAGGGGACGAGCGACAGGAACATGCCGCCGAGTGCCCAGCTCGCGACGAGCGATCCGGCGACGCCGCGGAACAGCCGGCGGGACGACCGGGGCACGCTGATCGTCGGGCGGAGGGAGCGCAGGGCCCCCGGGCGGCGCTCGACGCGCTCGGGGACGACGACGAGGGCGACGACGAGCAGGACCAGGAGCACGCCGAACACCAGGTAGACGAGCTGCTCCGGCGCGGGGCCCCACTCGACCAGGGCGCCGCTCGCCATCGCTCCGGTGGCCAGGGCGACGGGCGGGACGACGCCGTTGAGCACGCCGGCCAGGGCGGGGTGCCGCTCGAGCGAGTTGTCGATGAGGGCGGCGCCGAGCGCGCCGATGAGCAGCCCGACGGAGACGCCCTGCACGATGCGGTCGACGACCAGGGCGAGGACGCCGTCGGCGACGGCGAAGAGCCCGAGCGACAGGGCGACGCCGAGGCCGCCGACGACGAGCACCGGCTTCCGGCCGACGTGGTCGGACAGACGGCCGGCGACCAGCAGGCTCGCGAGCAGCCCGGCGACGTAGACGGCGAAGACACCGGTGAGCATGAGCGGCGTCAGGTGCCACTCGGCGGCGTAGACGGGGTAGATCGGCGAGGGGACGGCTGACGAGGCGACCGACGCCAGGAGCATGGCGGCCAGGATCCAGAACCCGGCGACCGATCGAGCTGACTGCTGCTGCACGAGCATCCCTTCGTCCACGTGTTGTACGACTGCATTCGTACCGCAGGTGAACTGTACGACGCAAGTCGTACTGCGAGGTGGTCGGTGGTAGCGTCCCGTCCATGCCCGCGCACGTCGACGCCCCCGAGCGACTGCCCCAACCGTCCGTGGCCGAGCTGGACCTGCCGGTCGTGATGGATGCCCTGAGCGACCCGATCCGGCTCGCCATCCTGCACCGCTACCTGGTGGACGCCGCAGGCGGCGTGCGCAGCTGCGGGTGGGTCGGCGTCGACCGACCGAAGTCCACGCTCACCCACCACTTCCGCGTCCTGCGCGAGGCCGGGCTGCTCGAACAGCACCAGGACGGGCTCACCCGCTCCAGTCGGGTGCGCGCCGAGGACGTGCAGGCACGGTTCCCCGGGCTGCTCGACCTGGTGTCCGCGTGGGACGTGCCCGCCGCCCTGATGCGCGACGGGATCGAGTCGTGAGCCGGACCGTGCACGCCCTGCCCGAGGTCGGCGCCGCGCCGCACGTGACGTCGGCGCTCGCCGCGGACCTCGACGCCGCCGGCTTCAGCGTCGAGCGGGTCGACTCGCTGTGGGGTGCCGAGGCCGCCGCGTCGCTGCACCGCGGCTCACGGGTGGCCGCCCTCCGGGCCCTCGCGGCGCGGCCGTCATCGCCGCTCGGCACGCTCGCGACCCTGTTCGTGCTCGGCCTGCCGGTCCCGCACGAGGACGCCGCGGCGGCGTTCCCGACCGCCGGCCTCGACGCCGTCGTCGTCGCCGGCCTGCTGCGGATCGACGGAGCCGACGGAGCCGACGGTGCCGACGGCATCGGCGGCACCGGCGGCACCGGCGGCGCCGAGGTCCTGCCCACCGTCGACCTGCGCCCCTACGCCTTCGTCGACGACCTCGGTGCCGGCAGCTGGTGGATCGTCTCCGACCTCGGCGAGCTCGCGCTCGGCCACGCGATCAGCGAGGAGCACGTGCTCGGCATCGGCGGGGCGACCACCACGCTGAGCGGCCTGCAGGTCCCGGTGCCCGTCCGCACGGTGCTCGACCTCGGCACCGGGTGCGGCATCCAGGCAATGCACGCCCGACGCTTCGCCGACCGGGTGGTCGCCACGGACATCTCCCGCCGCGCCCTCGACATCGCCCGCTTCAACGCGCAGCTCAACGGGATCGACGGGATCGACTTCCGGTACGGCTCGCTCTTCGAGCCCGTCGCGGGGGAGCGGTTCGACCGCATCGTCTCGAACCCGCCGTTCGTCATCACGCCCCGCCGACCGGGCGTCCCCTCGTACGAGTACCGCGACGGCGGCATGGTCGGCGACGCCCTGGTCGAGACCGTGCTCCGCGGCCTGGCCGACCACCTGGAGCCCGGCGGGACCGCGCAGCTGCTCGGCAACTGGGAGTACCACTGGGGCGTCGACGGCCTCGACCGCGTGCGCGGCTGGTTCGCGGACACCGACCTCGACGCGTGGGTCGTCGAGCGCGAGCGCCAGGACCCGACGTCCTACGCCGAGACCTGGATCCGCGACGGCGGCACGAAGCCCGGCACGACCGAGTTCGACACGCTGGTGGGCGCCTGGCTCGACGACTTCGCGGAGCGCCGCGTCACCGGCGTCGGCTTCGGGTACGTCGTGGTGCGTCGACCCCTGCCTCGGCCCACGCGGGCCGGTTCCGACGCGTCGCGGAGCCTGCGGAGCGACGTGGCGGCCGAGCCCGTGGGGGGAGGCCCGTCCGGATTCCGCCGGTTCGAGCGCGTCCCCGAGGCGCTCGGCTCCAACCCCGCCGGGCTCGGTGCCACGGTGGCGCGCGTCCTCGACGCGGCCGCCTGGCTCGCCGGGCACGACGACGCCGCGCTCGCCGCCACGCACCTGTCGGTCGCCGGCGACGTCACCGAGGAGCGCTACTACTGGCCGGGCAACGACGACCCGACGGTGATGACGCTCGTGCAGGGCGGGGGACTCGGACGCAGGGTCGACGCGGACACCGCGCTCGCCGCGTTCGTCGGCGCCTGTGACGGCGACCTGTCCGTGGCCGCGATCATCGGCGCGCTCGCGCAGATCACCGGGGTGGACGAGCAGGCGCTCGCCGCCGACCTGCTGCCGGCGGCGCGCGACCTGGTGCTCGACGGGCTGCTCGTCCCCGCTGCCTGACGCGCACACGGGGACCGAGCGACCCCGCGCGCGCTCAGGCGCGGTGGTCACGCCAGCTGTGCTCCGGCGCGTAGCCGAGCAGTTCGCGGGCCTTCTCCGACGACAGCAGTGAGCTGACCCCGTCGATGTCCGCGCGGCGCTCGATGTCCGGCACGAAGCGCTCGACCAGCTCGATGGTCGGCGTGTCCATCACGGTGTCCGGGCTCGCGATGACGAACGCCTCGAACCCGGTGAGGTCGGCCTCGAGGGACTTCCGGACCGCCTGGGCACCGTCGCGCGAGTCGATGTACGACCACAGGTTGAAGGTCTTCGCCTCCGGGGTGGCGTCCCACGGGAAGGCCGGGTAGTCGGTCTCGTCCATGACGTTCGAGAACCGCAGCCCGATCATCTTCAGCTCCGGGTCCCAGCGGGTGAAGTGGCGCGCCATCTCCTCCTCCACGGCCTTGCCGAGCGAGTACGACGACTGCGGGCGGACCGCGAACTCCTCGTCGACGGGCAGGTAGGGCGGGTGGTGCTCGCCCATCGGGATCCCGAGCAGGGTCTCGCTCGACGCCCACACCACGTTCTTGATCCCGGCCGCTCGGGCCGCGTGGAAGACGTTGATCGACGACGTGACGTTGTTCGTGATGAGCGCCACGTCGGGGACCTGTCCGGGGGCCGGCACGGCCGCGAGGTGGACGACGGCGTCCACGTGGTCGTAGCGGTCGTCGATGCCCATGAAGGCGTTCAGCACCTGCCCGTGGTCGGTCAGGTCGATCCGCAGGAAGGGCACCCGCTCGGGCTTGTCCGGCGCTGGCACGCGGTCGAGCAGGACCACGTCGTACCCGTGCGCGTCGAGGTCGCGCACCACCGCCCGCCCGAGCTTGCCGCTGCCGCCGGTCACCAACACACGCGTCATCGCGTCTCTCCACATCGTCGTCGGGGTGCACCCCGGAGGGTCCGGTCCATCCTGCCCCGGGCGGCCGGGGTCGGGCCAGGCCCTGTCCGTACCCCGCTCCGTCGTGCGAACCAGGTTCCGGACACGACACCACGGAACCGCGCGGTGCTGTGTCCGGAACCTGGTTCCGGCGGGGAGCGACCGGGCGGGGAGCGACTGGGCGGGGAGCGACCGGGGGCGGCGTCAGACGGCGGGCGCCGCCTGGGCGATCGCGAGCCGGGTGACGAGCTCGACGTGCCGGGCCATGTCGCGCGAGGGGTCGAACAGCCACTGGATCTGCATGCCGTCGGAGACCGCGAGCAGGACGCTCGTCAGTTCCTCGGCGTCGACGTCGGTCCGGAGCCGGCCGTCCTGCTGCATCGCCCGGAAGTCCGCGGACAGGTCGCGGCGGGTGCGGTCGTAGCGCTCCTGGAAGTACGCGTGCGCGGGGTGGTCCGGGTCGGTCGCCGCGGCCGCGGACAGGTTGACGAACATCTGCACGAGGCCGGGCACCGAGACGTTGTGCCGCACGATGGCGGCGAGCAGCTCGCCCGGGTCGGCGGCGTCCCAGTCGGTGGCGGCGTCGGAGTCGTCGCGGCGGCGGAGGACCTCGACCCAGAGGTCGTCCTTCGAGTCGAAGTAGTGCAGCAGGCCGGCCTGGGTCAGACCGACGGCGTCGGCGATGTCCTTGATGCTCGTCCGGCGGAACCCCTGTGAGGCGACGAGTTCGAGGGCGACCGTCAGGATCTCCTCGCGCTTCGCGATCCCCTTCGCGTACGAACCCCGTTGTGCCATGGCAGGACTGTACCGCCAGGGTCGGCAGCAGAAAACCTACTACTGCTTGGTTTTGGTGGTACCGTGGCCCCCAGCCGCCGACGGAGGCGAGCGAGTCACCGACGACGGTGGCGCACCCCATGGAGGTTGCAGTGGGCAACGACGCCCTGTCCGTTTCCGACACCCCGACCGCGGTCGCCCCGACCCAGGGTCGCGGTGCGCCCCTCATGTACTCGCTCGGCATGCCGATCGCGATGTTCGGGCTCTTCATCGCCCTGCTGCCGCCGGTGCTCGTCGCGATGGCGCTCAAGGTCGCCGAGATCGCGCCGGACAACCAGGCCGGCGTGCTCGGCCTGGCGCTCGGCATCGGCGCGTTCGCCGCGATGGTCGCCAACCCGCTGGCGGGTCGCTTCAGCGACCGGACGGCCGGGAGGCTCGGCATGCGTCGTCCGTGGATCATCGGTGGCACCGTGGTCGGCTTCGCGGCCCTCGTGGTCGTCGCGACGACGTCCTCCGTGGTCGTGCTGGTGATCGGCTGGGGTGTCGCGCAGATCGCCTACAACGCGACGATCGCGGCGCTCACCGCCGTGCTGCCCGACCACGTCACGCGCTCGCAGCGCGGCCGGGTCGCGGCGCTCCTCGGACTCGCGCAGAACCTCGCGCTCGTCGGCGGCACCTTCCTGGTGCAGCTCTTCTCGACCTCGGCCACGCAGATGATCGTGCCGGGGGCGATCGGCTCCGCGGTCGTCGTCCTCTACGCGCTGGTGTTCCGTGACCGCGTGCTCGCGCAGCGCCCGACCTCGAAGCTCGGCATCGGGCAGCTCTTCGGCTCGTTCGTGTTCAACCCCGTGAAGCACCCCGACCTCGGCTGGGCCTGGCTCACCCGCTTCATGATGGTCGCCGCCCAGTACACCGCGGTGAGCTACCTGACCTACTTCCTGCGCGACGACATCGGCGTCGACGAGTCGAACCTGGCGAACGCCGTGTTCCAGGGCACGCTGTGGAACGTCGTCGGCATCGTGCTGACCTCGCTCGTGGCCGGCTGGCTGTCGGACAAGCTCGGGCGTCGCAAGCTCTTCGTCGCGGTCGCCGGCGTCGTCGGCGTCGTCGGGCTCGTCATCATCGCGCTCGCGCCGTCCCTGGGCGTGGTCCTGGTCGGCGAGTTCGTGATGGGTGCCGGCATGGGCGTCTTCTACGCGGTCGACCTGGCGCTCATCACCGACGTGCTGCCGTCGGACCAGGACAACGCGAAGGACCTCGGCGTCGTGAACATCGCCCAGGCGCTGCCGCAGTCCCTCGTGCCCGCCGCCGCTCCCGGCGTCATCGCCCTGACCGGCGGGTACAGCGGCTTCTTCATCACCGGCGCCGTCGTCGGACTGCTCGGCATCGCCTCGGTGTCCCGCATCCGCGGCGTGCGCTGACCCCCTGCCCCGGCTCTGAACGAAAGGACCGATCACCGTGACTGATCTGCAGACCGCGAGCACCACCTCCAGTCCGCTGGCGGAGCGCATCGACGCGCTCGTCGACCAGCTGACCACCGAGGAGAAGGTGCAGCTGCTGACCGGACGTGACTTCTGGACGACCTGGCCGATCGAGAAGATCGGGCTGCGCCGCATCCTCATGTCCGACGGCCCCTCCGGGGTCCGCGGCGAGGTGTGGGACGAGCGCGACCCGTCCCTCAACCTGCCCTCGGCCACCGCGCTGAGCGCGTCGTGGGACGCAGGCGTCGCGAAGCGCTACGGCGCGGCCGCCGCCGTCGAGGCCCGGCGCAAGGGCGTCGACGTCGTGCTCGGCCCGACCATCAACCTGCACCGGTCGCCGCTCGGCGGCCGCCACTTCGAGGCGTTCAGCGAGGACCCGGTGCTGACCGGCGACCTCGCCGCGGCGTACGTGGCGGGCGTGCAGGAGAACGGCGTCGCCGCGACGCCGAAGCACTACATCGCGAACGACTACGAGACGGACCGCTTCACCGCCTCGACCGAGGTCTCGGACCGGGCGCTCCGCGAGCTGTACCTGCTCGCGTTCGAGAAGGCCGTCACCGAGGCGCACGCCTGGGCGATCATGTCGTCGTACAACTCGGTCAACGGCGTCACGGCGTCGGAGCACGAGCTGCTCGAGACGCCGCTCAACACGGAGTGGGGCTTCGACGGCATCGTCGTGTCCGACTGGACCGGGGTGCGCTCGGTCGACTCGGCGAAGGCGTCGCAGGACGTCGCGATGCCCGGACCGAACCCGTGGTGGAGCGAGGGGCCGCTGCTCGCCGCGGTCGAGTCGGGCGAGGTGCCGATGGACGCGATCGACCGCAAGGTCCGGCGCATCCTGACGCTGGCCGCCCGGGTCGGCGCGCTCGAGGGCTTCGAGCCCGTCGCCGCGACGCCCGTGCACGTCGAGGACGGCACCGCGTTCGTCCGCGAGGCCGAGGCCGAGGGCACCGTGCTCGTCCGCAACACCGGCGTGCTGCCGCTCGACGCCCCCGCGGTGTCACGCGTCGCCGTCATCGGCCACAACGCCGACCAGGCGCGCACGCAGGGCGGCGGCTCGGCGACGGTCGTGCCGTCCTCGGTCGTGTCGCCGCTCGACGGCATCCGTGCCGCGTTCCCGGGCGCGACGGTCGAGCACGCCATCGGCGCGGTCGTGCAGGAGGGCATCGCGGAGTTCCCGATCGACACCATCACCAACCCGGCGACCGGGGAGCCCGGCGCCCGTGTCGCGTTCGTGCGCGACGGGGTCGAGCTGTACGTCGAGGACCGCCGGGCCACCGCGCTCTTCTGGTTCGGCGGCGACGCCCCCACCCGCGAGGCGGACCGGCTCGACATCACCACGACGTACACGGCGCCCGCTGCCGGGACGGTCCGGATCGGCATCGGCGCCGCGGGCCGCTCGCGCATGTGGATCGACGACGAGCTCGTGCTCGACGAGGACGTGCCGTACGAGGGCGACCAGCTCGGCGCGGCGTTCCTCAACCCGCCGGCCCGGTCGGTGCCGGTGTCGGTGACCGCCGGGCAGGACGTCGCGATCCGCATCGAGTACGACGTGGTGCAGGACGAGACCCTCGGCGGGGTGCTCGCCTACCAGTTCGGCACCGAGCCGAGCGACGAGGACCCGTCGGTGCTCATCGACGCCGCGGTGGCCACCGCGGAGGACGCGGACGTCGCGGTCGTCGTGGTCGGCACGAACTCGAAGGTCGAGTCCGAGGGCTACGACCGGTCGTCGCTCGCCCTGCCCGGGCACCAGGACGACCTGGTGCGCGCGGTCGCCGCCGCCAACCCGAACACGGTCGTCGTCGTCAACGCGGGGTCCCCGGTTGAGATGCCCTGGCGGGACGACGTCGCCGCGGTGCTGCTCACCTGGTTCGGCGGTCAGGAGTACGGCAACGCGGTGGCCGACGTGCTCACCGGCGCGCAGGAGCCCGGCGGGCGCCTGCCCACGACCTGGCCGGCCGCGATGGCCGACGTGCCGGTGCTCGACGTCACCCCGGTCGACGGCCTGGTGCGCTACGACGAGGGCGTGCACATCGGGTACCGCGCCTGGCTCCGCGCGGGCACCGAGCCGGCGTACCCGTTCGGCCACGGCCTCGGGTACACCACCTGGACGATCGAGGGCGTGGCGGCGACGCCCACCGTCGGCGAGGGCGGGACGGCCGTCGTGACGGCCACCGTGGCGAACACCGGCGACCGGGCCGGCAAGCACGTCGTGCAGGTCTACGCCTCGCGCGGGGCCTCGGTGGTCGACCGGCCGGTGCGGTGGCTCGTCGGGTTCGCCCCCGTGCGCCTCGACGCCGGGGAGTCGACCGAGGTGTCGATCGAGGTCCCGGCGCGGGCGTTCGCGCACTGGCAGGACGGTGCCTGGCGGTACGAGCCCGGCGCCTTCACACTGCACGTCGGCGCCTCGGTGACCGACGAGTCCGGGACGGCGGCCCTCGAACTGGAGTGAGCCGGACGTCCGATTTCCGTGCGGCACTCGGCTTGTCCGAGTAGCATCGCTGTGCGCCAGTCGGCTGGTTACCGGCGGCGTGCGCACCGTTCACGGGGTCGCCGGACGCGCGACTCGGTCTCCTGATCCGGCCGACGGAGCCCTGGCACCCCGGTGCGTCCCGAATGCGTCCCCGCGTCCGCGCGGGGGCGCATTCCTCGTCGGAGCGGGGATCGGCGCTGATCCGGGTCGCGGGCACTTCGTACGAACCCGACAAATCCCATGACGATCGGTCAGGTTTTTCCGTCCGCAGGGCGCAGACCGGTGTGACAAACCACTTGCCGGGTGGAACGATGGTCCCACCATCCCGTGCGGATCAGGGACGGGATGGTCATCCGGCAGGGCTCTCGGGACTCACCACCCCGATGTGAGCCCCGCCGGATGCTCCGCAGGGCGTCAGGCCCGCAGCGCCGGCGCGATCTCCTCCGCCACGATGCGCAGGATCCGTTCGTGCGACGCCGCGTCGCCGTTCGCCGGCAGGGTGACCACGAGCTCGTCGGCAGCGGTCACGGCCGGGTCGGCGAGCAGGGCGTCGACGATGGCGGCCGGTTCGCCGGACAGCACCGAGCTGAAGCGGAAGGGCGGGCCGGACGACGGACGGCCCTCGTCGTCCATGCCGGCGGCGTACCCGGTCAGGAACTCCTCGTGCACGGCACGGTCGTGCTCGTCGAGCAGCGGGACGACGATGCGCCCGACGGCGACCTTCGGGGTGCGCTCCGGGTGCAGCGCGGCGAAGCGCTCCCGGTACGCGGCGACCTGGTCGGCCTGCGCCTCGGCGAACGGAGCGCCGGTGTCCTCGGTGTTCAGCGTCGAGCAGTGCAGCAGCAGGCCCTTCTCCGCCGTGCGGACCGCCGTGGCCATGCTGCCGCCGCCCCACCAGACGCGCTCGCGCAGGCCGGCGCTCAGCGGCTGCAGCGTCAGGTCCGCCCCGGCCGGGATGCTCTCGTAGCCCTTGCCGGCGCTGCCGAGCGGCTCGCCCTGCAGGACCTCGAGCAGGCGGCCGGCGCGGGCCTCGGCCTCGTCGCGGAACGACCGGTCGACGCTGCCGAACACCGGGTCGAGGATCGGGCCGTACCCGGCGATGCCCGTGCTGATGCCGAGCTGCACGCGACCGCCGCTCAACAGGTCGACGGTGCTGGCGTCCTCGGCGAGCCGGACCGGGTCCTCGTAGCGCATGCCGAGCACCGCGGTGCCGAACCCGATCGTGCTCGTGCGCTGTGCGGCGGCCGCGAAGAACGTCATCGGGCTGGTGAGGAACGGCTCGAAGTGCCGACCGCGCACCCAGCCGGTGCCGTACCCGAACCGCTCGGCGGTCTCGAACAGGCGCAGGCCGTCCTCCAGGGCGGCCGCGGCACCGTCGGTGCCGCCGTGGTTCGGGACGAAGGAGAGGAAGCCGAGTTCGCGCATGTCGTGAGTCTATGCGCACGTATGGAGCGCGTCCCTAGTCCGGCACCTGTCGGGTCGGGAGGCGCGTGGCGGCCCGGTGCCGCGCCTCCCGTCCGCCGTCTGCGCTGTGCCGTCTGCACCCCGCTGCCCGTTCCCGCCGTCCGCGACGGCGGTACCTGGGAGGATGGGCGCATGACCGACGTCACCACCCAGGCCCCGCTCGTCGCCGCGATCCCGGCGGCGGTGGACGGCGCGGTCGACCCCGACGCCGTCTACGAGGCGTTCGCCGCCTGGGCCGCCGAGGGCGGCCGCCCGCTCTACCCGGCGCAGGACGAAGCCGTCATCGAGCTCGTGTCCGGTGCCAACGTCGTCCTCAGCACCCCGACCGGCACCGGGAAGTCCCTCGTCGCCGCAGGCGCGCACTTCGCCGCCCTCGCCGAGGGGAAGCGCAGCTACTACACGGCCCCGATCAAGGCGCTCGTGTCGGAGAAGTTCTTCCAGCTCGTCGACCTGTTCGGCGCGCAGAACGTCGGCATGGTGACCGGGGACTCGAGCGTCAACGCCGACGCTCCCATCGTCTGCTGCACCGCCGAGATCCTGGCGAACCTGGCGCTGCGCCAGGGCCCGGACGCCGACGTCGACGTCGTGGTGATGGACGAGTTCCACTTCTACGGCGACGCCGACCGCGGGTGGGCGTGGCAGGTGCCGCTCCTCGTGCTCGAGCGCGCGCAGTTCCTGCTCATGTCGGCGACCCTCGGCGACGTCACCACCATCGCCGACGACCTGTCCCGCCGGACCGGTCGACCCACCGCCCGGGTGACCGGCGTCTCGCGACCCGTGCCGCTCGAGTACGAGTACGTGATGACGCCCGTGCAGGAGACGGTGGAACGGCTGCTGGAGGAGGGCAAGGCGCCGATCTACATCGTGCACTTCGCCCAGGCAGCGGCCCTGGAACGCGCGCAGTCGCTGCTGTCCGCCCGGGTCGCCTCGCGTGAGCGACGGGACGAGATCGCGGCCGCCGTCGCGGGCTTCCGGTTCAGCGCCGGCTTCGGCCAGACGCTGTCCAAGCTCATCCGTGCCGGCATCGGCGTGCACCACGCCGGCATGCTGCCGAAGTACCGGCGCCTGGTCGAGCAGCTCGCGCAGCGCGGCCTGCTGCCCGTCATCTGCGGCACCGACACCCTGGGCGTCGGCATCAACGTGCCGATCCGCGCCGTGCTGTTCACGGGCCTGACGAAGTTCGACGGCACGAAGATGCGCCAGCTGTCCGCCCGCGAGTTCCACCAGATCGCCGGGCGGGCCGGCCGCGCCGGCTACGACACCGAGGGCGACGTCGTCGCCGAGGCGCCCGAGCACGACATCGAGAACGCCCGCGCGGTCGCGAAGGCCGGCGACGACCCCAAGAAGAAGAACAAGATCAAACGGAAGAAGGCCCCGGAGGGCTTCGTCTCGTGGGGGCAGCCGTCGTTCGAACGGCTCATCGGCGCCGAACCCGAGCCGATGGTCTCGCGGATGCGGATCACCCACGCGATGGTGCTGTCCGTCGTCGCGCGCGGCGGGGACGCCTTCGAGGACGTCCGGTCGCTCGTGTTCGACAACCACGAACCGCGTGCGCGCCAGCTCGCGATGGCCCGGCGGGCACTCGTCATCGCGCGGACGCTCATCAACGCACGGGTGATCGAGAAGGTCGACGGGGCCTACCGCCTCACCGTCGACATCGCGCCGAACTTCGCGCTCAACCAGCCGCTGTCCCCGTTCGCGCTCGCAGCCTTCGAACTGCTCGACCCCGAGTCGCCCACCTACGCGCTCGACATGGTCTCCGTCGTCGAGGCCACCCTCGACGACCCGCGCGCCATCCTGTCCCAGCAGCAGTTCAAGGAGCGCGGCGAAGCCGTCGCCCGCATGAAGCAGGAGGGCATCGAGTACGACGAGCGGATGGAGCTGCTCGAGGAGGTCACGTGGCCTCGCCCGCTGTCCGAGCTGTTGGAAGCGGCGTACGAGGCGTACGCGGCCGAGCAGCCGTGGGTGCTCGACTTCGCGCTCTCGCCCAAGGCCGTCGTCCGCGACATGTACGAACGCGCGATGACCTTCGGCGACTTCGTGCGCTTCTACCAGCTCACCCGGTCCGAGGGGCTCGTGCTCCGCTACCTGTCCGACGCCTACCGCACCATGCGGCAGACCATCGCCGACGAGCAACGGACCCAGGAGCTCGACGACCTGATCGAGTGGCTCGGCGAGGTCGTCAAGCAGACCGACTCCTCGCTCGTCGACGAGTGGGAGGCGCTCGTCAACGGCGACGTCCTGCTCGCGGCCGAGGAGCACGACGAGATCACGCCGCCACAACCCGCCCGCCTCACCGGCAACCCGCGGGCGTTCCGCGTGCTCGTGCGCAACGCCCTGTTCCAGCGGGTGCTGCTCGCCGCCGCCGACGACGTCGACGGGCTCGGCGCGCTCGACGCGGCCGCCGGCTTCGACGCCGACGCCTGGGACGCGGTGCTCGAGGAGTACTACGAGTCGCACGACGAGGTCCGCACCGACGCCGACGCCCGCTCGATGCAGTACCTGGTGCTCGACGAGAACGCGGCGGCCGGGTCGGGTGGCGCCCGTGTCTGGCGGGCCCGCCAGATCTTCGCCGACCCGTCCGGCGACAAGGACTTCGGGTTCTCGGCCACCATCGACCTCGACGCGTCCGACGAGGTCGGCGAGGCGGTCGTTCAGGTCACCGAGATCGGGCGTTTCGACGGCTGGGCCGAGGTGGACGTCGACTGATGCCGCTGACGGTGCGCGATCTCGGCCCCGACGACGTCGCGGCGCTGCAGGGCCTGCTCGAGTCCGTGCCGGACTACGCCGCGCGCATCACCGGCTACCCGCCCGGCCCCTCGGACGGCCTGAGCGCGCTCGTCTCGGTGCCCGACGGGTTCGATCCCGCGGGGAAGTCCGGCACCGGACTCTGGGACGGGCCGGAGCTGGTCGCCTTCGCGGACGTCCTGCGCGGGTACCCGTCCGACGCCGTGGCGTTCATCGGGCTGCTCGTGGTGCGGGGCGACCGCGGTCGGCGCGGGCTCGGTCGGGCGATGCACGACGCCGTCGTCGACCAGCTCCGGGCGACTCCGGGCACCGAGCGGCTGCGGCTCGGGATCGTCGCGACGAACGCACCCGTCGCCGAGCCGTTCTGGCGGGCCCTCGGGTACGAACCGACGGGGGAGCGGAAGCCCTACCGGTACGACCACCTCACCAGCACGGTCGCGCTGTGGGAACGGCGACTCTGACGAGCGGGTACGTTCGGCGCCAGCCCTGCGCCGATCGGCTCGGGGTCACGAACGAGAGGACCCCATCGTGCGCATCGGATCGAGCATCGCCCTGATCGTCATCGGCGCCATCGTGGCGTTCGCCGTGGACGTGCAGCTCGCCGGGATCGACCTCCGGCTCATCGGCTACATCCTCATGGCGGCCGGTGTCGTCCTGCTCATCATCAGCCTGGCCGTCGCCTTCGGTGGCCGACGGACCACGACCACCACGCGCTCCGGCGTCGACCCGGCGTCGGGGGAGCAGATCACCCAGCAGGAACGGCGTGACGGGACGTACTGAGCGCGGCTAGAACAGCGTCGCCGGCGGGGTCGCCTCGGGCAGCGGTGACGGCCCGCTGACCTCGGCACCCGGCCAGCCCGGACCCTCGGGCACCTCGGTGCCGTTCTGGTAGGCGGTGGCCGCTCCGCGGGCGCGCACGTCCGCCGCCTCGTTCATCTCGTGCCCGACGTGGCCGCGGACCCACTCGAACGTGACCTTGCGGCCCTGCAGTTCGGCGTCGAGCTCCTTGATGATCTCGACGTTGAGCACCGGCTTGCCGTCGGCCTTCCGCCAGCCCTTGCGCTTCCACCCGGCGAGCCACTCCGTGCAGGCCTTGATGGCGTACTGGCTGTCGCACAGGATGTGCAGCGGCTCGCCCGCGTCCTTCGTCGCCCGGAGCAGCTGCAGGACGGCGGTGAGCTCGCCGATGTTGTTCGTCGCGCGCGGCCACCCGCCCGCAGCCCACCGGTCGTCGTCGACGTACCAGGCCCAGCCGGCGGGGCCGGGGTTGCCGAGGGCTGAGCCGTCTGCTGCGGCGACGATCGTCACGAGGGGACCTCCTGGTCGGTGCTGGTGCCCGTCGAGCGTAACGGACGCCCGGCTGCCCCTGCCCGTCCGAGCTGCCCCGCCACGGCGCCTGGCCGCTGCCTCAGCGGTCGACGGCCTGCTCCAGGGCGGAGGCGAGCCCGTCGCCGTCGGTGACGTCGTAGAAGGCGAAGTCACGCCGCATCCCGAGGATCCCGTCGAGTCCCGTGTTCGCGTACTGGCGGACTGCGCTGCTGCCACCGAGGAAGAGCGTGTCGAGGTCGCCGGTCTCGTTCCACTCGATCGACAGGTGGTCGCCGGAGTCGTCGACCATGCGGTCCGTGCGTCGGACGTCGACGTCGCGGGTGTGCCGCCCGTCGGTGACGAGGGCGCGGCGGTCCGTCACGGCGTACACCTCGGTGCGCTTGCGGTGCCGCTTCACCAGGAAGCGTCCGACCATGCCGTGCGCTCCGATGAGCAGGAACACGAGCAGCACGACCGCCGCGGGCAGAGGGATCCCCTCGACGGCCCCACGGACGAGCACGGCGACCACGAAGCCCGTGAACAGGATGCTCAACGGGACGAGCCAGCGGTCGTGGGAGCCGAACATCTTCCGGGGATCGCTGTACCCGACCCAGAGCAGCTGCTCGTCGGGCGCCAGCAGCGGCTCGACGAGAGCACGTCGGTCGTCGCCGGACCGCGGTCGCGCCCGTCGTGCCCGTCGTGTCCGCTCGGCGGTCGGTTCACCCACGACTGCGAGCGTAGCGGCCGGCCGGCCGACCGGGCGGCCGGTCGGCCGGTCGGCCGGTCGGGACGACCTGGTCGTCAGCCGGCGGCCTCGAGCGTGGCCTCAGCCCGCTCCGGGCTGCCCGCGGCGAGCCCCTCGTCGATCCGGCGGCGCGACGCCGTCCAGATGACGAGTCCGGCGAGGAACACCAGCACCTCGGTGACGGTCAGCGCCCAGATGATGCCCGCGAGGCCGAACCACAGGTTGCCGAGCAGCACGATCGGGATGAACAGCACGCCCTGCGCGAGGGACATCGCGATCGCCGGCGTGACCAGTCCGGCGGCCTGGAACAGGGACGTGAACAGGCCGGTGAAGCCGTTCACCACGGTCGCGACGAGCTGGGCGACCAGGATCGTCAGACCGATCGCGAGCACGGAGTGGTCGGACGAGAAGATCGTGAAGACCTGCTCGCGGAACACGAACACCGTCCCCGAGAAGACCAGCACGATGGCTCCGACGGTCAGTGCCGACGCTCGCAGTGCGGCGTGCAGCCGGGCACGGTCGCCCTTGCCGTAGGCGTAGGCCAGCAACGGCAGCACCCCGATGGTGACGCCCATCACGAGGAACTCGGGCACCTGTGCGATCCGCACGGCCACCCCCATGGCGGCGAGCGGGTCGTCGCCGTACCGGGCCGCGAGGTTGTTGAGCACCAGGGTCGTGACGATGAGGAACCCGGCCTGCAGCAGTTCGCTCACCCCGATGCCGAACACGGGTCCGAGCACCGACCGCCGGAGCGTGAACCACCGGAGCGACAGCGACACGTTCTCGCTGTGCCGCCCGAGCCAGCGCACCCAGTAGACGATGCTCACGACGTTGGCGAGTCCGACGGCGAGGGCTGCTCCGGCGACGCCCCAGTGCAGCACCAGGATGAAGAGCACGTCGAAGACCAGGTTCCCGATCGTCGACAGGACCAGGCCGACCATGGCCTGCCGGGCGGCGCCCTCGGCGCGGACCATCTGCTCGAGGCAGAAGGCGGCAGCGAGCACCGGCACGAACGCCAGCATCACGGCGACGTAGGCACTGGTCGCGGGCACCGCGGCGGCGTCCGCCCCGAGCACGCCGACGAGCGGCCGGAGCAGGAGCAGCCCCGCGCCGCCGAGGACGACGCCGGTGATGACGGAACCCCACACCGCGAAGGACGCGACGTGCTTGATCTCACCCGCCTTCGCCGGGTCGTTCTCGGACGCGCCGAGCAACCGGGACATCAGCGAGCTGCCGCCGACGCCGAAGACGCCGCCGATCGCCATGATGAGGCCGAGCAGCGGGGTGCCGAACGTGATCGCGGCGAGGAGCGACGTGTCGTGCTGCGAGCCGATGAAGCCCGCGTTGATGACGTTGTACAGGGCGCTGACGACCATCGCCGCGGCCATCGGGACGCAGAGGTGGACGAGTGCCCTGGCGATCGGGGCGGTGGAGAGGTACCAGCGGTTGGTGGCCGCTGCGGTCGTGGTGTCGGTGCTCATGTGTCGGCCCCTTCCGGGCAGGACGGATCGCGCGTCCGGCGGTGGCCGTCGCGTGCGTGTGGGTGGTGCCTCCGGCGGACGGCCGGGAGGCACGGGTGCGGTTACCGGGTCGGTTCCGGCAGCTCTGCGGTCACCTTGAGCAGGAGTTCGCGGAGCGTGGCGCGCTCAGCGGGGCTGAGCGGCGCGAGCAGGGTGTCGTCGAGGGCGAGCATCGCGTCCTCGAAGCCGGCGATGAGCTCGACACCGGCGGGTGTGGCGTGGACGAGCTTCGTGCGGCCGTTCGCGGCGTCGGGCCGTCGTTCGACCAGACCACGCTTCTCGAGTCCCTGCAGCAGGCTCGAGACGCTGGCCGGTGTGGTGCGGGTCATCGTGGCGATGTCCCGCTGGATGGCACCGGGGTTCTGCTGCAGGTACCCCAGCACGAAGCTCTGCTCGTGCGTGAGGTCGCGTTCACGGACCCAGTCGTCCGCGGCCTTGCGTTGCGCCCAGCCGATCCACCGCATGAGCTGGAGCGGGGTGTCGAAGTGCGGTGCCTGCATGATCAGAACTCTAACCGTTCGATATCAAACAGTCAATGCGCGGCCGTGGTGGGGCGATCGTCGACTGGCCGTGGGCGGAGATCCGGCTCGCCGGGAGGAACGGCGTCGGCGCGGGCGCTGAGGAGCACGACGATCGCGACGCCGATGACGACGCAGGAGACGGGCGTGATCGTGTCGGTTCCCTGCGCGAGCACCGCGGTCCTGGAGGGCATCGTCGGACCGGCACTCGGGAGGCGCGGACTACCGTGCGGGCCATGAGCGACAGCATCCCGCAGGCCCCCGGCCCTGACTCCTCCGACGACCGCGCACGCAGCGACGCCCTCCGCGACGCCGCCCACCACGAGGGCGAGGGCGGTGTCGACGCGAGCGAACAGCGCGCCGCCGACACGGCGTACAGCCCCTCGAGCGAGCGAGAGACCGTCGCCGCGCAGGACGACCAGCGCTCGGACGCCGAGCTCGAGGCCGACGGCATCGACACGTCCAAGGTCATCGCGGCACCGGGGACGGGCGGAGCCGACGACGCCGGCGACGTCGAGCCCGCACCGGGCGACCTGCACCTGCCGTGGCAGTCGGAGGAGGACCGCCGCGGCTAGCGCGACGTCCGGTCGAGCGCGCGCACGAGCCCCTCGCCGTCGCTGACGTCCCAGAACGCCATCGGTTGGGGGCCGAAGAGGCCGTCGAGGCCGGTGTTGCCGTAGACCCTGGCGTTCATGCCGTTCGCGGCGAAGATCGAGCCGCCGCCGTCCGACCCCCACTCCACGGTGCAGTGGCTCCGGTCGCGGGTCCAGCTGACGGTGCGGTCGGTCCGGCCGATCGGCACGTCACGGGTGCCGCCCGGGGTGATCACGAGCGCCCGGCGGTCGGTGACGGCGTAGACCGTCGTGCGCTTGCGGTGCTGCTTGACGATGAACCGGCCGGCCGTGATGTGGAGGCCGATCAGCACGAACACGGTCCCGAAGAGCAGGAAGAACGGTGGCGCTCCGCCGGTGATGGCCGAGACCATCCAGAACACCACGAACCCGAGCCAGAGCAGGCTGAACGGGACGAGGAAGCCGTCCCGCCCCGAGAAGCGCTTCGCGGGGTCGCTCGTGCCGGCCCAGTACAGCTGCTCGTCCGGCCCGAGGTGGGCACGAGCCGTGGACTGCGGGTCGCCTGCTCCGCCGGACCCCTTCGTCACGAGACGGCGTCCGGGTGGGAGCCGGTGCGCTGCCCGGACTCGAGCGTGGCGATGGCTGCGAGCTCCTCGTCGGTCAGCACGAAGCCGTCGACGTCCAGGTTCGACCGGATGCGCGACGGTGTCACCGACTTCGGCAGCACCACGACGCCCTGCTGCACGTTCCACCGCACGAGCACCTGCGCCACGCTGACCCCGTGCGCGTCCGCGATGCCGGTGAGCACCGGCTCGTCGATGAGCCGCCCGCGCCCGAGCGGCGACCAGGCGCCGGTGGC
This sequence comes from Curtobacterium sp. MMLR14_006, assembly GCF_001864985.1. Classification (NCBI taxonomy): domain Bacteria; kingdom Bacillati; phylum Actinomycetota; class Actinomycetes; order Micrococcales; family Microbacteriaceae; genus Curtobacterium; species Curtobacterium sp. MMLR14_006. The sequence goes on along the minus strand of NZ_MJGU01000025.1, from coordinate 155,264 downwards.
GATGCCGTGCTGCTGGTGGAAGGCGATGAGCTCCCGCTGCGGCAGCCACGGGTGGTGTTCGACCTGGTTGAGCGCAGGGACCTCACCGGTCTCGTCGACGAGCCGCTGCAGGTGCTCCACCTGGAAGTTCGACACCCCGACGCTCCGCGCGCGGCCGGACTCGCGCAGTTCGACCAGGGTGCGCCAGGTCTCGACGTAGCGGTCCCTCGCCGCGGCCGGCCAGTGGATGAGGTAGAGGTCGACCGTGTCCAGGCCGAGCCGCGCGACGCTGTCGTCGAAGGCCTGCAGCGTCGCGTCGCGACCCTGGTGGTCGTTCCACACCTTGGTCGTCACGAAGACGTCGTCACGGTCCAGCGAGGAGGCCCGGATCGCCTTGCCGACGCCGGTCTCGTTGCCGTACATCTCGGCCGTGTCGACGTGTCGGTAGCCGGCGTCGAGGGCGGTGCCGACGGCCGACTCGGCCTCGGTGTCGTCGACCTTGTAGACGCCGAAGCCGATCGCGGGGATCGATGCCCCGTCGCGGAGGGGGATGGAGGTGACCATGCACCCATCCTGCCGGTGCTCGCCGGGGGTGCGCCGGGCCTCCCGGCCGTCCGTGGAGGACGCGGGCCGATCGGCGGGCTGTGGAGGGGAGGTCGAGCGACCGGCGCGACATGATCGCTGTCGTACGACGACGATGGTGTCGCGAGCCGCCTGCCGGACCGGGGGAGGGACGTCGGGCTGCGGCGGGGCGACGAGGTCGCTGTCGTGCGACGTCGACGCGGCAGCGCGGCGCCGCGGACGGGCCGGCGCGCGAGCGTCAGGTCGGCAGGACGACCGGTTCGGTGTCGGGCAGGGGGCTCGCGTCGCGGCCGCGCAGGTCGGGCAGCCAGCTGCGCATCGCCAGGGGGAGCAGCACGCCCACGCCGGCCATCACGGCGCCCACGGTGAAACCGCCGATCGGGCCGTTGCTGTCGATGAGGAAGCCGGCGACGGCCGATCCGCCGGCGGCGCCGATGAGCTGGCCGGTGCCCATCCAGCCGTAGGCCTCGGCGGTGTCGGAGAACTTGACGGTCGCCGAGACCGACCCGAACATGACCGCGAGGGCCGGGGCGATGCCCACACCGGCGATGACCAGTGCGAGGCAGAGCCACCAGAAGCCCGTGCCGCCGAGGGCCAGGGTGAGGCCGACGAAGACGACGGCCATGCGCGTCCACAGGGTGTTGCGGGAGATCGGGCGGTGGCCGAACGCCAGCCCGCCGAGCAGGGAGCCGACCGCGAAGACGGCGAGGACGATGCCGGCGTTCGGGCTGCCCTCGCCGAAGACGCTGGTGACGCTGGCCTCGACCGCGGAGCAGGCGCCGATGAGCAGCAGACCGGTCAGCGTCGCCACCACGACCGAGGGGCGGCGGAGCACGACGCCGAACGCGCGCTTCGAGCGGGGGATGCGCACGCGACCGAGTTCGGGGGAGGCGATGAACCACACGCCGCCGATCACAAGGAAGACCATGGCGACGACGATCGCCTGCACGGTGCCGACCTGCGTCGCGACGAAGGTGGTGATGACCGGGCCGGCGACCCAGATGAGCTCCTGGGCGCTGGCGTCGAGCGAGAACAGCGGGGTGAGCTGCGACGAGGTCACCATCTTCGGGTAGATGGTGCGCACCGCGGGCTGCACGGGCGGAACGGCGAGGCCGCCGAGGAACCCGACCACGACGTAGGCCCAGAGCGGCATGGTGGAGAAGGCGATCACGACCATGCTCGCGAGCGCGACGATGCTCGTCAGGACGAGGACGGGGCGCATTCCCCAGCTGCCCATCCAGCGGCTCGTCAGCGGACCCGCGATCGCCTGCCCGATGCTCGTCGTCGCGAGCACGAGGCCGGCGGCGCCGTAGGAGCCGAAGACGTGCTCCACGTGCAGCAGGTAGGCCAGCGACAGCATCCCGAACGGGAAGCGCGCGGTGAGCTGTGCAGCGATGACACGACCCACGCCGGGGGTCTTGAGGAGGGGGCCGTACGTACTCACGACACGAGTGTACGGACCGGACGGAACGGGCTGTCCCCCGTCCTGGGGAGGGGGTCTGCCGCGACACGCCGACACGCTGATTCCACACATGTGGATCGAGGCTGTCCACGGGTGTGGGGAAGTGTCGGTGGTCGGGCGGAGACTGGCGGAACGACGGGCCTCGCAGGAATCCACAGCGTGTGGAGAGCGTTGTGGAGAACTACACGGCTGTAACACTTCCTCTTGTGGTCGTTCACCCGGCCAGCCACTAGATGTAGTGTGGAGCCATCGCAGCGGCCCCTTCCCGGACACGTCTGCGAACAGGCATCAGCACCACCTCACAGCACGCAGCGCCCACCGGCGCGAAGCGCCTTCGAAGACCAGTAGAAATCAGGGGAGACCATGGCAGTCACCGTGTACACCAAGCCGTCCTGCGTCCAGTGCACCGCGACGTACCGCGCGCTCGACAACAAGGGCATCCAGTACGAGGTGCACGACGTCTCCACCGACGAGGCCGCCCTCGAGCACGTCAAGAGCCTCGGCTACATGCAGGCCCCCGTCGTCGTCACGGACGACGACCACTGGTCGGGCTTCCGCCCCGACAAGATCGCGACGCTCAGCGCCGAACTGGGCTGATCGCCCCGGTGCTCCCGGCCCGTCGCGGCCGGGAGCACCGACCCCCTGATCTGCTGTCCGCATCCCCCACCTGGGAGTGCACATGAGTCGCCTCGTCTACTTCTCGAGCGTGTCCGGCTACACCGCACGCTTCGTCGAGAAGCTCGGCCGTGACGCGGACCGGATCCCCCTCTACCCGAGCGAACCGTTCCTGCACGTCGACGAGCCCTACGTCCTGGTCCTGCCCACCTACGGTGGCGGCAACGGCGAGGGCGCGGTCCCCAAGCAGGTCATCAAGTTCCTCAACGACGCCCACAACCGCTCGCTCATCCGCGGCGTGGTCGTCGGCGGCAACACGAACTTCGGCGAGGCGTACGGCCTGGCAGGGGACGTCGTCGCACGGAAGTGCAACGTCCCCCTTCTCTATCGATTCGAACTCTTCGGGACCCCTGACGACGTGTCGGCGGTCAACTCAGGATTGGATGCATTTTGGACGCAGCAGTTGCAGACGTCGATCTGACGTCGCCGCAGACGGGGATGGACTACCACTCCCTCAACGCGATGCTCAACCTCTACGACGCGGACGGGAACATCCAGTTCGACAAGGATCGTGAGGCCGCCAAGCAGTTCTTCCTGCAGCACGTCAACCAGAACACCGTCTTCTTCCACAACCTGAAGGAGCGGCTCGACTACCTGGTCGAGAACGAGTACTACGAAAAAGCCACGATCGACATGTACTCGCTGGACTTCATCCAGCAGCTCAACGACCTGGCGTACTCGAAGAAGTTCCGGTTCCAGACGTTCCTCGGCGCGTTCAAGTACTACACGAGCTACACGCTCAAGACGTTCGACGGCAAGCGGTACCTGGAGCGCTTCGAGGACCGCGTCGTCATGACCGCCCTCGGCCTGGCCCAGGGCAACGAGCAGCTTGCCATCGACCTGGTCGAAGAGATCGTCGCCGGCCGCTTCCAGCCCGCGACCCCCACGTTCCTCAACACGGCGAAGGCCCAGCGCGGCGAGCTCGTCTCGTGCTTCCTCCTCCGCATCGAGGACAACATGGAGTCGATCTCGCGCGGGATCAACTCGTCGCTGCAGCTCTCGAAGCGCGGCGGCGGCGTGGCCCTGCTGCTCTCCAACATCCGCGAGGCCGGCGCCCCGATCAAGCAGATCGAGAACCAGTCCTCGGGCATCATCCCCGTGATGAAGCTGCTGGAAGACTCCTTCTCGTACGCGAACCAGCTCGGTGCGCGTCAGGGTGCCGGCGCGGTGTACCTCAGCGCCCACCACCCGGACATCATGAAGTTCCTCGACACCAAGCGCGAGAACGCCGACGAGAAGATCCGCATCAAGACGCTGTCCCTCGGCGTCGTCGTGCCGGACATCACGTTCGAGCTCGCGAAGAACAACGAGGACATGTACCTGTTCTCGCCGTACGACGTCGAGAAGGTCTACGGCGTCCCCTTCGGCGACGTCCCGATCAGCGAGAACTACCGTGCGATGGTCGACGACTCGCGCATCAAGAAGACGAAGATCAAGGCGCGTGACTTCTTCACGACCATCGCCGAGATCCAGTTCGAGTCGGGCTACCCGTACATCGTGTTCGAGGACACGGTGAACAAGGCCAACCCGATCAAGGGTCGGATCAACATGTCCAACCTGTGCTCGGAGATCCTGCAGGTCAACACCCCGACGACCTTCAACGAGGACCTGTCCTACAAGGAGATCGGCAAGGACATCTCCTGCAACCTCGGCTCGCTGAACATCGCGCTGACGATGGACTCGCCGGACTTCGGCAAGACCATCGAGACGGCCATCCGCGGCCTGACCTCGGTCTCGCAGATGTCGCACATCACCTCGGTGCGTTCCGTCGAGGACGGCAACGACAAGTCGCACGCCATCGGCCTCGGCCAGATGAACCTGCACGGCTACCTGGCTCGTGAGCGCGTGTACTACGGCTCCGAAGAGGGCATCGACTTCACGAACATCTACTTCTACACGGTGCTGTTCCACGCCCTGCGCGCGTCGAACAAGATCGCGATCGAGACCGGCGAGACCTTCGACGGCTTCCGCGACTCGAAGTACGCGTCGGGGGAGTTCTTCGACAAGTACACCGACCAGGCGTGGACGCCGGCGACCCCCCGCGTGGCATCGCTGTTCGACAACGCGAACATCACGATCCCGACGCAGGACGACTGGAAGGCGCTGAAGGCGTCCATCCAGGAGCACGGCATCTACAACCAGAACCTGCAGGCCGTCCCGCCGACCGGTTCGATCTCGTACATCAACCACTCGACGTCGTCGATCCACCCGATCGCGTCGAAGATCGAGATCCGCAAGGAAGGCAAGCTCGGCCGCGTCTACTACCCGGCGCCGTTCATGACGAACGACAACCTGGACTACTACCAGGACGCGTACGAGATCGGTGCCGAGAAGATCATCGACACGTACGCCGCGGCGACGCAGCACGTGGACCAGGGCCTGTCCCTGACGCTGTTCTTCAAGGACACCGCCACCACGCGCGACATCAACAAGGCGCAGATCTACGCATGGCGCAAGGGCATCAAGACGATCTACTACATCCGTCTGCGCCAGCTCGCCCTCGAGGGCACCGAGGTCGAGGGCTGCGTCAGCTGCATGCTGTAGAGCTGCTGCTCTCTTCCTGGAGGCGCGGGGCGGGCCCCGCCCCGCGCCTCCAGTCCGTCATCAGATCACCATCCCGAATCCGGAAGACAATCCCATGACCCTCACCGACCCGGTCCACGCCACGGGCAAGTCCATCCCGCTGATCAGTGCGGTCAGTGCCATCAACTGGAACCGCATCGAGGACGACAAGGACGTCGAGGTCTGGAACCGGCTGGTCAACAACTTCTGGCTGCCCGAGAAGGTGCCGCTGTCGAACGACGTGCAGTCGTGGAACACACTGACGCCGGCGGAGCAGCAGCTCACCATGCGGGTCTTCACCGGCCTGACGCTGCTCGACACCATCCAGGGCACCGTCGGCGCGATCAGCCTGATCCCCGACGCGATCACCCCGCACGAAGAAGCCGTCTACACGAACATCGCGTTCATGGAGTCGGTGCACGCGAAGAGCTACTCGTCGATCTTCTCGACGCTGGCCTCGACGCCCGAGATCGACGACGCCTTCCGCTGGTCCACCGAGAACGTGAACCTGCAGAAGAAGGCCCAGATCGTCCTCGACTACTACACCGGTGACGACCCCCTGAAGCGCAAGGTCGCCTCGACGCTGCTCGAGTCGTTCCTGTTCTACTCCGGCTTCTACCTGCCGATGTACTGGTCCTCGCGCGCGAAGCTCACCAACACCGCCGACCTGATCCGCTTGATCATCCGCGACGAAGCCGTCCACGGGTACTACATCGGGTACAAGTTCCAGAAGGGCCTCGAGGGCGCCTCGGAAGAGCGCAAGCAGGAGATCAAGGACTACACGTTCAACCTGCTGTTCGAGCTCTACGAGAACGAGGTGCAGTACACGCAGGACCTCTACGACGGCGTCGGGCTGACCGAGGACGTCAAAAAGTTCCTGCACTACAACGCCAACAAGGCGCTGATGAACCTGGGCTACGAGCCGATGTTCCCCAAGGAGACGACGGATGTGAACCCGGCGATCCTGTCGGCGCTGTCGCCGAACGCCGACGAGAACCACGACTTCTTCTCGGGGTCCGGCTCGTCGTACGTCATCGGCAAGGCGGAGAAGACCGAGGACGAGGACTGGGACTTCTGATCCTGGTCTGACTCATTTGAGGAGACGCCCCGCTGGCCTCGGCCGGCGGGGCGTTCTCGTTCTCTTGGTGACGCGGAGGCGTCCGGATAGCGGACGCTCATCGAGATTCGCATCGGACGCGTCATGTGAGACGGGCGGTGTTCGGTGCGGGCGTTGAACGCGGAGGTGTGCGGTCGAGGACCGGCTAGTGGACACCCCTAGCAGCGCTTCACATGGCCCGCCGCCTGAGAGACTGCGCGCATGATTTCAGACTCCGTGCCGTGGCGTGAGCATCTCTGGAAGGCCGCGACGGCACTCGAGAAGCGTGCGAACTCGACTCGATGGGTTGAACGGACGTCGTTCCTTGTCGAGCGCGACCTGTTGAACGGGATGTTCGCGATCCGGCGTCTGGTCGAAGCAGCGAAGACGTCCTCGAACCTGCCCGCGGAGCGTATCTCTTGCGGCGTGCACCCGCTCACCGGACGGGTACCCAAGATCTACGACAGGTGGTCTTTCTGGGAGCACTACGACATGGCCTCAAAGCAGCAGACTCAGCTGACGGTGAGAGAGCTAGTCACGATCTTCATTCATTCATTCGTGTTTGACTTCTACCCCGAGTCGGACGCTGAGCCAGCAATGATCTGGGTCGTGTCAGACCGCGACCGGCACAAGCGGCTCTACTCCGTGACTTTCGAGAGAGTGGTCGCCCTGTTTCGGCGGGTCGGTAGCGAACACGTGATGTTCACGGCCGGTCCGTTCGACGAGTCAGCGGTGCGGCTGTCGCAACACGACATGGTCGACGCCGGGTTCGCTAGGTACGAACCGTTCCCCTATGCGACAGGCTCGGACGCATCAATCAGTCAACTTCGATCGGCCTTTCCATCGCTCGCCTGGTCGCCGTTCACCGCCGACCGTTAGCCGATCGCCTATCGGACACCGTCAGGACCGACAGACCTGTGGCGTCCGAGGCCGATCTCAGCCGCGACATCGTTCCAGCGTGCTGCAGTGTCGTCAGTCTCGAATCCGTGCAGGCCGTCGTGGTTTCGCTCGCGCTGACACCGGTACCGCCACCAAGTTGACGGACAGTGCGCTGTGGTGTTCACGCTCGGACGGTACTGAAGCGAAAGGGGCAGTTGTGAATCAGTGTCTCGGCACCATCCCCGGAGCGATGTTCCGCGCTGAGGCCAGCGCTTCACGCCTGACGTCAGCCTCCGGATCGGCTACTGAGACACCCTGGTTAGGGCGACCTGAGGTGCCCGGCTTACTGGACTCCAGCGAGCGCAGGGGACGACTATCCCGCGCTCTATCCCGCAGTACCCATCGAGCGCGCGGCTCGCAGCAGATTGTCTTGGAAGGCTCCCGTAGCTTCACCTGACTGGAGAGCGGTCACCGTTGCGTAGCCGAAGGTGACAGCGATGAGCCAGTCCGTTGTATGCGCCGCGACGTCCCCTGCCCGTTCGGCGTCGTCTTGCTGCTCAGACCAGGGTTCCAGCGTCGTGGTGAGCAGTTCCCGGAGGTGCTCGAGGTTCTCCTCAGCGATGCGTGCGAGGTCCCGGTCCCTGGCCATCTCGCCCCACACCTGCACCAGGACGCTCGTCTGCGCACGGTCCGCGGACGGGCCGGCGAGCAAGCGGGTGAGGAGCGCATCCGGGGTGACGATCGAGGCAGGGCCGTCCGGTTCCGCGGCCACCGCGGTGAACCTGCCTTCGAGCATCGTCGACATCACGTAGCGAAGCAGCTCGGCTTTGCTGTCGAAGTGCGAGTAGATCGCACCGGACGACAGCCCGGACGTGCGGATGATGTCCGCCATTGACGTCCCGCCGATGCCGTTGACCGCGAAGCACTCCATCGCGGCCGCCGCGATCCGACGACGACGCTCCAACCGAGTGGCTTCCCTGAGACGAGGCATGCAAAGAGCCTACGTGATCTGCTAGCCTCGCAAAAAGCACGACCATTCGGTTTGGGTGAGCGGCGATGACGAGGGAGCACGACATGGCACAGCAAACGGGTCAGCGGCACGCGGTGGTGACCGGGGCGAGTATCGCCGGCTTGTCGACCGCGTTCTGGTTGCGGCGGACCGGGTGGGAGGTCACGATCCTCGAGCGGGCCCCGCAGTTCCGAGACGGCGGGCAGAACGTCGACATACGAGGCCTGGCACGCGACGTCCTGGAGCGGATGGGGCTCTTCGAAGCCGTGCAATCGGCGAACACCACCGAGACAGGAACCGTCGTGGTGAACGCCGACGGGACGGTGCGAGCGACCCTGCCCTCCGACGGTCCGGAGGGCGCCACTGCCGAACTGGAGGTGCTCCGTGGGGACCTGGCGAGGATCATCCTCGACGCCGTCCCGGACGTCACGATGATCTACGGCGAGACGGTCGTCGACGTGGAACACCACGACGGCGGAGTGACCGTCGGCACGAGCGCGGGGCGCCACCTCGACGCCGACCTCCTCATCGTCGCGGAGGGGGCACGGTCGAGGACCCGTGATCGCCTGTTCCCGGCGGACTCGATCCACCGTCGAGACCTCGACATCACGATGGCGGTCGGGACGATCCCGCGGACGGCTTCGGACGACCAGACGTGGCGTTGGTACAACGCCGTCGGCGGCCGGTCCGTCCACCTGCGCCCGGACAACCACGGCACCACCCGCGCCATCCTCGCCTACGCCCCGGGCGAGGACCTCCTCGGCGTCGACCGCTCCGAAGCGCTCGCCCGAGTGCGGGAGCGCTACGCCGACGTCGGGTGGGCAGCCCCTCGTGTCCTCGACGCCTTCGAACAGGCGGACGACCTCTACTTCGACCAGCTCACCCAGATCCGGGTCGACCAGTGGCACCAGGGGCGAGTCGTCCTCGTCGGTGACGCCGCCTGGTGCGTGACCCTGATGGGCGGCGGCGGAGCGTCCCTCGCCCTCATCGGCGGCTACGCCCTCGCCGCCGCACTCTCGGACGACGACAGCATGGACCCGACCCACGCCCTCGCCGCCTACGAGCAGTGGATGCGTCCTCTGGCCGATCGAGTCGGCCGCACCCCGAAGGCCCTCGTCCGGTTCGCCTACCCCCGGACACGGCTCGGCCTGACCGCCCGTGGAATCGCGGACCGGCTCGTCACCGCGACAATCCTTCAGACGCTCGTGCAACGCCTCCACGCCGGCAAGAAGGACGATGAGCAGCTCACCCTCCCCGCGATGACCACGGTCAGTGGCGGGACCACGAACGAAAGGCTGGCCTGACTCCTCATGGACACTCCGCACTTCGCTGCCGCGGTCGCCGCGTTCGTCACCACCCTCGGTGACCGCATCGCCCCGGGCATCACCTCCTTCCCGGAGCTCTTCACCGAGGACGCGGTGATCGACGTCCCCTTCGACGGAGTCGGCAATCAGCAGCCAATCGTCGGACGACCCGCAATCGAAGCGATGGCAGTGGGCCTTGACGGCTTCCTCTGGTTCGACGAGGTCACCTTCCGCACCGTGCTCTCGACGCACGACCCTGCCGTCGTAGTCTGCGAGTACGAAGCAGTTCTCCGACGCGCGGACCGCGACGGGCGACTCCGCCGCCGGTACATCGCGGTCATCACCGTCCGGGCCGGGCGCATCCGCAACCTGCGCGAATACGGCGGCCCCTTCACATCAGCGTGACCACATCACGCGAAGGCATTAGCCCGACACGACGCACGGCCGGTAACGGATCCCCTACGGACGCTTCGTCAGACCTGTTCGGCGCTGTGATCGAAGGCAAGCGGCAGCAGGTCGCTCGCTGTCACGCTGACGAGGCCGTCAGGTCCGGGCAGGATGACGCGCATGTGCGGGTGGTAGTCCGCGAGTATTTGGCGGTCGCGCCCACACGGGTTCTTGACGCCCCGGCCGTGATTACCCACGGCGACTACGTGCGTCAGTTCGGTGACACCGCTGGCGCGGGCTGCTCCGAGCGCCACGAGTTCGGCACAGGGTCCGCCCGTGAAGTGGTAGACGTTCACACCGGTGAAGATCCGCCCGTCTGTGGCGCGAACAGCCGCACCCATGGTGTGCACACCGTCCTCATCAGGGCCCGCATCGGTGACGGCATCAATGGTCGAACGAGCTGCCTCGACGAGGGCGTGGTCCTCGTCTGTGAGGTCGGCGGCAGAGGGTGGGAGGGCACCGAACATGCTTTGACACTAGGGCGCGAGGCGTTCCGGAAGGGGATCGCCACCAGGCTCGCCAGGAACAATCGTTTGTTCGGGAGGCGGTTCGTCGGTGGTGTGCCGCTTGCTGGACACAGGCGCCGAAACGGTGCAGCGGAACAGCCGTCACGGTGGTTTTGTGCCGAGTGACCTGGACGCCGACATGGCCCAACCCCTCACCGCGCGTGCAGCGCTACCGAGCGAGCTCGTCCTCGACGAACGCTGGTCGTGCCAACGTGACGGCCGGGATGGTCGTCACGAGCGCAACGACGAGCAGGAAGAGCAGCGGGAGCGTCCATCCGCCGGTGACGTCGTGCAGCAGCCCGACGAGCAACGGTCCGAGCGCACCCACCGCGTAGGCGATCCCCTGTGCGAAGCCGCTCAGCGCGACGGTCCCGGCGGGAGTTCGCGTGCGCCCGTTGATCAGCACCAGGCAGACCGGGAAGAGGATCGATCCCGCCCCGATGAGCAGTATCCAGAGCAGCGTCAGCGGTGCGGGCGCGAGGAGGAGGCCGAGGTAGCCGAGCGCGAAGCTGACGATGCCGGCGGCGATCACCCAGCCGACGTTCCGGAGCCGTCCGACGAGGAGCGGCGCGAGGAGTGCACCAGGGACACTCACGAGACCGGTGACGGCGAGCAGCACCCCACCCTCCGTCGGTGTCGTGCCGGCGACGTCGCTGAGGATTTCGGGCAGCCACGCGAAGCTGGCGTAGGTGAGGATCGTGCTGGTCGAGAACGCGAGCGTGATCGACAGCGCCACACGTGATCGCCACAGACCGCTGACAACAGCAGTCGACGGCGCGATGGTGCCGGCATCCGACGCCGGTCGGCGACGCTCCCTGACGGCGACGACGAGCCACGGAACAAGCGCGGCGATCGGGGTGATCGACCAGATGCCGAGGGAGAACCGCCACCCGGCGTACTGGGCGACGGGCGCCGCGAGGGCGGCAGGCACTGCGGTGCTCACCCCGACGACGCAGGCGTACACCGCGGTCAACAGGGCCACCCGATCGGGGAAGTACCGCCGGACGATGGAAGGCAGCAGCACGTTGCCAATGCCCGTACCGGCGAACGCCACGACGCTCCCGATGAGGAGCATCCCGACGCCCGGAGCCGCCGCGCGGATGAGGTGCCCAGCGGTGATGAGCAGCAGCGCGAGTCCGGTTCCTCCGTCGAGCCCGAGCCTGCGTGCGACATGGGGTGCGATAAAGCCCGAGGCAGCGAACAGGAGTGGTGGCAGTGTCCCGAGCCAGCCGACGTCGAGGTTGGAGAGTGGGATGTCCACGCGGACGTCGCTCAGGATCGGAGAGATCGCGGCAACCGCCTGCCTCAGCGAGAACGCGACGAGCACGATGCCCAGGAATGCGGCCGTACGCCCTGCCCACAGCGGCAGGCGGCGGTCATCAGGCACCTCGCAATCCTAGGCTCGCGCTGACGAGTACCTCGATCGACGTTGTCGAGCGGTGGCGGGACGGTTAGTCCGTCACTGGGGGATAACCCCCTCGAAACGGCGGGGCTGCCCACCACCGGACGCGGGACAGCACCATCGTGCACCATGTCCCTTCCCGTGAGGCTGGGTAGATAACGCACAGCTCGCCGACACAGAGCGTGCCTAGTAGGAAGACAACGCATGAACCTCCACCGCTCCCGTCGAACCCTCACCGCCCTTACAGCGGTCGCCCTCATCGGTGGCGCACTGTCCGCATGCAGTGCCGCTCCCAGTTCCAACTCCACCCCAAGCGCCCACACCACGTCGGCAGGGCTGCACATGGTCAAGAATGACGGCCACCAGCTCGCGTTCCACGTGACCACCGGCACGCTTCCAGCGATCGTTCTCGACGCCGGCGGCGGCAATGACTCGAGTTACTGGAACAACCTCGTCCCGATCCTCTCGAAGCGCACCGGTGCCGAGATCATCACCTACGACCGGTCCGGCATGGGCAGGAGCGAAGCGGTGCCCGGAGCGTTCTCCGTGACGGAGGCCGCCTCGGACCTCCACGTCGGCCTCACCAAGCTCGGTGCAGCAGGCGACGCAGTCCTGGTGTCACACTCCGAAGCGGGCGAGGTGGCGGTGAACCTCGTCCAGCAGCACCCGAAGGACATCACGGGAGCAGTCCTCGTCGATGCGAGCCTGCCGCAGTTCTACACACCCACCGAAACGGCTCGCGTCGTCGCCGCCAACGCGCCCGTTGTCGCGGCAGCGAAAGCGCAGCCCACCCAGACGCAGGCGACGAAGCAGCTCATTGCCCTCGCCGAGAACTACGGACCCGATCACGCCGCTTACCACAAGCTGGCGTGGCCCAAGTCGATCCCTGCGACGGTGATCGTCTCAGCCACGACCCCGTTCGACACCGCCTCAGACGCGGCTCTGTGGCGGAAAGCGGCGTCCGCTTTCGCGGCCGCCGGCCCGGACCGCCGTCTCGTCACCGCCGCTCACAGCAGCCACGACATCCCCCACGACCGGCCGGGTCTCATCGCCGACGAGATCACCCGCATGGTGAAGGATGGGCACTGAACGCCCTCGCAATAAGGCTCACTCACCTTCCCCTATGAACCCCACAGCGACGCAGCAGACGGACCACGCCCGGCCCAAGGTCGGACGTGCCCTGTTCCGGGCGGCGACGTGGCGAGAGTTCGCGTTTCACGTGGCTCTCGTCCCGGTCGCCGCCGCCGGATTGGCGTGGTTCCTGACCGTGTCGATCGGAGGGCTCATTGCCGCGGCAACCGTCGTCGGGCTCCCGATCGCCACGCGCCTTTTGCATGGCTGTCCGCACCGCAGTCCAGATCAAAACGCTCCATCCACACGTGGGCGTGCTGCTGTTCTCCCAGTACGCCGAGGTGCAGTGGGCGCGAGTACTTCTCGACGTCGCCACGAGCGGAGTCGGTTACCTCCTCAAGGACCGGGTCGCCGAGATCCGATCGTTCATCGACTCGCTGCAGCAGGTCGCCGCCGGGAATGTGGTCCTCGACCCCGAAGTGGCTGGTGCTCTCGTTCGCTCCCCTGAGCGGTCACGCCCGGAGCTTGCTGAATTGTCCGTGCGAGAAACAGATGTCCTCCGTCTGATGGCGGAGGGACAGTCGAACGCCTCGATCGCCAGTGCGCTGTTCCTGTCGGTCGGGACGGTGGAGAAGCACGTCACGGCGATTTTCATGAAGCTGAACCTCGTGACCTCGCCATCCAGCCACCGCCGTGTCCTCGCTGTCCTGCAGTACCTGGCTGGCTGAGGCCGATGATCGCGCTGCCCTACGCAGGTTGCGGGGCGTGACCGTCCAGGACCTTCCCGAGAAGCGACACCAGCGACGACTGCTCGTCGGCACTCAGCCCGATGAGCAGATCCTGTTGCACTGCGTCGGCCCGTCGTTCGAGGTCGGCCAGGTAGGAGGAGCCGGAGCTGCTGATGACGAGGATGTTGCGTCGCCGGTCGGACGGGTCCGTCGACCGGTGCAGGAAGCCGCTCTCCGCAAGCCGTGCAACGATCCCGTTGACATTGTTGCGGTCGAGCCCGAGCAGTCGGCCGACCTCTGCCTGACTGAGCGGGCCGTACTCGGACAGGCTCGCGAGCACGGCGAAGTCCGATCGGGCCTCCAGCGGCATGCGCTGCCCAGTCAGCCGGGTACCGAGGACGGCAACCCGCCCCGCCTGCCAACTGACCAGGGAGCGAAGGGCCTGAGGCGCTGCGTGGGTCATCCCCTGAGCCTAACAGTTGGTCCGACCAACGATTAAGCGCTACCGTTGGTACGACCAACGAATTGGAGTCCTCATGACAATCACCAGCAACACCTCAGCGCGGCGCCTCACGGGTCGACGTGTCCTCGTACCGGGCGGGACGGGCGGCGTCGGCGCCGGCGTGGTCCGGAAGTTCCTGGAAGCAGGTGCTGATGTCGTGGTGCCCACCCGGTCGGATGCGCGCGGGTCACAGCTCCGCGACGAGCTCGGGGAATTCGGCCAGTCGCCACTCTTGCACCTGCCGACGCACGACTACACGACGTTCACCGGAGCCGATGAACTCGGGGCAGAGATGACCCGCCGCCTGGGAGGAATCGACGACGTCGTTGCACCGGTCGGCGGATGGTGGCAGGGCCGGACACTCACGGAGATCGGCGAGGCCGACTGGCAGTCGGCCTTCGTGGAGCTCGCGACGACGCACATGGCGTTGGTTCGAGGTCTTGTCCCGAGGATGAGCGGCGCTGGTTCGTACTCGGTCGTGGTCGGCCAGTCGGCCGGGTTCCCCGTTCCAGGGAGCGGCCTGGTGAGCATGGAGCAGGCCGCGATCTTGATGATGCAGCGAGTCCTCGCCGCCGAGAACCCCGCCGCGCGCATCCACGCTTTGGTCCTCGGGCCCGTCAGCACTCGTTTCGTCGAGGGGGACCCCGCGTGGGTGACCAGCGGGGAAGTCGGCGACGTCGCCGTCCTGCTGTCGACGTCGACGGTGCCGAGCAGCATCCACGAGATCGGTTCGTCGGATGACGCCCACACGCTCGTGGTGTCGCTGCAGGCCGCATCCGACGCGTCTGCCTGACCCGTCACTCGCGCGGCGGCAGGTGCACCACCAATGGGTGCCGCACCGGGAAGAAGGGCCCGCCGCGATGCGGCGGGCCCTTCCTCTGCAATTCGGTGGAATCGACGGGTTGCGGTGTCAGTTCTCGTCGACGGGCGTTTCAGGGTCCATGTCGTAGGAGTTCTGCACTGCCTGGTGCCGCTTCCCCGCCCCGTCCTTGGTCGTGCGCTCCCAGGGCGCGAGCTGGAGCTTCTTCGTCTCCTCGGTCATCGACTTCGGCTCGAGGTTCCGGAACGTGGTCACCTCGCCCGCGGCGACCGCGGTGAGGGTGGCGTAGACGGGCTCGGGGTCGAACTGTGCGCGCGGGAACGCGAGCTTCGAGTAGTCGTACAGTCGCGTGGCCGGGTCGTCCTGCCAGCTTTCCCAGGTCTGGAACATCCGGTCGTTGAAGCCGGTGAGGAACGGGCCGGGGTTCACGGTCGCGACCTCGACGCCGAACTCCTGCAGCTCGTCGGCCATGGTCTCTGCGATCGCTTCGACGGCGTGCTTGGAGGCGGAGTAGATGCCGGTGAACGGGTTGACGTTCAGGCCCTCCCGAGAGGACACCCACACGATGCGGCCTTCGCCGCGGGCGACCATCTGCTTCGCGATGCCCTGGGTGAGTAGGAGCGGTCCGGTGACGTTGACCTCGAACTGGTGCCGGATGTTCTCGGCGGGAACGTCGACGGTGGCGCCGCCTTCGCCGATGCCTGCGTTGTTGACCAGGATCTCGACGTTCCAGTCGAGAGCCTTTCGCCGGTCGCCCTCGTTGGTGACGTCGAGCTTCTCGACCCGGAGTTTCACTCCGCGGTCGGCGGCCTCGCGCTTGAGGGTCTGCACCTGGGCGTAGACCTCGACGGTGGCGATGACGGTGAAGCCCTTCTCGGCGAGCCGCATCGCGGCCTCGTGGCCGAAGCCTGTTCCGGCTCCGGTGATCAACACGGTCTGCATGGTCATGCTTCTACTCTCCTGTTTGTGCGGCCGGAGCCGGTGCGTGGTGTGCGTGGCTGCAGCCTCAGATGGTGGTGATGGCGTGGATGGCGTCGGGGATCGGTGTGTCTTCGGCGGTGACTTCAAGGATCTGCCGGGTGATGCGGGGTTCGTGCAGGAGCGCGGCGAGCGTCGCTGCGACGTCGTGCCGGGTGATGACGTCGTGGATCTCCGCCGGGCCGAGGGCGACGGTGCCTCTGCCGGGGTCGTCTTGGAGGGCGGACGGGCGAAGGATGACGTCGTTCAGGTCGCTGCGGGTCAGGGCGATGTCTGCGCGCTTTTTGACGTCGATGTAGTGGTCGAAGTCCTCGCCGAGGTTCCGTTCGCGCCATGCCTCGGGGAAGACGGATATCAGCCCGAACCCGGGGGCGGGTGGGGAGGAGGTCTGCGGCGGCGATGGCGGTGTTCACGCCTTTTCCGTCGATGGCGGTGGTGGCTTGTTTGCTACCGCCGGCGCCGGCGGTGAAGACGAGGGCGTCCGCGGAGCCGATGTGTGCGGCCAGGGCTGCGGGGGTGAGCTGGGTGAGGTCACCGAGAATGGCGGTGATGCCCTGCTCTGTGAGCTGCTGGGCTTGTTCGGGTGTGCGGACCAGGCCGGCGACGGTGTCGCCTCGGTCGGTGAGCGTGGCCGCGAGCAGCGAGCCGACGCCGCCGGTGATCCCGATGATAAAGACGTGCATGGTGGTGTTCCCGTCGTGCTGGTGTCGCTTTGGGTGCGGGGCTGGGAGGCCCGGCGGCAGTTTGCCGAGGTCACGGATGGCGTTCCGGGCGGCGGCGACCATCTGGTCGCCGCCGCCGTAGGACGGGAGGTGTTAGCGGACGATGCCGTGTCCGGTGACGCGTCCCGACGTGGGGGGTCGGTTCACGGAGCGAGCGGACGAAAGCGGCGGCTTGCTGGCGCAGGGTTCGGGTGGGCAGCTCGACGTCGACGAAGCTGCCGATGACCCGGTCGGTGGTCGTGACACCGACGTAGCTTCCGACGCTGCGTATGTGGCGCGGGGCGGTGGTGGGGATGGGTTGTGTGGTGGTCATGATGTTCGCGTGCTTTCTGCTGGTCGTGAGGCGGTGAGGGGTGTCAGATGTTGGGGTGGGCGTCGCGGACGGGGCTGACGGACTCGAGGACCTTTGCGACGTTGAACACGGTGGTCTCGGCGTGCCAGGGGCCAGCGATCTGGACGCCGATCGGCAGGCCGTCGGAGCTGGTGCCGAACCGCATCGAGAGCGCGGGCATCCCGGTGATGTTGAACTGCACGGTGAAGGTCTGGATGTGGGTGGCGTCGACGGTCTGTCCGTCGATGACGAACTCGGTCTTGTCGTGCTCGTGCGCCGGGATCGGCAGGACCGGGAGCAGGACGGCGTCGTACTTGGTGAAGACCTCGGCGTAGGCGTCGCGGATGCGTTCGAAGCCCTGCTCGGCGGCGACGTAGTCTTCGACGGAGGTGTCGGGGGTGGCGAGCATGGTCTTCGACATCGTGAACCGCAGGTCCTCGTGACCCTTCGTGGCCTCGGCCATCGCGGGCTTGAGCTCCATGACGTGCTGCTTATTGAACAGTGCCAGTGGGTTGTCGTGGTGCAGGGTCGGGATGTCGATCTCCTCGACCTGCACACCGGCACCCTTGAGCGCTTCCGCGGCCTGGCGGACGGTGTTCGCGACCTCGGGGTCGACCGGGCCAAGACCGGAGTCGGTGAACCATGCCACGCGGAGCTGCTCAGGTGCGGCATCGGCCTTACCGGTGTCGACCGTGTTCGGCGTGATCGCGAAACCGTCGTGACCGTCGGGGCCGCGCATGATGCTGTAGCCGAGCTCGAGGTCGCGGATCGTCCGGGCCATCGGGCCGACGTGCCAGTCACGACGGGGCACCCGCGGCCAGACGCCGGTCATCGGGATGCGGCCGTGGGTGGGCTTGATCGACGAGATCCCGGTGTGGGACGCCGGGCCACGGACCGAGATCGCAAGGTCCGTGCCGAGACCGATCGGGCTGAGGCCGGCCGCGATCGCTGCGGACTCACCACCGCTGGACCCGCCGGAAGTGCGGTCGAGGTTGTACGGGTTGTTCGTCCGGCCGGAGAGCAGGTTGACGCTCTCGGTCGAGTACGAGAACTCCGGCAGGTTGGTCTTCGCGAGCACGATGCCACCGGCCGCCTTCATACGGGCGACAGCCACGGCGTCGGCGTCGGGCGTGCGGCCCTTGAAGATGGGCGAACCGCGCTGGGTGAGGATGCCGTCGGTGTCGATCGAGTCCTTCACGGTGAACGGCACACCGTGCAGCGGCCCGACCTCCTCGCCGGCAGCGAGAGCGTCGTCGGCGGCCTTCGCCTCGGCGAGGGCGTTGTCGTTGAGGGTGACGATGGCGTTGATCTTCGGGTCGACCGCCTTGATGCGATCCAGGTACGCCTGGACGACCTGCACCGAGGTCAGTTCGCCCGACTTGATCCGGGCGGCCAGATCGGTCGCGTCGAGGTAAATGATGTCGTCAGCCATGATGTGCTCCTTTGTTAGTAGACCGGTCGTCTAGCAAGGGTGAAAGAAAATGGGGCCGGAGCCCCGTGGGTCAGATGTGGAGGCGCAGCTTCGTGAGGGCGAGGGCGCGCTTGAGAGAATCGGGGGTGCGCTGAATCTTCGCCATGGTGCTGGCGCCGAGCCAGGCGTCATACAGCTCGTACGCGAGGGTCCGAGCTTGGTCATCCGCCGCGACGGAGCCGTCTTTCTGCCCGGTCGTGATCATCCGCTCGAGGTGCTCGATGATCCCGGCGGTGCCGTCGACCAGCTGGAGCCGCATCGGCTCGGAGAGGTCGGACACTTCCGTGGCCAACTTCACGACGAGGCATTTGCCCTGGCAGTCGTCGAAGGACTGCAGGTCAGCGAACCGCTGCCAGTACTCCTCGAGCTGTTCAGCACCGGTCTTGCTGGTGTCGCCGGCGATGTGATCCATCGTGGCGAGGTAGTCGGCGAAGTAGTGCTTCATCAGCTCCTCGCCGAAGTGCTCCTTCGACGAGAAGTAGTAGTAGAACGACCCCTTCGGGACACCGGCTTCCGACAGCACCTCAGTGAGGCCAACCGCGGTGTAGCCCTTGCGGGCCATCAGTCGCTGGGCGGTGTCGAGGATGTGCTGCCGGGTGTCGATCTCCGTGGTGGGCATGAGATCACCATACACGCCATTAGACCGGTCGTCTACAGATTCGTAAAATTTAGGCGCCATCCGCCGATCAAGGGGTTACCGACTCGCTGGGTGCGCTGGGACCGCTGCTCGTCGGTCTGCTGCACGACGGCAGGAGCGGTTGAACCCTCCCGCCACTCTTCCTGCTTGCCGTCTCGAGCGGTCACGTCTTCGGTCAAGCAGCCGCTGTGACCAGTTGCGCTCGCCCTTCAGTCGCGTGATGCCGGTGTAGTCGAGAAGGCCGCGGAGGGTCATCACCAGAACGTACGGCTGCATCTCGATAAACGATCCTTCGGGGCTTCTGGTCTCACTCCCCGGCGAGCAGGGTCGCGAGCAGATCGCCGAGCTCCTGCTGTTGCGTGTCGTCGAGGCGCGAGAACTGGTCAGCGAGTACGTCTCGGGTGATGCGCTTGCCTGCCTCGAGTGACGCCCTCCCTGTGTCGGTCAGAGAGTGTTCGAGGCGACGGCCCCGCCCGGCGGTTCGCGCGATGAGACCGCGGCTGACGAGGCGGTTGGCGAGGGTGCCGAAGGCTTGATCGCTCTGGAAGGTGGCGACGGCGAGGTCGTGACCAGAGGTGTGCGGCAGGCGATCAATTGCACGCAGCGCGTCCCACTGGACGAGAGTCACCCCGATCTGATCCTTCAACGCCTGTTCGGCAGCTCGGTGGTTGCGGTACTGGGCCTGCTTCACGGCAAGCCCGAGCGCTTCTAAGTCGACAGCCATGGTGCTACGGTATCAACAGACGTAGATAAACATGTTGATTTAGGAGTCCTTTTGATCCCCTCGCTTCCCGCCGACCTCGTCGTCACCGAGACGGGCAACCTCGATGCACCCATCGCGCTCGTTCTGCACGGCGGCGGCGGCCCGCAGACTGTCGCGCCGATCGTGGCGCACTTGGCGCCGTCCTTCCACGTGCTCGCCCCGACCCACCCCGGGTGGAACGGCACAAGCCGCCCCGAAGACATCGACTCTGTCCCCGCTCTTGCCGCCGCGTACCTTGACCGACTGCACGCAGACGGCGGGAAGGACGTCCTCATCGTGGGCTCCTCGCTCGGCGGGTGGATCGCTCTCGAGATGGCCGTGCAGGCCGCAGCCGACGAGCGCTACTCAGGCGTCATCGGCGCCATCGTGAACGTCGACGGAGTCGGCGCCGTCGTCGACGGTGAGCCGATCGCCGACTTCTTCTCCCTCAGCCCTCGCCAGCTCGCCGAGGCCGCCTGGCACGACCCCGACCGCGGCTACATGGACCCGGCTGCATTCACGGATGAGCAGCGGGCCATGCAGCAATCCAACGGGCAGACCATGGCCGTACTCGCGGGCCGTTCGATGAGCGACCCCGACCTCATCGGCAAGCTCCACGCGATCGCCGTCCCGACGCTGGTCCTCTTCGGAGACAGCGACCGGGTCGTCACGCCCGCCTATGGGCGCGCTGTCGCCGCGGCAATCCCCTCCGCGGATTTCGCCATCGTCTCCGAAGCCGGGCATCTGCCGCATCTGGAGAACCCGGACGCTACCTGGGTGCTCCTCGACGCGTTCCTCGGACGCCGTTAGACGGGAGGCGAGCACGCGCCGCTGCGCCCCGGTCGACCTGCGCTCCGCTGGCCGTTCTGCGCCAACAGGCAGGCTCCTACTGCAGGAGCTGCACGGGAATATCGGCCGAGACGTTCTCGCCGTTGACCGTCCCGATTCCGGTGACGCTCTTGACGGCGTCGGTGCCGAGCGAGGAGTCCGGGAACCGGACGACGACCGAGGTGCCGGCGTCGTCGACGTGGCTTGCGTCGTAGTTGGCCTGCGTGGCGCTGGCGAAGTCGAAGATGAATGCGGCGGTCTGCGTGGGCGAGAACCGGACGGCGAAGTGCTTGACGAGTGCGCCGCTTTCGTCCACGAGCGCGATGCCGTAGGTGAACCGATTGGCGACGGGCTCGGCGGGGAAGGCGTCGCCGAGGTCGAACGTGGCGACGATGCCGTTGGCGTCGACGTCCACGTCCACGAGGACGTTAAGGAAAGAAGTCACCGATACAGCCGACCAGGTCGATCAAGATGACTGATGCGACGTCCGCGGCTGTGAGCAGCCTCGCTCTGTGTCGTCGTTTTCGCTGCGATCGGTGTCGGGTCAGGTGGTGCCGATGACGAGGGTGCTGCGGGCGGCCTCGACGACGTCGTTGGTGATGACGTCGAGCTCGTTGATCTTCAGGACGCGTTGGATCTGAGGGAGGAGGCGCTCAAGGAGCCGGAAGTTGCCGCGGGTGATGCGTTCGACGGCGGCGATGGCTTGCGCGTCGGTGAAGTCGTCGGGGTCGAGCGTCTTGCCGAGCTTGCGCCATTGACGTTCGAGGACGAAGAGCAGCTCGTCGTGGCCGAGCGGACGGTACTGGTGGGCGAAACCGAGGCGGCTGTAGAGCTGCGGGTAGTGGCTGAACTGCTTCTCGATGCCGGGCATGCCGATGAGGATCATCGCTATGCCGGTGCGGTCGTACTGGTCGCGGAGCCACTCGATCGCGTTGCCGGTGAGGCGTTCGGACTCGTCGATGATGATCAGCTCGAGCAGGGACGGGTTGGGGCCGTGTGCGTGGTCGAAGTGGCGACCCTGGAGCAGGAGGTGTTCCTCGATGCAGCGTTCGGTGCGGAGCATGTCGTGCCGGAGGTCGTCCTGCAGGGCGCGCATCGTGGCGGAGACCTCGGGCGTGTAGAAGACGGTGCGGGCTCGGTGGGCGGCGGCGTAGATCTTCGTGTCGTCTTCGCTGCGTGCGGCCCATCTGGCGATGAACGGGCCGATGCTGTCCCAGTGGGCGTAGCGGCGTGCGGAGAGGGTCTTGCCGACGCCAGCGGGGCCGAAGCAGACGCCGATGGTGTTCTGCTTCCGGACGGCGTCGGCGAACTCCGCGAACCGACGGTGTTCCTTCGTGATGATGAACTGGCTCGTCATGACCGGTCCTCCTCGTAGGTCATCAGTCGCGGTTGATCCGGTGCCGGTGCGGGTGCTGGTGGGGTGTGATCATCGGGTGTGGGGCGGACGATCGCGATGCGTTCGCGGATCTGCCCGCGCAGGGCTCTTCGTTGCGCGTTCCGGGCGGCCTGGATCTGCTTGAGACTGATGGTCTCGGTCTGATGCGCGGTACTGATCGCGGTGCACAGGAACGCGTCGCGGTGAAAGACACGGATCTCGGTGACGTCGCGGGGGTCGTACCGGACGCTGACGGTGCTGCCCACGAAGGGTGCGAGAGTGGTTGCGGTGTAGCGGAGCCCTTCGAAGTGGATGCCGTCTCGTTGCACGACACGCGTGGTCGGGACGGTGAGCAGGAACCCGTCGAGCTGCTCGAGGGAGTCCGGCATTCGTGGCAGCCACCCGTCTGCGATCCACGCTTCCAGTGGGCTCTTCCGGAGCTCGCGGTGGATGCGGGCGTTGTAGCGGCGGATGAACGTGTTGATGGCACTGTCGACACCGGCGAGATCCAGCGCCGGCGTCGGCGCCGGCGCCGAGGATCCGGGTGCGAGGTGGCCGGGGAGCGTTGGGAGCAGCTCGGTGTTGATGGTGCCGAAGAACCGCTCGATCTTCCCGCGGCCCTGGGGGCGAGCGACCTGCGAGTGGATGATGCGGAGGTGCAGCACGGCGGCGGTGTCGCCGATTCGGTGGCTGGTGAAGTCGGACCCGTGGTCTGTGTAGAGCACGTCTGGGATCCCGCAGACAGGCCAGTCCGGTTCCGGCTTGTGCCAGATCGCTTGCCGGAGCGCGAGCGCGGTGTTCGCGGCGGATGGGGCGCCGAGGAACACCATGTACCCGCAGACCGCGCGGGAGTAGTCGTCGAGGATCACCGTCAACCACGGCCGTTCGGGCTTGCCGTCGGGTCCGACGATGAGCAGATCGAGCATCGCGTGGTCCGCCTGCCAGATCGCGTTGGGGCGATCCGCACGACGTCGGAGCAGCAGTTCGTGCTTGTCCCGATATGACGCGGGCCCCTCAAGCGCGAGCGTCACCATCCCGGGATCAAGCCCGTTCACGATCGACCGCACAACGGAGTACGACGGCGCTGAGAGACCTCGTTTGGTGCAGTAATTGTCGACCTGGCGGTGAATCGTGGCGATCGAAGGTCGTGGCTTGGTGAGTGCGAGCCCCTCAATCAGGCGCACCAGTTCCGGTGCCGTCCGTCGGGCGCCGTGATCGGTGCGGGTGCCGTCGGCGAGAGCCGGGTATCCGCCGGTTCGGTAGCGGGCCAACCAGCGTTGCAGGGTGCGCTCAGCGACGCCCGTGGTGCGGGCCAGGGTGGCGAGCGGGATGGCGTCCTCGACGTGCAGTCGAAGGATGCCCCACCGCTCGCTCGCGTCCATAGCCAGCTACATCGTTGGGGAAGGCTTGGTTCGTCGCGCCGCGACGGGCTCGGCGTGCTTCGCGAGTGCACGGTAGATGGTGGTGCGGCTAACGCCGAGCACGTCGCCGATCTGCGCGACGGTCATGTCCTGCTGTTCGTAGAGCCGGCGTGCGGTGCGCACCTGGTCCGCGGAGAGCCGAGATGGTCGGCCGCCGGTGCGGCCGCGGGCTCGAGCGGCGGCGAGGCCGGCGTTGGTGCGTTCCTTGATGAGGTCCCGTTCGAACTCCGCCAACGCGGCGAAGACGTGGAACACGAGCCGGCCGCCGGGCGAGGTGGTGTCGATGGTCTCCTGCAGGGACCGGAACCCGATGCCGCGCTCGGCGAGAGCGTGCAGCTGATCGATGAGGTGCCGGATGGACCGGCCGAGCCGGTCGAGTCGCCAGACGACGAGAGTGTCGCCGGGGCGGAGCTGGTCGAGGAGCTTGTCGAGCTCGGGCCGGTGTTGGAGCGACCCGGACATGGTGTCGACGAACACGCGGTAGCAGCCAGCGGCGTTGAGCGCGTCGATCTGCAGCGACGCGTCCTGGTCTGTGGTGGACACGCGCGCATACCCGAGAAGGTGACCCATGAAGAGAACGTAGCGAAACTCGACCAGGAGGGGTAGTGGCGGCACGTAGATTCTGGGACTGGGTTCCGCTACAAGACACGGCGCCTCGCACCCGGACTGAGCGCCGGTACGGATAGTTGTAGCGGAATCGTTCGTATTTGTTACGTCTGCGCGCTCGCGCGGCGAGCCGGAGTGCTTGCACGGAACGGAGGTGTTGTTCCGATCGGTGGCGGCCGTTGGCGGGAGACGGATGTGGTGCTGCGATGACCGGAAGGAGTCGGGGGTGCTCGTCCAGGGTGAAGTGTCGCATGACGCCGTCGAGGGCAACGGCCCCGTACGTGACGATCGCAGTGAGAGCGGGGAGGGCCGCGAGCAGTGTGGCGAGGGCATGCCGCCCCTCGTCGATGTCCTCGAGTCGCACGCGGTCGGGCAGTTCCCATGGGACAAGGTTCCAGCGGACGTACTCGCCGCGTGCGAGTCCGGACTCGATACGGGCTGCTCGGAACGCGGCCGCGGTCGGGCCCGGGTTGTCCTCGCTGCAGATCGCTGCGTGCGCTGCGGCGATGGTCTGGGGGCCAGGCGACTGCATCAGGACCAGGACACGGCTGAATCTGCCGCCGGATCGTGGGTCGAAGCTCGGGACGAACCGTCGGCTGCCGTCGGGCGCGGTCCGCCACGTCTCCGCGAGACCGTTCAGCGATCGAACGTCAGCGAGTTCCTCGGGGGTACTCATGCCGGCTGTGGCGGTGCCAGCAGGGTGCCACGGATGACGGATCCGTGAAAGGTGCGAAGGGCAACGGTGATCCATGCGGCGACGAGGCCGGCGTAGTAGATGACGGCGAGGACGGCAACGACGGTCAGGCCTGAGTGCAGGGCGAGCCCGTTCAGGCCGGTGACGCAGGTCCCGACGGGGAACGTGAAGGACCACCAAGTCAGGCTGAACGGCAAGTGTTCGCGGGCAGTGCGGATGGTGATCGCGAGGGCGATGACGGTCCACAGCAGCGCGAAGCCGAGCATCGCGAACCCGTACACCAGCGCCACGACCAGCAGGGCATGCGCGGTACTCGCATCGACAACGGTGGGGGCGTTCGATGCGAGGAGGTTCACCGCGGTGATCGACTGTCCGACCGGCCCGAGGACGATCCACAGAGTCGGGACCATGCCGGCGGCCCCGACCTTGTGCTGCGCGAGACGGTTCCAGATCAGCGTGATCACGACCAGCGACGTGATGAGGCTGAGGCCGAAGAAGCCGTAGCAGGACCACAGCAGCGTCTCCCGCGCCTGCCCGGCGGGGGCGTACGGTAGCAGGAGCGCACCGGTGGAGGCGGACACCATCGGCGGGACGATCGGCATCAGCCAGCCGCCGAACGCGGAGTCGGGCTTGTTCTCGTGGCGGGTGAACGCCAGGTACGGCACGAGCACTGCCGTGAGCAGTCCTCCGATGGTGCCGATGGTCCACAGGACCCAGTCGATGGTGACGGCGGCGGGCAGGCCGACCCAGTCCTTGCCGAGCAGGAGTGTCCCGGCGCCGACGGTGAGGAACGCCATCGGTGGTGCGCCGTAGAAGTGCGAGATCACCGGGTTGAGCTGGTGCCCGGCTGCAGTGCTCCGGTAGCGGATCCAGTGCAGCACCGTCGCGGTCGTGAGGGCGACGAGGAGCACCGCGGCGATCGCCCACACGACCGTCGCCGCGAGGCGCAGCCCGGGGAACTGCAGCGGCAGTGACGCAGCTGCGACAGCGACGATCCCCGTGCCCATGATCGACGCGAACCAGTTCGGTGTGAGATTCGACACGATCAGGCCTGGCCGCTCCAGGTCACGGAACAACGCCGTCTGCGGCCGTTGGGGCAGCTGGCTACCGTTCGCGGGTGCAGGGTCCGTGCGGAGCGTTGTCATGGGCCAAGCCTGCGCGAATCCTGCCTCTGGCGGTACCCGGAACCTCTTGGCAGGGCACAATCAATGATTGTGGCACTACGGCGACTCACGGACCGAACCCTCGACCTCGACACACTCGACGTGCTCGCACGCGTCGCCGAGACCGGCTCCCTCTCCGCTGCCGCTGGAGCGCTCGGCGTCACGCAACAGGCAGTGTCTGCTCGGATCCGGGTCGCCGAGCGCATGGTCGGTCACTTGTTGGTGCACCGCTCGACCACGGGGTCGGTGCTGACCGAGACCGGCAGGCTCGTCGTCGGGCTGGCCGGACCGGTCCTCGACGCGTCTCGCCACCTCGAAGCAGGAGTGGCTGCGCTGCGGACTCCCACGGGTTCGCTCGTCGTCGCAGCGTCACAGACGATCGCGGAGCTGCTGCTGCCGGGCTGGCTGCTCGAATTCCGCCGCCGCGAACCCGACGTGCGGGTGCGCCTGATCGCGGGCAACTCCGCCGCGGTGACGGACCTCGTGCAGTCGGGTGGCGCGAACCTCGGGTTCACGGAGACCCCGGTGACGGCGGCAGGTGTGTCCGCGCAGGTGATCGCGGACGATGAGCTCGCGGTCGTCGTTGCGCCGGAACATCCCTGGGCTCGGTCGACCGGGATCACTGCGGAGGTCCTGGCGGCGACGGCTCTGCTCCTGCGGGAAGAAGGTTCCGGAACTCGCGCGACCCTCGCCGCATGGCTCAGGGAGGCCGGTTTGAGCATGTCGGTTCCGGCCGCGGTGCTGGAGACCACGAGCATCATCCGGGCGAACGCGCAGGCTGGAATTGCACCGGCGGTGATGAGCCTTCGCACGGTCGCCGCCGACATCAACGACGGGTCGCTGGTGCGGGTCCCGCTCGCTGGGCCGCCACTTGCCCGGCCGTTGCGGGCGATCTGGTCGGGAGAGCCTCAGCCAGCTGGTTCTGCTTTCCTGCGCGTCGCCCACGAGGTGACCGGTCGGGGTCAGCGCAGCCCGTAGGGCAGCTCCGGATTGTTCTCCGCGATCTCGGTGAGCCGGTTGTACTTGGCGACGCGTTCTCCGCGGGCGGGTGCGCCGGACTTGATCTGTCCGGTTCCGGTGCCGACGACGAGGTCCGCGATGAACGTGTCGGTGGTCTCGCCGGACCGGTGCGACACCATGCTCCGCATCCCGAGCGAGCGTGCGACGCCGATCGCGTCGAGGGTCTGGGAGACGGTGCCGATCTGGTTCGGCTTGATGAGCGCCGCGTTCGAGAGCCCGTCCTTCCCACCGTCGCGGATGCGCTGCGGATCGGTGACGTAGAGATCATCGCCGACGATCTGGAGCATGTCGCCGAGCGCGAACGACATCGCCTTCCAGCCGCCGTGGTCATCTTCGGAGAAGCCGTCTTCGATGCTCCGGATCGGATACCGGCTGATGAGGTCGCGGTAGTAGTCGACCATGCCTGCGCGGTCGAGCCGGCGGTCCACGACCCGGTAGCTACCGTCACCGAGCGCGAACTCGTTCGCCGCCGGGTCGAGTGCGATCGCGACGGTGTCCACGCCGGGCTCGTAACCGGCGGCACTGATCGCGGCGACGAGGAGGTCGAGGGCCTCCTCGGGCGCGGCGATCGACGGGGCGAAGCCGCCTTCGTCCCCGAGACCGAGACTGCCGAACCGTTCCCGGACCAGTGCCGCCAGCGCGTGGTAGACGTCCGATCCGATCCGAACCGCGTCGGTCATGGTCTCGGCGTTCACCGGGGCGATCATGAACTCCTGGAAGTCGAGCGCGTTCGCTGCGTGCGCTCCGCCGTTGAGCACGTTGAAGTGCGGGACGGGCAGGCGGGGCGTGCTGCCGGTGACGTCTGCGATCCAACGCCAGAGCGGCAGCTCCGCTGCGGCGGCGAGAGCGCGTGCCATCGCGATCGAGGTCGCGACGACACTGTTCGCGCCGAGCCGGCGGTGGTTCGGGGTGCCGTCGAGGGCAGCGAGGGCGGCGTCGGCCTGCCCGATCGAGGTCCACGACTGGCCGGTGATCATCGGTGCGACGTCCGTCGTGATGAGGTGCAGTGCCTGGCTCACGTCGCGGCCGCCGTAGCTGCTGCCGCCGTCGCGAAGCTCGACAGCCTCATGCGCGCCAGTGGATGCGCCTGCGGGGGCGTCACCGGTGACGACGGTGCCGTCCTCGAGCTCGAGACGCACCTGGATCGTCGGGTAGCCGCGGGAGTCGAGGATCCGGGAGCCGTGCAGGCTGCTGATGGTGACGGGGCGGCTGGTGTGGGTCACGTACTCGCCCTGATGGTGGGTGGTGTGGTGGACGTTGCTGATGTAGTCGTTCACGGCGGTTGTCGCCTTTCGGGTTGGTCGTGCGGGTGTGGGCCGCGGGGAGGCGGAGGGACGACCTCCTGGCGATCACTGGGCGCCAGTTGCCTCCCCACGGCGGTTCAGGGCGCGCACTGGATGGTGTCGGGTGCGCGGGTGCCGGTCAGGGGTGCGGGGTGAACCGTTCCTGTGCGGCGCGGATGATGGCTTCGGCGTCGACACGGTTCGCCCACCCGTTGGTGGTGACGTGCTTGCCGTGCTCGATCTCCTTGTAGTGGGCGAAGAAGTGCTCGATCTCCGCCAGGACCGGCTCGGCGACGTCGGAGATGTCCTGGACGTGGTCGAAGCGGACGTCTCCGGCGGGGACGGTGAGGATCTTGTCATCGCCGCCGTTCTCGTCGACCATGCGGAGCATCCCGACCGGGCGGACGTCGATGACGACGCCGGGGAACGTGGGCCGGGGCAGCAGCACGAGCGCGTCGAGGGGGTCGCCGTCATCGCCGAGAGTGTCGTCGATCGAGCCGTAGTCCTGCGGGAACACCATGCTGGTGAACACCACCCGGTCCAGGCGGATCCGTCCGGTGGCGTGGTCGACCTCGTACTTGTTGCCGCTGCCGCGGGGGATCTCGATCGTGATGTCGAGGTGCATGAGCTGTTCGTCTCCCAGTCGGATGGTCAAGTGAGGGTGCCGAGGGTGACGCCCCCGGCGGCTGCGGCGACGGAGACGACGAGCATCCCGAGCCCGTTCACGGCAGCCGCGGTGGTGCGGCCAGTGCGTGCGAGGCGGACGGTCTCGAAGCTGGCGGTGCTGAACGTGGTGTAGCCACCCATGAGCCCTGTTCCGAGCACCGCGACGGGGGTGGCGCCGAGGTGACCGGCGGCGCCGGTGATCAAGCCCAGCAGGAACGAGCCGGTGATGTTGATCGTCAGCGTCCCGACCGGGAGCCGGAACTGCCGACCCCGGTTGATCGCACCATCCACGAAGAACCGTGCGGCCGCGCCGACACCGCCAGCGACCGCGACGCTGAGGAAGGCCAGGGCGCTCATGATGTGGCCCCGTTCGGTCGGACCAAACCCGCGATCGCGAGGCCGCTACCGGTGGCGATCGCGCCGGCGAGGACCGTCAGGAGCGCGTACCCGGTGCCGGCCAACCCGCGGCCAGCGAGGAACAACACCGCGGTGCTGGTCGCGAGGGTGCTGTAGGTGGTGAACCCGCCGAGGACACCGGTTCCCAGAAGCAGGCGCAGTGTCCGGCGGCGACCCTCGTCAGGTCCGCGATGCGCGAGGTGTTCCAGCAGCACACCCAGTAGGAGCGCGCCGGCGATGTTGATCCAGAAGATCGCCCAGGACACCTCCTGCTGAGCGGGGAACGCGGTGCTGAGTCCGTCGCGTGCGGCGGTACCGATGGCGCCGCCGAGTGCGACGACACCGAGGTACCGCCACCGCAGATGCACTGGCCGGTCGATACGTTCCGGGTCGTTGGCGTCGATGTCTGGGTCGGGCGGGAGCTGCCCATCGGGCAGGTGCGTGTCCGTTCGGGAGGTCATGTTCCACCTTCCGCAGCGACCGCTGCCGCTGCTGCTCGTGCTGCCGGATGCAGGTACTCCCCACCCCGCGGACAGAACCCACCGTCGCCGTCGAACCGGTAGATCAGGGGTTCGCCCGTGGGGAGGTTCAGGTCCGCGAGCTCACCGTCAGTTAGGCCGTCCATGCAGGCACACAGTGCCCGCAGTGAGTTGCCGTGCGCGACGACGAGCACTGTCTGCCCGTCGCGGAGTGCCGGGGTGATGCTGTGCGACAGGACGGGTTGGACCCGGCGGATGACGTCGGAGAGTGTTTCGGTTCGACGAAGTGCCGCCCACGGCAGTCCACGAAGCGCCGGCGTCCGCCGGAGCGCCAGCCACGCGCGGATCGACATGCGTGGTGGCCGTCCCGTGCGGGTCCGACGAACAGCGAAGAACTGCTCCGCCCCCAACGCCGCTTGCGCATTCTGCTTGGACATGCCGGTGAGGGCGCCGTAGTTCCGCTCGTTCAACCGCCACGTCGACTCGATCGGCGCATCACGTCCGAGGACGTCGGTGACGAGCTCCGCCGTGTGGAGCGCCCGCTCGAGCGTCGACGTGAGCACGAGGTCCGGTCGGATGCCGGCATGCAGAAGTAGCAACCCAGCCCGATTCGCTTCGGCGCTGCCCTGTTCGGTCAGCGCGACGTCTCGCAAGCCGGTGAAGGTACCGGCAGCGTTCGCAGTGCTCTGTCCGTGGCGGAGCAGAACAAGCTGGCCGGTCACGGGGTGTCCCACGGCAGTGGGGCATCGAACCCGACCGGATCAACGGGCACTACGAGCACTGAACGGTGCTGCTGATGGGTCAGCCGTACCGCGACCGACCCCGTGAAGAACTCCGCGATTCGACCCGCTCCCGTCCTGGCCCCGACGACCAGCATCGCCGCGTCGCGGTCTTCGGCCACCTGCGACAGTGCCCGGCTCGGATCCCCGACACCCGGGACGAACGTGACGTCGACGCCGTAGGTCGTTGCGGCAGCACGTACTGCCGCCTTGTCACTGTCCGACAAGCCCTGCGGTGTCGTGTCAGCGGTGTCAGGGTCGATCGGTTCCACCATCACCGACCCGTCCGAGCGCGTACCGGCATCGAAGAGCGATGCATCCACGCTGACGCACACCAGCGTCGTACCGAAGCGCCGCGCGATAGACGACGCAACCTCGATGACCCCCGGAGCGAGGCCGGGCAGGACGCCGACGACGACCGGTCCGGAACCGATTGGTGCTGTCATGACACTCCCTACCTCAGGCGCGCAGAAGCGCGACCAGCTGAGATAGGGACTGTTGTCGACAACTGTCGAGGTTGGGTCCGGCAAGCCCCACTACCGGGTCCGAAGACACCACCATTATGCACCCGAACCCCAAGTCACGCGGGCCGTCTCGCGCACCCGCGACGTCCCGACACCGAAGGAAGCGATTCCGACGACACGGAGCGAAGCTGCCCACATCCGCGGCATCGGCCAGGTTCTGCTGTCTCGATGGCCGATCGGCTATCGAGACGGGCAGCGCCGGCGGATACGGGTCGAGCCGGGAGGCTTTCTCCCTAGTCCCGGCTCGATCCGCCAGGGCCAGAAGAACGCTGTCCCCATCCGGGTGCCGTTCCGCCCGATCGGTCTGGCACCTGTCGTCAGGGCTCTCTCGGGAGGTGTATGGGCACCGAGCCGAGGTGCTGTCGTGCTGCGTGAGGTGCTGGACCTGGCTGTCCTCCGAAACGCGGACGCGTAGGTTCGTTCTGCGAGCCACACCCGATTGGTTTCTGACCAGGGCTCGCTGGTGAGCATCGACGCTCCGGTCCTGGAGCGTTGCCCTAGCGCTCGGACCGGGGCGCGATTGCTCGCGCTGCTCGAGGCGGCCGGTCACCGATCGGCTACCGGACGTGACGTCAGTCCTTAGCCTGGTACCGAACGGCGCCATCGGTGGACCGGTACGGGATCGCGAAGCTCGAGCAGAGCACGCCGTTCTCGTAGTCGTCCTTGACCGTGTCCATGAAGGCGTACGCCTCGTCGTCTGTAGCGAAAACGCCGAGGACCGTGTTGTCCGGTGACTCGTCGTGCTGGACGATCCAGACCTCCCCGCCCGTGAAGGGCTTCGGGCGTCGGAAGAAGGGTGGTCCCGGGATTCGTCTACTCACGATGGAGAGTGTAGGAGGGCGCTGTCCGTTAGCCGATCGGTCAGTGCGACGCCGGTCCTTTTCGCGCGAGTTACGCGGTCCAGGCTGCAGAGATGCCGCGATCGACGACGCGGCGCCAGCCGTCGGGGGCGGCAGGGTCCCGGCTCACTGTCCCTGCCATCCACAGCACGGCCATTAGGTCATCCGGAGTGAAGTCCTCCGACAGTGCCCCGGCGGTGTGCGCGTCCTCAACGAGCTGCTCGCCGAGTGCCGTCGACCGTTCGCAGGCGGTGATGAGCGCGGTCGCGTGCGGATACCGCCGCAGCATGGCGTCGTTCATGACAGGGTCACTGAGCTGCAGGTCGATCATCGCGGAGATGAATGTCTCCAACCGGCCTCGCGGAGACTCCTGGCTCAGCGTCGTCTCCGTAAGCGCCTTCAGCTTCTCGCCCGCGACAGCAGGCACCACAGCGTCGATCAGTGCTTCCCGAGAGCCCACCCGGTTGTAGAGCGTGCCGATACTCACGCCGGCTTCGCGAGCGATGTCCTCCAGCGGCGCGGACAGTCCTCGGCGCGAGAACACCTCGAGCGCAGCCGCATGCAGCTTCTCGAGGTTCGCCTGCGCGTCACGGCGAAGGCCGGGGGTCTTGGTCACGACGTCTCCACTGGATCTTGAGGGCAGTCTCAACATAGGATCGTCCTTGATTGAGGACAACCTCAACTTATCCCAACAGTACGACGCCCCGGGAAACGACGGGCCGCGGAAGGATGCACCATGCCTCTCATCTGTATCATCGGAGCCGGCCCGGCCCTGGGCCTCGAGATCGCCCGCGCCTTCGGGCGAAAGGGCTTCGATGTCGCCCTTGTCGCCCGTGACCAGACAAAGCTCGACACCCTCGCAACGACCCTCGAGGGTGAGGGCATCCGTGCCCGCGGGTTCACCGCCGACGTCAGCCGCCCCGAGACGATCACGCATGCACTCGGCACGATCAAGGACGCACTCGGCCCGATCGACGTCCTCGAGTTCTCGCCCTCGGACCCGAGCCTGGCACCCGTCGACGTCCTCGACGTGACGATGGAGAACCTGCAGCCGCAGATCGACTTCTACCTCGGCGGAGCCCTCACTGCTGTCGGCGCCGTCCTGCCACACATGGTGGCCAGGGGTGCAGGGACGGTCCTCGTCACCACCGGTGGCGGGTCTATCAGCCCGATGCCCTTCCTCGGCAACGTGAACATCGCCGCCGCAGGCCTCCGGAACTGGACTCTCAATCTCCACAACGCCCTCGCCGATAAGGGTGTCTACGTCGCCCACATCGGCATCACCGCCCTCATCGGAGGAGGCCACCCCGACGCCAAGCCCGACGTCATCGCCCAGGCCTACGTGAAGCTCTATGACGAGCGGAAGGACGCGGAGCTGCATTACGTGGCCTATGACGGTTGACGCGTGCGCTCGCCCGTTCGAAGCCTGACCTGCGGACGGGCGGGCCGCCGCGTCCAATGAGGGATTGTCTATCGGGCACACGCTGCAACTCGAACTTTGCCGTCCGGCAACGGGTAGCTTCATCTCGTGACTCGATCAATCACAGTGTGGCTCGTGCTCCTGCTGCTTGGACTCGTGTTCGCCGCGGTCTCAGTCGTTCTTTTCACGATCAGCTCGTCCAGCGCGTTCGCATGGGTAACGCTCATCTGCACCGTCGTCATCCTTGGGAGTGCCGCGGTCGGATATCGACGCTCGCGGCTCCGTCCGTGACCATAGAGCGCTCGACCAACGAGACAGCGCCAGCAGCCGACCGGCGCGACGGGCGGCGGACACGAGGAGCGGTTGCGCTGCGACGAGGGGGAGGGCGAGGAGCCCCAGAACCCACCAGGTTCCGGCGGCGTGCGCAGCTTCATGCAGACCCGACAGGAGGCTGACAGGGTCAGCTGATGCTGCTGCCCCCGTCGACGAGGAGCTCGCTCCCGGTCATCCCCGAGCTCTGGTCGGACACGAGGAACAGCACCGTGGCGGCGACCTCCTCCGGACGCAGGAGCCGGCCGAACGGCAGCCCGCTCGCCATCTGCTCGAGCATCGCGTCCGGGTTGCCCGGAGCGAGGCCCGCGAGACCCGGGGTCTCCGTGGGCCCGGGGACGACCGTGTTGATCCGGACACCGCGCGGCGCGAGCTCCGCCGCCCACGTGTGGGTGAGGGCGGCGATCGCGGCCTTCGACGCCCCGTACAGGCCGAATGACGGCTCGGTGCCGGATGCTGCCGTCGATCCGGTGACGACGACGGCGGACCCCTCGCGCAGGAACGGCACGGCGCCCTGGACGGTCAGGGTGGTCCCGCGGACGTTGGTGCCGAACGTCGCCTCGAAGTCCTCGGGGGTGACGGCATCGAGGGGCTTGAACTCGCCCCCACCGGCGTTGGCGTGCACGGCATCCAGGCCGTGACCGCGTTCGGCGACCGCAGCGAAGACGGTGGCGATGTCCTCCGCCCGTGCGGCATCGGCGCGGATCGTCGTGACCGCGTCGCCGAGCTCGTCGCGCACGGCGTCGAGCGCGTCCTGCCGCCGCCCGGTGACGAAGACGTGTGCCCCCTCGGCGACGAAGCGGCGCACGACTGCGAGTCCGATGCCCGAGGTTCCGCCCGTGACGAGTGCGGTCTTGTCCTGCAGTGCTCCGACCATGATGTCCTCCTGGAGTTGTTATGGACTGCTTGGTCCAGAACAGTACGTCGTGCTTGACTGATCAGTCAACAACGACTTCCGAGGAGTCCACATGCCCCGACCGCGCAAGTTCGACGAGGCCGACGTCGTCGAGCGCGCCCGGCGCACGTTCGCGGAGTCCGGGTTCGACGGCACGTCCCTCGACGACCTGCTCGCGGCGACCGGCCTCGGTCGGCAGAGCCTCTACAACACGTTCGGCGGCAAGAAGGAGCTCTTCATGCGCGCCTTCCTCAGCGACACCGCCGAGGCTGTCGAGGTCGTGCAGGCGGTCCTGCGGAGTGCGGAGTCCCCGATCGCACGGATCCGGACGCAGTTGGTGTCCGTGGCCGTGGAGCACGGTGCAGCGCAGGGGGCACCCTCGTTGCTGCTCCGCGCGGCGGTGGAGCTGTCGGCCCGTGACCCGGAGGTCGCCGCGACCGTCACGGAGACCTTCGACACCATCCGCGCCGGCTACACGGCCTGCATCGTCGACGCGCAGGCGGCCGGCGAGGTCGAGGCAGATGCCGACGCGGAGGCGCTCGGCACCTACTTCTGCGCGGTGATCGAGGGGATGGGGGCGATCGGGCGCGTCGGGACCTCGCGAGCGGCGCTCCTGCAAGTGGGGATCGCGAGCCTCGCGGCCCTGCCGATCACGCCACTCGGCAGGGAGCAGCTCGGGACCGCGGACGGTCCCTGGGACTGAACGTCGGCGCGTGTCAGGGTGACGCCGCGGCGACGTGACCGGCGGGGCGGGGTGCCGCCGCGCCTCCTGTCCGGGTCTGGAGGCGCGCATCCAGCGGGCGCGACGGCGCGGGTTCCAGAAGCGCTCACCCAGGTGGCGTCGTCCGCGCATCCTCGGTGTCGTCTGCGCCCGCCGGGCCGGTGCCGGCCTGGTCGAGGTCCTCGTTCGTGTCGCCCACCTCCCGGCCGCTCCGCTGGTCGCAGACAAGCCGGTCCATCGTGCGTGTCAGCGCGTCGGGTCGGGTCGGTAGTGCCGCAGCCACTGCTCCGTCTGTGCGACGTGGCTCGCCGCCGCCGTGGCTGCCGCGACCGGATCGCGCTGCCGGATGGCCCGTGCGATGGCCCGGTGCGCCTGGTCGCTGGTGTGCTTGATGGTCCGTCCGTCCGGCATGTCGAACATCTGGTACGCGCGACTGCGGCTCCGGAAGACACCGAGCAGCGCGACCATGGTCGGGTTGCCTCCGGCCCGGGCGATCGCCTCGTGGAAGTCGGAGTCGAGCTGCGCGGACTCCTCGACGTCCGTGGTGGCCTCGAGCGCGTCGAGCACGCCGTCGAGCTCGTTGAGCAGGTCGGTGCTGGCGCGTGCGGCGGCCTGTGCCGCGGCGTGGCTCTCGAGCACCCGGCGCAACTCGTACACGTCGAGGAGTCCGGACAGTGGCAGCAGGCCGACGGTGAGGGCGAGGCTGCCGATGATGTCCTCGGGGCGGAGCGCCGACACGTAGACGCCGGATCCGTGGCGCGACTCGACGGCTCCGAGGGCGGAGAGCATGCGGACAGCCTCGCGCAACGACCCACGCGAGACCCCGAGCTCCTGACAGAGGTCCGCCTCGGGCGGGAACCGCTGCCCAGCGCCGAGGCGCCCCGAGCTGATCATGTGACGCAGGCCGTGGAAGGCATCGTCGACCGCGGACATCGTGCCCCTCTCGTCGGGGCGAGCCTACCGGCACGAAGACAGGCCATCAACGCGCCCGCGCGGACGACTCATCTGATGTCCTTGCAGGTGATCGGGCTGTTGACACGTTCGTAACGGGATCGAAACCCGAGTCATCTGATGACTTCCTAGTGTTGCCGGCATGGCATTCGCGACGACCACCGACGCCGCCCGAACCGATCCCGCGGTCGGTCCCGAGCCGCTGACGCTCAAGGACGGGCGGCCGGCGGCTGCTGCGTTCACGCTCGACCCGTACCTCGGCCACCTCAACCACGGCTCGTTCGGCGCTGTGCCCCGCGCCACGCAGGCCGAGCAGCAGCGCCTCCGTGACGTGATGGAAGCAGCCCCGGTCGCGTGGTTCCCGCCGTTGCCCGGGCTCGTCGCGCAGGCGCGCGGCCGCGTCGCCGAGTTCCTCGGCACCGACGTCCGTGACACGGCGTTCGTCGCGAACGCGAGTGCCGGCGCGAGCGTCGTCTACTCGAGCCTGCCGGTGGGCCGCCGGGTCGAGATCCTCGTCACCGACCACGGCTACGGAGCGGTCACGATGGGTGCCGAGCGACTCGCCCGGCGCTGGAACGGCCGCGTCCGCACCGTCTCGGTCCCGCTCGACGCCGACCACGACACGGCAGCCGGGATCATCTCGGACAGCATCACCGACGCGACGTCCCTCGTCGTCATGGACCAGGTGACGTCCCCCACGGCGCGGCGCCTGCCGGTCGGAGCGGTGGCACGGCACGCCGCGCAGCTCGGAGTGCCCGTCCTCGTCGACGGTGCGCACGCGCCCGGACTGCTCGCTGATCCGCTCGCCGACCTCGAGTGCGACTTCTGGGTCGGCAACCTGCACAAGTTCACCTGTGCACCCCGCGGGACCGGCGTCCTGGTCGCCCGCGGCCCGCTCGTCCAGGAGCTCAACCCGTCGATCGACTCCTGGGGTGCGACCGACCCCTTCCCGGAGCGCTTCGACACCCAGGGCACCCTCGACCTCACCGGTTGGCTCGCGGCATCGACGTCGCTCGACCTGATCGGCGACACGTGGGGATGGGACACGGCTCGCCGGTACATGTCCGACCTGGCCGACCACGCCGTCGACGTCGTGGCGGGAGCCTTCTCGGCGATCACCGGCGAGGACCACCGCGTCGACGTCGGCATGCCCGTCGGTGCGCTCCGCCTCGTGCGACTGCCCGGGGCGCTCGCCGCCGGACACGGCGAGGGCAACGCGCTCCGCGACCGCGTCCTGGACGAGCTCGGCGTCGAGTGCGCGTTCACGGCCTTCGCGGGCGTGGGCTACCTGCGGCTGTCGACCCACGTCTACAACACCGCTGCCGACTACGAGTCGTTCGCCGAACGCTGCGTGCCCGTCCTCGCGGACTGGGCCCGCACCGCCTGAGGACCTCCGACCGCACCACCCGTCCGACCCTGACGACACGTGCTCCACCTGACACGAAGGACAACCGTGAAAAGCACCAAGATGATCGCGGCGCTCAGCCTGGGCCTCGCCACCGCGCTGCTGGCAGGAGGCTGCTCCGCCCCAAGCAGCAGCGACGGCACCGTCACCCTGCAGATGGTCGAGAGCCTGACGAACCCGACGCGCACGACGCTCCTCAAGGAGCTCCTCGCCGACTTCGAGGACGAGAACCCCGACATCCGGGTCGAGCTCATCTCGCCGCCGACCGACCAGGCCGACCAGAAGATCCAGCAGATGCTGCAGTCCGGCAACGGTGTCGACGTGCTCGAGGTCCGCGACACGACGGTCGGACCCTTCAGCGCGAACGGCTGGATCAGCGACATGTCGACCGAACTCGACGACTGGTCCGGCTGGGACGACCTGACCGAGAACGCCGTCGACTACGCCAAGAACGACGACGGCACCGTCTACTACATCCCCTACGGCTTCTACGGATTGAGCCTCTTCTACCGCACGGACCTCACGAAGGACGCCGGGTTCGACGCCCCGCCCGCCTCGTGGGACGACCTGCTCGAGCAGGCCACGGCGGTGCAGGAGTCGGGCGACGGCGACTACGGCTACGCCTTCCGCGGTGGCATGAACGGCAACTCCAACCTCGTCACCGCCATCGAGGCCTACGTGGCCGACGACCTCGACACCGAGAACGCGTTCCGACTGGAGAACGGCGACACGATCTTCTCGGCGCCGGAAGCCCAGGACGCCGCCGACATGTACTTCGACCTCTTCGAGAAGGCCTCGCCGCCGTCGAGCGTCGCATGGGGCTACCCGGAGATGGTCGAGGGGTTCTCGAACGGCTCGACCGCGTTCCTCCTGCAGGACCCCGAGGTCATCAGCGCGATCGGGACCTCGACGGCCATCGAGGCCGACCAGTGGACCACGGCACCCCTGCTGACCGGGCCGACCGGGAAAGCCGCCCAGACCGTCGCCACGTCGGGCTGGGGCACCGCTGAGTCGAGTGAGCACAAGGCCGAGGCGGCGAAGCTGATCGAGTTCCTGTCGTCGGGCGACGCCTCCACGCGCTTCACCAAGGAGAACAGCCTCGTCCCGATCCTCACCAGCGCCACCGAGGACCCGTTCTACAGCGAGGGCGCCTGGGCGAGCTACGTCACGATGACCGACGCACCGGAGACCTACATCCCCGTCGTGCAGCCGCGCACCGTCGCCTGGTGGACCGAGTGGACCCAGAAGGCCGACTCTGAGCTGCAGCGGGTCCTCGTCGGCGACATGACGAGCAAGCAACTGCTCGCCAGCTGGGACGAGTACTGGACCGAGAAGGACGCGAAGTGACGGTCCAGGACGCGTCCACCGCGCCGTCCGCCGTGTCGCGGGCCAGCGCCGGTGTCGCTCCTCCGGCCCCGGGCGGTCGAAGCGGCGGCAACGACCCGAGGAGGCGCGGCTCCTCACCCACGGGTCGCCGCACCTTCACGAAGCGGAAGGGACTCAGTCTCCTCGGGTTCATGGCACCCGCACTCGTCTTCGTGGCGGTGTTCGTCTACTACCCGTTGTTCGCGGGCGGCCAGATGGCGTTCCGCAACTGGAACCTCAACAACCTCAGCGACACGTCGTGGGTGGGACTCGGCAACTTCCACGACATCCTCACCGACCCCGTCTTCTACACGGTGCTCCGGAACTCGGTCGTCTGGGTCGTCGCCTCGCTCGTGCCGCAGTTCGTGATCGGGTTCGCCCTCGCCCTGTGGCTGCGACGCAGGTTCCGGTTCCGCGGGTTGTACCAGGCGCTCGTGTTCTTCCCGTGGGCGGTGTCCGGGTTCCTCATCGGGATCCTGTTCCGCTGGATGTTCAACAGCGAGTTCGGCGTCGTGAACGACCTGCTCGCCAAGGTCGGACTGATCGACGAGCCGATCAACTGGCTCGCCGACCCGGCGACCGCCATGGTCGCCGTGCTCATCGCGAACATCTGGTACGGCGTCACGTTCTTCGCGATCATGATCCTCGCGGCGCTGCAGTCGGTGCCCGACGAGATGCTCGAAGCCGCCGCGCTCGACGGGGCCGGCAAGGTCCGCACGCTCTTCTCGATCGTGATCCCGTACATCCGCGTCACGCTCGCGCTCACGGTGCTCCTGCGGGTCATCTGGATCTTCAACTTCCCCGACATCATCTACGGCATGACGGGCGGCGGCCCCGCCGACCGCACCCACATCATCACCACGTGGATGATCCAGACCACCCAGCGCGGCGACTACGGCCGGGCCTCGGCGCTCGGGCTCATCGTCATCGCCGTGCTGCTCGTGTTCTCCGTGTTCTACCTGCTCGCGATGCGGGAGAAGGGACCCAAGACCCGATGATCGACCACGAGACCCGCTCAGCCCGGTTCGTCCGTTTCGGATTCCTCGGGCTGTGGCTCCTCATCACGCTCTTCCCGCTGTACTGGATCACCATCACGTCCCTGAAGGCGCCCGGCTCGATCTTCAGCCGGCCGCTCACGTACTGGCCGACGGAGTTCTCGCTGCAGAACTACATCGGGTTGTTCGCCAAGTCGCAGTTCGGCGTCTACGTGGTCAACAGCCTGGTCGTCAGCCTGGCGGCCGCGGTCACGGCGACGGTGATCTCGTTGCTGTCCGGCTACGTGCTCTCCCGCTTCGAGTTCCGGACGAAGGGCGCGCTGTTGACGGCGTTCTTCGTGACCCAGATGATCCCGTCGTTCATCGCGCTGGGGCCGTTGTACCTGCTCATGACGCGCCTCGAGCTGGTCGACAACCGGGTCGGGCTCGTCCTCATCTACATCGCCGTGTGCATCCCGTTCAGCACGGTCATGCTCCGCGGGTTCTTCGCGAACGTCCCCGCCGCACTCGAGGAAGCGGCCATGATCGACGGCTGCTCGCGGTTCGGCGCGCTCTTCCGCGTGATCGTGCCCGTGATGAAGCCGGGGATCGTCGCGGCCTTCATCTTCAACTTCGTCAACTGCTGGAACGAGCTGTTCCTGTCGACGACCCTGATGAACAGCGACGCGAACAAGACCCTGCCGACCGCGATCAACGGCTTCATCAGCAGCTTCAACATCGACTGGGGACCCATGTCGGCGGCCGCGGTCCTGACCGTCATCCCGACCATGGTGCTGTTCGCGTTCGCGAGTCGGTGGATCGTGCAGGGGCTCACGGCGGGCGCGGTCAAGGGCTGACGCGGCGGGGCTCCTCGCCCTGTCGTCCAGTCCGAGGTGTTCCGTCCAGACGGAGCGGTTCGGGTAGCCCGGACGCACGGCGGCTGTTCGCCCTGCTTGGCCCCCACACGGGAGGAAGCGCAACCCGAGTTCCCCTCGGTACGGTGAGCGCAACCGTGACCGCATCGGTCGCATCCACCCGAAGGATCCCCGTGCTCTCACGCTCCGCGCGGCCTCGTCGCCGCGCCCGGCTCTCGGCAGCGGCGCTCGCCGCAGCCCTCGTCGGCTCGCTCACCTTGATCGCTGCCCCCGCTGCGCAGGCGGCCCCGGCCACCGGCACGATCGACCGCGCGACGGAGAAGCAGTGGTCCGGGCTCAGTTTCCCGGCCGGTTC
The DNA here is from genome assembly GCF_001864985.1 of Curtobacterium sp. MMLR14_006. Classification (NCBI taxonomy): domain Bacteria; kingdom Bacillati; phylum Actinomycetota; class Actinomycetes; order Micrococcales; family Microbacteriaceae; genus Curtobacterium; species Curtobacterium sp. MMLR14_006. The sequence goes on along the minus strand of NZ_MJGU01000025.1, from coordinate 113,995 downwards.
CGGCCAGGTCTACGTCCCCAGCCGGAGCGGTCAGCTCACCGGCGCCGACATCAACTGGTGGCCGTACGGCGCGACCAACGGGACCGGCCCCGTTTCGGTGTACGCGGGCTCATCGCCGACGGGCACGGCGCTCGCCACCGGGACCATCTCGCAAGCGGGGGGCTGGCAGACGGTCTCCTTCGCGACGCCACCGACCGTCACGGCCGGCTCGACCTACTTCTTCGCGCTTCCCAAGGGCTCGGCCTGGACCAGCAACGCTCCGGCCCCTGGAGAGGGGCTGATCGTCGGCGGCCGCAGCTCCGTCGGCTTCGAGTCCTTCAACTACCGCACCTACGTCTTGACGATCCCGGCGCCCGGGAGCCTCACCGCGACCGCCGGTGACGGTACGGCGGCGCTCTCGTGGACCGCGCCGACACCGCCGGCGGACACCACCGTCACCGGGTACGAGACCGAGTACGCCGTGCACGGTTCCGGCTCGTGGGGCGCGCCCGCCGCGACGACGGCGACGACCGCGACGGTCACCGGCCTGACGAACGGCACCGCGTACGACTTCCGGGTCCGGGCGACCACCGACCGCGGCCCCGGGCTGTGGAGCACCACCGTGACCGCGACCCCCATGGGCGACTTCGCGGGCGGCTCTCTGACGGTCGACGACGCGGAACCGGCGGTCGGCGAGAGCGTGACCGCGAGCTCGGACGGCTGGGTCCCGGCCCCGAGCCTCACCTGGTCGTGGACCGTCGACGGCGCTCCGGTGAGCACTGCGGCGACGTACACGCCGACCCCGGACGACCTCGGCAAGGCCGTGCAGGTCACCGTGACCGCGAACGCCGTCGGGCGTCACACCGCCACGAAGACCGCAGACCTCGGCACCGTCGGCTCCGGCACGATCGCTCCCGGCACCGTCCGGATCGCCGATGCCCAGGACGCCACGGTCGGCTCGTCCGCGAAGGCCGGCACGGTCCTCACCGCGTCGCTCCCCGCGGTGGTCCCCACGGACGCCGCGGTGCGCTACCAGTGGTACCGCGACAGCACGGACGTCCAGATCGCCGGCGCGACCACCGAGCAGTACACGGTCACCGGCCGTGACGCGGTCGGTGGGCGCTCGGTCTTCGTCATCGCCTCCGTCACCTCGCGCGGGTACACCGCGACGACTGCGACCTCGGCGGCGATCGCCGCCACCTCCGGCACGCAGACCGGCACCGTCACGAGCAGCGCTGCCACGGTCGCCGAGCCGATCACGGCGACGACCAGCGGGTGGACGCCGGCCAGCGCCACGGTCGCGCTGCAGTGGTTCGACGGCGACCGGGCCATTGCGGGCGCGACCTCGGCGAGCTACACGCCGGCGGCCGCGCAGGCCGGTCACTCCCTGCACGTCGTCGCGACCGGCACCGCGGAGGGCTACGACCGGTACTCCGTCGCCAGCACCCCGGCGGTGGTGGGCGAGGGGCGCCAGCACGGAACCGTCGGCATCGACGGCGACCCTGCGGTCGGTACCGCCCTCACCGTCACGGACACCGGCTGGCTCGACGGCACGTCCTTCGACCGACGCTGGACCCGCGACGGTGTCGCCATCGACGGAGCGACGGGTGCCACTTACACGCCCTCGGCCGACGACGTCGACGCCGTGATCGGCGTCACGGTGACCGGGCACCTCGACGGCTACACCGACCGCACGGTCGCGGCCGCCACCGACGCCACCGTGGTCGCCGGCACGCAGCACGCCTCGGCCGCGATCGACGCCACCGGCACCGCGCAGGTCGGTGCCGAGCTCACCGCGCGCAGCACCGGCTGGGTCGAGGGCACCGAGCTCTCGTACCGCTGGCTCCGTGACGCCACCGCCGTCGACGGTGCGACCAGCCGGACCTACACGCTCGCCGAGGCCGACCTCGGTCACGTCGTCAGCGTCGAGGTCACCGGCACCCTCGCCGGGTGGAAGCCCTTCACCGCGACCTCCGACGGCACCGTACCGGTCGTCGGGGTGCCCGCGACGGCCACGCCGGAGAGCCCGCTGCCGACGCGGGTCGTCGCCGGCGAGCCGTTCCGCTACCACGTCGACATCGCGGGGTCCCCGGCCCCGACCGTCACCTTCGACGGCGACCTGCCCGCAGGGCTCACCTTCGACCCGACGACCGGAGACATCACCGGTGTCCCGACGAAGGCCGGACTCTCGGTCATCCGGATCACCGCCACCAACGGTGTCGGGTTCCCGGCGGTCTCCACCGTCACGATCACCGTCGCTCCCGGAGCGCTCGACGCGCTCACGCTGACCACGAGTGGCACGGGTACGACCAACGGCACGGTGACGGCGGAACAGGGCTCGACGATCCGGGTCGACGCGATCGGTGCCGACTCCTTCGGCAACGAGCTCCCGACGCCCGGCGACGTGACCCTCACCAGCAGCGTGGCCTCGGACGAGATCGACGGTGCGACCGTGACGTTCCACCACGCCTCGCCGCACGTCATCACGGCGACGGTGGGAACGGTCAGTGCGTCGATGCTCATCGAGGTCAGCCCGACCGCGGTCGTCGCGCCGCCGACGACGGAACCGACGAACCCGACCAACCCGACGGAACCGACGACCCCGACGCAGCCGACGAGCCCGACGATCCCTTCTGTGGAGCCCACGACGGGCACCGTCGTCGACCCGATCGCCGACACCGATGATCCGGCCAGCCCGGCGCCGGACGCGGAAGAACTGGCGTACACCGGCGCCGACGGCACCGGCCCCGCGGCTGTCGCGGCGCTCCTCGCCGTGGTCCTCGGCCTGTGCCTCCGCATCGGCGTCCGCAGGAGCCGCCAGCGGTCCTGACCGGACCACGCAACGGACTGGAGGCGGTGCTCACCTGGTGAGCACCGCCTCCAGTCCGTCGGGCCAGCGGGTGGACGCGCGCGGTCCTGCGGCACGTCTGCCGAGAGGGCGGGACTGCAGCGTCGTCGCGTCAGAGCTGGTCACGCCGGCGGAGTCGTTCCCGCGCCCTCGGTGTCGTCTGCGCCAGCCGGGCCGGTGCCGGCCTGGTCGAGGTTCTCGTGCGCGTCGCCCATGTCGCCGGTGGCCTTGCCGGCGGGGGACAGCCCGAAGTGCTCGCGGACGGCGTTCGCCTCGGTGACGGACAAGGTCTGTCCGACTCCGAGGGACGGCGCGCCCTTGATCTCGCTCTTCGTGTAGCCGACGTGCAGGTCCGTGCCGTCGAAGGTGGCGTCCTCGACCGGGACGAGCGCGTGGTGACTCCCGAGCAGGCCGGTCGCGACGCTGACGAACGCGGCGCTGCCGTCCTCGTCGGAGGGGAACACCTGCGCGACCTTGCCGACCGATGCGCCGTTCCGGTCTCGGACGGGCGCGTTCTCGACGTCGTGGATCTCGTTCTTGGTGATCATGTGAGTAGTCAACGCTCTAGGCCTGACCCGTCCGTGTCAGAAATCGTGAGGCGAGCCCGAGGGCTTCACGGGGCACTCAGCGCGAGGCGGTCTCCGAGAACGCTCCGCCCCAGAAGTTGTGACCGCCGAACACGACCTTCACTGGGACGGCCTGTGTCCGGTCGGTGACGTACCGGTAGACGCCACCGGGACGTGCGAGCCACAGCACCTGAGCGGGTGTTGCGGATGTCGCCGCCGTGCGGAGTTCCACCAGGTACTGCCCGGAGGGGAGCTGGAACTGTGCCAATTGTTCGTTGTCGAGCAGGGTGGAGAACCTGGTGGAGAACGACGCTCCGGTCGTCGCGTTCGTCACCGTGACGCCCGCGCCACTGAGCTGCGCCGATGAGTCGCGGGAAGCCGAGGCGGCGTAGACGGTGAGGTCGTAGTCGCTGTGTGCATAGTGCCGTGACAACGTCACCTGCGAAGCCGGGAGCATGCCGCGCTGCTGGTACACCCGTGTCTTCCAGACAGCGGGCGACGCGGTCCCGCTGGCGAACGCCTCGATGCGGTACTTCCCGGTGCTGAGTCCGACGAACTGGTACTTGCCAGCGCTGTCCGAGGTCGTCCGGAACACCTGCGAAGTGTCCTCGTTCCATGCGTACATGAGGCGTCCGGAGGCGGCTCCGGTCGGGCCGACCACCTCGCCCTGGACGGTGGCGCCGATCACGAGCGGCAGAGTGACCGCAACCGTCGAACCACTGCGGACCTCGATGTCCGAGCGGAGCCCGGGGGTGTAGGTCTCGGCACCGTGCGGCGGGAGCTGTCGTGTCGCCACCGTGAGGGTGTCCGGCGTGGGGATGCCGGTGAACGTCGCGGTGCCGTCATCGTCAGTGGTGGCGTTCCCGACGACGGCGTCTGTGCCGATCGCTGCGAGTTCGACGTCCGCCAGCCGGATCGCGGTGCCGTCCGGCGTTGTGAGCTGCACGGTGATCGTTCCCGATCCGGCCGCGGTCGCTGGCGGCGCGAGACCGATCAGCGCTCCGACGGCCAGTGCAACGACCAGTGTCGTCCCCGTGATCAGTCGCATCGCGTTCCCCGATCTTCCGCCAGTGGTGCGTTGGCTGGGACTGTACGCGGCTGGCGGACTGCGGGGACTGCGCATCGCATCGAGCGGTCATGGGGATGCGGACTCCCGCCGACCGTCGCGCTCATCAGTGACGAACGGCGTCAGGAAGTGCCCAGGTCGGTTCAGTCGGCGAACCGGCAATCCGGAACACTGCCGCTCAGAGTCGGGCGGTTCCTAGGTTCTTTGGCCGAACGCACTGCGTTGTCGGCGCCGAGCGACTCCCAGCCAAACGAGCATCGCCGCGATGACGATCCATCCCGTCACTGAGAGGGGGCCGACCAGGCGCGGGTCGAAGGGCGTGAAGAGTGCTGATTGGTAGGTGGTGAAGACGTTGAGCCCTGCATGGGCGAGGACGCACGGGAGCAGTGATCGGCTGCGCAGCCGCAACCAACCGATGAGTACTCCAACACCTGTGCACGCCACCGCCATCATGCAGACGCCGAGCAGATCGGGCTGGTCGTAGTTGAGGCCGAGCAGGATCGCAGGCGTGTGCCAGACGCCCCAGATGAGTCCGCTGAGCGGGAGCGCCCACCGTGGCGCGAGCTCCACGAGACGTGGCAGGAGCCAGCCGCGCCAACCGACCTCTTCTCCTGCCACCGCGACGCTCGTCACGGCGAGGCCGATGGGGAGGTTCACGAGCTGGAGGGCGGCGAGAGTGGCCATCGGTAGCGGCGGCTCCTCGCCGGTGAGTTGCACGAACAGGGTCTTGAGCGGGGATCGTTCCGGGTCCAGTTCGAGCCACCCGAACGACAGGCCAAGCCCCCAGCTCCCCACCACAAGAGTCGCCGCTGCCATCGTCGCCCAGATCCCAGTCCGCCAACCACGCCGCGTGAAGAAGGCGTCGAGGCCGACGCCGCGGAGGATCGAGCGGCCGCGGCGCCGCTCCAGTGCGACAGCGACGAGCAGTGCGCTCGCCGCGGGGGTGAACATCATCGCAACTGTGGCGACATAGGTCCCAAGGCTGCCTACCGGATCCGTGAGATCAGCGCTGGACACGAGCGCCGGTGTGAGGAGAGCCCAGGCGCCGCCGTACGCCAGCGCGATGAACATGACGATTCGTGCAACTTGCAATTCAGCCGCCTCCGATGTTTGACATGTTGGACAGCTTATTGGAATACTGCTCGCATGATCGCATCGTCAAAGAAGAAGATTCGAACAACGATTGGGCTGGCAGTCGCTGCGCTGTGCGCAGCAACACTGGTCGGCGTCCAGAGCGGCCCCGCCACTGCCGAACCGCTGCTTCATGAAGCGTCAGAGGCAGTTGACCACTCCGCCACCGTCTACGGAGACGTCGAAGTCATCGCGGCGCTCGTTGCTGGTCAGGGGCGGCTGGTCAAAGACCATCCTGTGCTCGCCGGATACCTGCCCAGCGGGAGCAACCCGCTCACGGCGCCAGAACTTGCTCAGCTGAAAGAAGCATTCACCGCCGCAGATCCGGAGTTCCATTCCTCCGTGACGATCCCGTTCCAGTCGGGTGATCCATTCAAGGTGGAGTCGGCCCTGAACACGTTCCGAGCTGCCCTCGAGGAGATGCAAGGAACAGCCATCACCAACACTTCCGATGGGAAGTGCCTTGTCGTCGCGGCCGCAGCGGTCCTCGCGGTCGGGGCCGTCGCTGTTGCCGTTTACTACAAGACGTACCTGTGGCCCAAGACTGCTGCCGAGGGGACAGAGGCAACCCGGGCGTTTGCCGCGATCGTCGCGTCCGAAGTGAGCTCGTGACCCGCACCCTTCGTGCATACGGAGTGTTCATCGGAGCCCTCGGGATCCTCTTGGCCTGGTTGGTGACGACCTTGCTTCTGTCATTGGCGCCCAACGCTCTGACGTCAAGGACCGCTGCGGGAACGGCCGCGCGCGACTTCGTCGCGGCGGTCGCTCCTCAGCGGTGGGAGTTCTTCACCGCATCGCTGCAGAAGTCTGCCCTCACTGCGTATTCCTCGGCCTCGTCATCGTCGCTACTCGATTTGCCGCAGACCCGCGCTCGCAACCTCTTCGGTATGTCACGAACTCAACGTGCGCAGGGACCGGAGATCGCTTTGATCTCGGCCGACGTGAAGTGGGTCAAGTGCTCGAATCGCTGGCAGCCCGAAACCTGCGTCAAGCAAGCTCAGCGCGGGGTCCAGCAAGTAGTTGCAAACTCCGCAGCACACCGAACCCTCTGTGGGCCGATGGTGCTCGCGCAAGTAAAGCCGACTCCGTTCGAATTCAGGGGGTTTGGGTACGAATCCACGTACATCGTCCGCACCGCGTCAGTGAGCGTCAGATGCAACTGATAATCGGAGAGCTTCGGGTGCTTGCGCTGCAGCGGGCGTTGTCGATGTTCGAGATTCGCGGATCCCAGCTCTGGGCAGGCCGCTCTCTGATTGCCGGGGCGGAGTTGCTCACTCTGCTTCTGACGCCCTACTCGGCGCTCATGCAATCCGTGGCCGGTGCAGCTCCTGCGCCGCACTGCGCTGGGGTCCGCGCAATCGGAGCCTACTGCCTGATGAAGGATTCGCCGCATTGGGTGCCGACGATGACACTCGTCAGCATTCTCCTATGCGTTCTCGCTGGCGTCTTGCCCGCAATCGTCGGCTGGCTGCATGTCTGGGTCGCCTTCTCGATCGCAAGCGCCATCGCTTTGCCCGACGGCGGGGACCAAGCAGCGGTTGTGTTCCTGATCCTTGTCGCTGTTATCAACATCGCGGACGACCGCCGATACGGATTTGATCGCCGTCGGCGTCGACTTTCTGCTCCACGGCTTCAGATTGCTCTCGCAGGGCTCTTCGCAATCCGCATCCAAGTGGCAATGATCTACTTTGACAGCGGGATCGGAAAGGTGTTCGCGAACGACTGGGTCACTGGCACTGCTGAGTACTACGTCATTCGAGACCTCTATTTCGGCGCATCGGGGCCAGTTGCTTCGGTTATGAGGGCCCTTACCTCGAACACGTTGGTCGTCGTTTCGTTGACCTGGGGTGCAATAGTGCTTGAAGTGGCGATAGCCGTGCTGATCCTCTGCGGGCCTCATTCACGCAAGTTTGCGCTGATTGCTTGCTCCATCCTGCACACTGCGATCATCATCACTATCGGCCTCTGGAGTTTCGGACTCACGATGATCGGTGGAGTGGCGATCGCTGCAATCGCGACGAGCAGGCGTGATCCGCGGAGTCATCCAATCCCTCCCACGATGGATCCTCGAAGACTGATCTCGGTCGTCGAAGACGATGTAACGGTCATCTGACTAAATGGTCAGAGAGAAAAGGAGAGAACGATGAAAAAGACTCTGCTCATGACCGCGTTGGTCGCGGCTGCGGCGCTTCCCGCCACGACACTGACACCGCCGGCGCAGGCGGAGGCCGCCACAATCGCTCGCCCGTCGACGCCGACGTTCAGCGACGAAGCGGTCATTGAGTTCTTTGCCACGGGTCGAGGCCCGCTAGCGAGTATGCGGGCGGATCTGGCCGGGTTCGTCCCTGCAGGGACCCCCGCGCTGACGTCGGACGAGCTCACAGAGCTGACCGAGGAGTATCGCGCCGCCGATGCGGACTTCCACGCGGATGTTACGGAAGCAGTTCAGAGTGGCGACCCGTTCCGCACTCTCGACGGCCTGCGTGCACTGCAACGCATCTCGAAGAAGATCGCGGCTGAGCACGGCGTCGAAGCGGGGACGGGTAGCGGCAAATGTGCAACCGTCCTCGTCGTCGCGCTCGCGTTCTGGGTGGTTCTCGCCGTCGTGCCACTCAGCGTGGACGCGCCGCAGGACGACATGACGAACGAGAAGCTGGCCGCTGATCTGGCCGCTGCCTTCGCGTGAGCAGCCGCGCGGGGCGGTCCGCCGCCGGCCCGCCCCGCGCGCACCAGCTGCGTCGGGAAGGCCCCTTCACGGCGGTCCGCTCATCCATCGCAAGTTCGACACGAATGGAGGACGACGGTGAGCAGTGAGATGGGTCCCGCGCTGGCTAGGCGGAGGCCGCCCAGGCATGCCTGGATACTCCGGCGGCCGCGGCGACTGCTGGTGGCAGGAATCGTCTTCGCCACTCTCGCCGCCGGGGTGCTGTTCGTCGTGGTGCTCGTTGCGACCGTGGCAGAAGAACCGGGTGCGCTGGTCGGTTTGATCGCCGCCGCTCCCTTCGCACTCGGTGCAGCGCTGCTCTTGCCTGCCGCGGTCACCGTAATCGTCGGCTCAGACGCTCTGACGGTCCGTTCGTTTCCGTTCCGTGCGAGACGGATTCGATTCGACGAGATAGTCGAGATCCGTGTTGATCCAAAGTCATGGCCGATGGCACCTCGCATCGGCATCGTTGCTCGCGGCCCCGGTTACACCACCTTCTTTCTCGGGCACGGCCCCGCGGTTGTCGTGACGACGCAGGACCACTACGTGGCGTTTCAAACCGGCGATCCAGACGCCACTGCCGCGGCGATCGAAGACGCTCGCAGGTTCGCACTGGAGCACCCCGAGGCGCACTAGCAATAGCTTCTGCGAGTGAGCACGTGCGAACGTCCGACGGGCGAAGCAACGGCCCGTTCAGAGTTCTTTTCGTGAAGGCCCGCATCTTGGCCGGTTTCCAGAGAGCGACACGCGATGCGGAACCCGCTTGAGAGCTCCGGACACTGGCGCGCGAGTCTTCGCGCAGGCGACGGCCGGCGTACCTTCCGTGAGCCCCACTGGCCGTACGCCACCGCTTCGATGCTCGAGTGGGGGAGCATCACAAAAAGGACTCGTGGGCACGACGGCTTGGCTCACACTCGAGGTCAAGCGGCCGGTTGCGCACTACCTCCCCGCTGTGCCCGACGCCGAGATGACCGTTGCTGACCTGGTTCACCACACCTCGGGTTTGCCTCGGCTGCCGGCCACTATGCGCGACCGACAGTTCGGCGACCCGTACCGAGTGTCTGTCGGGGTTCCTCTGGAGCTGACGGCTGCGACACTGGCCACGCCCCGAGGCCAGTTCGTAAACTCGAACCTGGGGTACGCCCTCCTCGGCGCAGTGCTCGACGAGGTGCACGGCGACTGGTTCGCCGCTGTACGCCAGCACGTGCTGGAGCCGGCGGGGATCAGCTCGGCGGGCCTCGCGCCAGCTCAGGCAGGTCGCGTGGTGCCGAAGCTCTTCGGTCGCGCGATCAAGCCGTGGGCGCTCGGGGAGTCGTCGTTCGCGGCGGCTGGCGGCGTCGGGTCCACGTTCGAGGATCTCTACCGCTACGCCAATTGGGCGCTCGAGCCCGGAGCTGGGCACTCCCGCACGGTGAGCTGGCAGCGGGAAGGGGCGTCCATCTGGATCAACGGAGAGGTGCGAGCGGCAGGAGCGGTCATCGCCAACGCGGCAGGAGTCACCGCCGCGGTCCACACGCTCGCGAAGACTCCGCATGCAGCTGACGCGATCGCCACGGCGCTCATCGAGCAGGAGGTGCGGTCGGCGCGCGACGGCTCATGACCAAGCCGGTGCAGGCGGTGCAGGTTGCCGGCAGTACCAACCCGGCCCATCAGCCGGACGGAAGCCGCGCCTCCAGGCCGGACCGAGACCCGCGCACATGGCGGACGCGACGCGAACGGCGGCTCTCCTCCTTCCGGAAGAGAGCCGCCGCGGTGTCTCGCAGTGGTCAGCGCGCCGACGGAACGGCCGAGCCGACGAGCTCAGCCCGCACGATGTCCGCACCAGCGGACAGGGCGCTGAGCTTGCCGAGCGCCGCCCCCCTGGCCAGCGGAGCCATCCCGCAGTTCGAGCTCGGGATGAGCTTGTCCGCGTCGACGAACTCGAGGGCCCGACGCAGGACCTCTGCGACCTCGTCCGGCGTCTCGACGGTCTCGGTGGCGACGTCGACCGCGCCGAGCATGACCTTCTTGCCGCGGATGAGCTCGACGAGCTCGAGGGGTACGTGCGAGTGGATGCACTCGAGCGAGACGATGTCGATCGACGACTGCTGCAGGAGCGGGAACGACTGCTCGTACTGCCGCCACTCGGCGCCGAGGGTCTCCTTCCACTTGTTGTTCGCCTCGATGCCGTAGCCGTAACAGATGTGCACGGCGGTCTCGGCGCGCAGGCCCTCGGTGGCGCGTTCGAGGGCGGCGACGCCCCAGTCCTGCACCTCGTCGTGGAAGACGGTGAAGGCGGGCTCGTCGAACTGGATGACGTCGACGCCGGCAGCTTCGAGCTCCCGGGCTTCTTCGTTCAGGATCGTGGCGAACTCCCACGCCAGCTTCTCGCGGCTCTTGTAGTGCTGGTCGGAGAGGGTGTCGATCATCGTCATCGGGCCGGGGAGCGCCCACTTGATCGGTCGGTCGGTCTGTGCGCGGAGGAACCGGGCGTCGTCGACGAAGACCGGGGCGGGGCGGCTCACGGCGCCGACGACTGTGGGGACGGCAGCGTCGTACCGGTCGCGGATCCGGACGGTCTCCTTGCGCTCCTGGTCGATGCCGTCCAGGTGCTCGATGAACGTGGTGACGAAGTGCTGGCGGGTCTGCTCGCCGTCGCTGACGATGTCGATGCCGCGGCGTTCCTGCTCGTGGACGGCGGAGCGGAGGGCGTCCTGCTTGCCCTCGACCAGGGCGGCGCCGTCGAGCTGCCAGGGGGACCAGAGTCGCTCGGGCTCGGCGAGCCAGGACGGCTTCGGCAGGCTGCCGACGATCGAGGTGGGGAGGAGAGAGCTCATGGAAGTGGCGGTCCAGACGGTCAGCGGGCGGGGACGGGTTCGGCGGCGAAACGTGACAGGAGCGCACCGTGCGGCGTCACGAGGTGTTCTTCGGTCCACCGGCCCTGGGTGACGCCGAGGCGACTGCGCTCCTCGCGGTCGTAGGTGACCGGGGTGGGCGTGAAGTCGGTGTGGTCGAGCGTCGGGCGGTAGGTGCTGCCGGCCGGGGTGTTCGCGGCGTAGACCTCCGGGCGGTAGATCTTCTGGAACGTCTCCATGGTGGCGATCGTGCCGATGAGCTGGAGGTCCGTGTGGTCGCCGGTCAGGTCGCCGCGCGTGTAGAACGCGAGCGGGGCCGCGGCGCCGGCGGGCTGGAAGTACCGGACCCGCATGCCCATCCTGCCGAAGTAGTCGTCGGTGAGCGAGGAGTGCTCGTGCTCGTACTCCGCGCCGAGGACCGGGTGGACGTACCCGTTCCGGCGGTACGTCTGGCTCGTCGAGACGCTGATGCAGACGACGGGCTCCGTGTCGAACTCGGCGTGGAACGCGGGTGTCTCCAGGAAGCGTTGGAAGAGCGCCCCGTGCAGCTGGCCGAAGTCGGTCGGCAGGGTCGGCGACGACGGCAGCAGCACCGAGAAGTCGTAGTCGCGCAGGTACGACGAGAAGTTGTTGCCGAGGATCCCGCGGTGGTGCTCGCCGGTGTGCTGGTCGACGATCGTGACGTCGAGCATCTCGAGCAGCGGGAACTCCGCGTCCGACCCACCGTCGGAGAACCCCAGCGCGACCGAGACGATGTCGAGCTGCAGACGGTAGCGGTCACGCGCCCCGGCGAGGTCGTTCGCGCGCCCGTCGATCATCGCCAGCGCTGCACGCAGGTTCTCCTGCCGGCGCTCGCCGCGCGCCAGGTTCGCGAAGTTCGTGGTCAGCCGGGAGCTGTCCGCGGGGGAGTAGTCCTCGTCGAACCGGGTGCGGGTGATGCTGAAGGTGGGGTCGTTCGCCATGGTCGGCAATCTGTTCGTCGAGCGCCCGTGGACGCTGGGTGAAGGGGGTACGTCGATCATGGTGCGAGCGGTGAGCCATCAGGTAATACCGAGACGCTATGCGGTCGTATAGCCTGCGCCTATGGCCCGGGTCTCGAACGACATCACGCTGCAACAGCTCCGGTACTTCATCGAGGTCGCGACCGAGGGCTCGATCAGCGCAGCCGCCGACCTGCTCTACGTGTCCCAACCGACGATGTCCGCGGCGATGAAGGACCTCGAGACGCGGATCGGACGCCCGCTCTTCACCCGGTCGGCCAGGGGTGTCGTGCTCACCGTCGACGGCGTCGAGTTCCTCGGGTACGCCCGGCAGGTCGTCGAGCAGGTCTCCCTGCTCGAGCAGCGCTACGTCGGGCGGCAGGCGTCGCGCCGGCTGCTCGGGGTGTCCGCGCAGCACTACTCGTTCGCCGTCGAGGCCTTCGTCCGGATGGTCGACGCGGCGGCCGCCGACGAGTACGAGTTCTCGCTCCGCGAGACACGCACCTGGGACATCATCGAGGACGTCCGGACGCTGCGCAGCGAGGTGGGCATCCTCTACCGCAACGACTTCAACACGCAGGTGCTCGGCAAGCTGCTGCGCGACGCCGGGGTCGTGTTCACCCCGCTGTTCGTCGCCCAGCCCCACATCTTCGTGGCCAAGCGGAACCCGCTCGCGGCACGGGCACGCGCGACCCTCGAGGACCTCGCCGACCTGCCCCGACTCACCTTCGACCAGGGCGCGAACAACTCCTTCTACCTGGCCGAGGAGATCCTGTCGACGATGTCGAGCAAGCGTGAGATCCGCGTCTCGGACCGCGCGACGATCTTCAACCTCATGATCGGCCTCGGCGGGTACACGATCTCGACCGGGTTGATCAGCGACGACCTCGACCCCGAGATCGTCGCCATCCCCCTCGACGTCGACGAACGCATCGAGATCGGCTGGATCGCGCACGCCTCGGTGCCCCTCACCGTGCAGGCGCAGACCTACCTGGACGAGCTGCGGGCGGTGGTCACCAGCTACGGCGTCGAGCCACTCGGGTAGACCGGCGGCGGTTCCGACCGCGACCGGACAGGAGGCCCGACACGCGTCCGTCAGGACCCTGCGGTCTCGATCATCGCTTTCACGTGCGGCGCGCTCCAGTGCAGGAGCGCGGTCGACGGCGGACGGCGGAGGTCCTCACCCCAGATCGCGACGGCTGCACCCGACATCGGGGCGGCGAGGCGCCGCCCCGAGTCGCTGTCCCACGTCCGGAGGGACCAGTGCGCGCGGAGATCGGCGACGGTGTACGCGCTGTCGGCCGGGTCGAGGTCGGTCGGTACCTCGTACAGGTAGTACGAGTTGTAGTTGAGCAGGTCGATCCCGGCCTTGGCCAGGTCGTTCGCGCTCGCCCGTCGCGCCCGGCGTTCCGAGCGTTCCGCTGCGTCCTCGGTGTCCCCGTCGAAGCTCCAGTACGTGACGCGGATGCGTGGGTCCAGCCGTTCGAGCGCAGCCCGGTCGATCCCGTCGTTCCAAGCCCACACCTCGCGGTCGCCGAGCGCGGCTGCCATCGCGTTCAACCACTCGACGCGTTCGGTCGCGGAGACGTCCTCGCCCCATTCGTCACCGCCGATGTGCACGGCCCGGCTCGCGGGGAAGGTGCGCCGCACCTCCTGGTACAGGTCGGTCGCGAGTGCGACGCTCGCCGGCGCCGAGGTGTCGAGCTCGTTCTCACCCGCACGGACACGGTCGACCCACTGCTCGCCGTGTCGTGCCTCGAGCAGGGCGAAGGCGGCGGCCATGTGGCCCGGGGTGTCGATCTCCGGCACGACCGCGACGCCCCGTCTCGCCGCGTAGTCGGCGATCGTGCGCGCCTGTGCGGCGCTGAGGAACGGGCGGTGGGTCACGCGGCTCGTCCAGACACCGTGGTCGAGGTCCGCGTTCGCCGGGGTCTGGCCGAGCACCTTGCTCTCGATCCCGACGTTCTGGTCGTCGGTGAGGTGCAGGTGCAGGAAGCGGCCGCCGTCGTCGGCGAGGAGGTCGACGTAGCGCTTGATCAACGCCACAGGGTAGTAGGCGCGAGCGACGTCGAGCATCACGCCCGTCTCCGGGCGTGCGCGCTTCGAGGGCTTGGTGGTGACGGTCGTGGTCGACGTCCGGCACTGCTGCGCGGAGTACGCACCGGTGCAGGCGAGGACCGAGTACGTGCCGGCTCGCGCGCGCGACGGTGTCTTCTGGATCGCGCGGACTGTCGTGCTCGCCCCCGCGGCGAGGGCCTTCACGGTGACCGGGCCGAGCGTGTACTTCCGGCTGCCGGCGGACAGGGAGAGCCAAGCGGACGACGCCGGCTGCCGCACGGACGTGGCGTTCTCCACCCTGAGTGTGGTGCGCACGGCGGTGCCCGTCGACGTGACGGTCGTGGTCGCGACGACCTTGGTGATCGTCACGGCGGGGGGATTCGGCGTCGCGGCGTCCGCTGATCGCCCGACGGCGTCGATGCCGACCGCGGCCACTGCCGACATCGTGATCGCCAGGGCGACCGCGACCGACCGTCTGACCTGCATCTTCATCCGACGCTCCACGCCGTTCTCCCCTCGGACGAGCGCATCGGCCCGCCACAACGCCCTGCTCTCCCAGCTGGACCGAGAGACCCACTGAACAGTACCGGGACCGGCCGCCCCGGACGGCCCCCGTACCGTCGCGTCAGCGCCGACCGATCGCCGCGGCGGCCTCGCTGACGGTCGTGCCCGGGTGCGCCTGCCGGTACCGGCGGACCTCGTGCGGGTCGACGGCCGCGGCGGCCGTCGTCGGGGTCCCGACGACGCTCGGCCCGGACCAGGCGAAGCACGTCGTCGCGAGCGCGAGCACCCCGGCCGCCACAGCGCCGAACAGGAAGAACGCGCCGACCGTGGCCGCCAGCCCGCCGAGGGTGATGAGTGCTCCGGACCACCGGGCCACGAGGAGCCTGGTGGTGGTGGTCGAGGTCGACTGCATCGGTGTGCCCTTCTCCGTCGGTGGTCGTGGAAGTGTCCGACAACCTACCGGTGCCACGTGGCACCGGAACGAGCTGGCGGCTGGCCTGTGGACAGATCGCCGTGCTCGGCTCGTGTGCACGGCAGACGAGGTGCGCGGCACGGTGGTGGTCGAAGGCCGGCCGGAGGGCGCCGGTCATCCGTTGAGCACCACGAGTCGGGCGATCCGTCACCCTGCTGCTCGTCCCGCCCGCCGTCGCACCATGGCGAACCCGGTCGTCACCATCGCAGCAGCGAGCGCGACGGTCGAGAACGCCCCCGACGCGACGATCCAGAGCGTCACCGCGCCGATCACGAACAGGAGCACCGGAGCACGGCGTCCTCGGGCATCCGACGCTTCCGATGGCTCCTGCACGACGATCACGGAGCCAGGCTCGGTCCCACCCGAGCCGTGCACGGACGCAGCCCCAGTAGGGTCCTCGCATGGAGAGCGAACGGCATGCCGCCCTGATCGCGGAACTCGAGGCTGCTGGCTCCGAAGAGTGGGGGCCGCGGGCGCTCCTGGCCTGTCTGCAGAAGCTCCGCGACGGCGGCCCCACCGAAGCCGCGCTCGTGGTCGTCCACGACGCCTGGAGCACGTCCGACGAGTTCCGGGTCGTCTACGACTCCCCGTGGGGTCCGCGCGTCGGGATCATCCGGGATCGCTGGACGACGATCGACCGGACGGACGCGTACGCCACCGGCGACGAGGCGACGCCTGAGGAGTTCGGCCACGAGGTCGCCGACTACAACATCGGTGAACCACTCGGGCGGTACGTCGACATCCTCGACATCGATGCCGACGGCCTGGGGTGGTGGGGTCACATCGCGCTCTGAGTCCGCGGCGGCGTCGTCGATCCGACGCTAGCGGCACGAGACCCGGGTGAGGACGGCATCGCCTTCGAAGCTCTCGGTCCCGCTTGCCCATGCAGTGACGGGCGTGCCCTCGTGGAGCTCGAGGGGGACCACGAGGTCGTGCGGGTTCCCCAGACCGCCGTAGTCGTCGTACACGGCGAACTGCACGTCGGCCTGCGGGCAGTCGCGGCTCGGGAGCACGTCGAAGCCGATGCAGCCGAGCTCCCAGCACTCCTCGGGGGCGGCTTCGGGGTCGTCGGTCGCGAACCAGGTGGCGACGTGCTCGTCGACCGCCGGTTGCGATCGGCAGGCTCGGACTCGATGCCGCTCCACAGCTCGTCGCCGACCGACGCGACGAAGACAGGCGTGCCCGGACGCACCCGCACCGACCGGAGTTCGGTGCGGGTGGTCGCGCCGTGCTGGGTGTCCGCGAAGCCGATGGTGACGTCGAGGTCGCACTCGTTCGCCGCGACGACGGCCCAGGCCGAGCAGCCGGAGTCGCTGGACACCGCGCCGCAGACCGCCGACCATGCTTCTTCGTCGTCGACCTGTCCGATCTGGACGGTGCCGTCGGCGACGGCGAAGGGTCCGACGGGGGAGCCGTGTGCGCCCCGGGCCGGCGCGGTCGTCGGCGTCGCGGTCGACAGGGGTGCGGGTGCGTCGACTGCGGCGGGGGAGGCTCCGTCGGCCTGCGTTGACCCGAGCACCGGGAGCACCGAACCGGCCACGCCCGCCCCGAGCGCGAGGACCGAGAGCGTCGCGCCGAGGACCACGGCACTCCGGCGCGCGCTGCTGACTGCGGCGACGGACACGGTCGCACGGTCCTCCAGCTGCGGGGTCCGGACGGCTTGGCCGGCCTGGAACGACCGCGCAGTGTCGACGGCGAGGTCCCACCACCGCACGGACGACACGGTGAACAGTGCGCCGCCGGTCACGATCGGGACGACGGCGAGCACGCCGACCGCCCCTGTCCCGACGACGGACAGCAGGACACCGGCGACGACGAGTCCGAGGCCGATCCAGCGCCACGTCTCGTGCCGCCGCCGCTGCGCGGGCATGAGCGCGGAGACGACGCGCACGGAGGTTCTCACGCGGTGAGGCTGTTGACCGCGCGCCGGTCGCCGCAGGCCCCTGTTCGGGTCGGTCGTCGGTACCCCTGGTGCCGACGCACCGCCACGGCTACCGTGCTCGCATGACTGTGACCGGCATCGGCGGGCTGTTCTTCCGGAGTCGTGATCCGCAAGGCCGGGCCGCCTGGTACCGGGACCACCTCGGGATCGACGCGGGCGCGGACGCCGTGTGGCGGCAGGAGCCGGGTGCGACCGTGTTCGCGCCGTTCCCGGCCGACAGCGAGTACTTCCCGGCCGCTCAGCCGTTCATGCTCAACCTCCGCGTGACGGGACTCGACGAGCTCGTCGTCCGGCTCGGAGCGGCGGGGATCGCGGTCGAGCGTCGCGCCGAGTGGGAGACCGAGTACGGGCGTTTCGTCCGCATCACCGACCCGGAGGGCCTGCCGTTGGAGCTCTGGGAACCCGTCGACTGACGACTGGCCGGGTCTCGGCTCATCGTGCACGGTCGCCCCGCGCGAGCGGGTCGGAGGCCACCGGCGAGGCGGGCGCGGTCAGCGGAACGGACGCCGACGCCGGGGAGGCCGCGCGATCGGCCCACCTCGGGTGCTGGCCGGCGTCGTACTGGCTGGCGACGCCGACCGCGATCCGGCAGGACCCTTCGCGACCGGGGTTGTCACCCTACCTGCCGGTAGGTAGGCTGCCCCCGTGACCGACACCACAACCCGCCGCAGCACCGGGACCCGACAGCGCGCCCAACAGGTGGCGCTCGCGCTGTTCACGGAGCAGGGCTACGAGTCGACGTCGTTGCGGCAGATCGCGGACGAACTCGGCATCAACAAGGCCTCGCTGTACCACCACTTCGCCAGCAAGGAGGCGATCCTGCGATCGCTCTTCGAGGACCGCGGCACCGAGGCGGCGGACCTGCTGACCTGGCTCCGCGAGCAGCCGCGCGGACCGCGGCTGCTCGAGCAGACTGTGCTCCGGTGGGTGGACACCTTCACCACGGAGAAGCTCGCCGGGATCCGGTTCACGACCGCCAACCCGCTCGTGGTGCGCGGGCTCGCCGACGCCAGCGGCGACCGGGTCGGTGCGCCGCTGCAGGAACTCGCCGACGAGCTCGTCGCGCTCCTGCCCGACGGTGGGGAGGAACAGGTCGTGCTCGTGCGCATGGCGATCCTCAGCATCAACGCCGCCGTGCAGGCCGCAGCCCAGGCCGACGTCTCCGACGCCGCGGTCGTCGCTGCGGCGCACCGGGCCGCGCGAGCGCTGGTCGGCGAGATCGGCGGCGCCCGGTGACCGTCCTGCTCGTCGTGCAGCTGGTGCTCGTGGGCCTGCTCGCGGGCGAGGAGTTCATCGTCCGCTGGGGCGTCCAGCCCGCCGTGGCGGCGCTGCCCGACGACGCGCACCTGCGCACCCGGATCGCCCTGGTGCGGTCACTCAAGGTCGTCGTGCCCGCCCTGATGGTGCCCGCGGTCCTGGCCTCGGTCGCCGTGGTCGTGGTCGCCGGAGGAGCCGCCGGCCTCGGGTGGCGGATCGCCGCGCTGGCCGCGCTGGTGGTCTTCGTGTTGGCGTCGTTCCTCGGCACCGTGCCGATCAACATCGGCGTCAACGACTGGGACCCGACGGACCCGCCCGCCGACTGGCGACGCACCGTGGCGCGGTGGGAGCGCATCGACGTGCTCCGATCGACCACGGCCGGCGTCGCGTTCGTGCTGTTCACCGTCGCCCTGGTCCAGCTGCTGCGCTGACGTCGACTCGCGGCCTGCCGTCGAGGCGGAGGACGGCGACGAGGACAGCCCGATGGTCGACGCGCATCGAGCCCCACCCGTACTCGCCGCACCGGTCCTGCCCGGCGAGGTCGAGCAGCCCGTCCGGTCGGCATGGGCCCACGCTTCGAGGCCCGGACGGACGCCCGTGTCAGGCGCGGGCGGCCTTGACGTAGGCGACGACGGCGTTCGCGTGTCCGTGTCCCAGGCCGTGCTCGGTCTTCAGCCAGGCCACGACCTGCATGTGCGTCTCGCCGTCGAGCCGCTCGTTCGCCAGGTCCAACCATTCCTGCACCGGGCGACCGTAGGTGCGCTCGATGCTCGGGAAGTACGAGGCGGGACCCTTCACGCCGGAGCCGTCGGTCGGCTGCGACGGAGCGAACACGCGGAACTCGGGCATGCTCCACAGGGTAGCCAACCGACGGTGCGGCGGGAACGTGTTCCGCTCGAGCGGACGGCCAGCGTGCGTCCCTGTCGGACGGGAGGCGCGGTACCAGCCCGCACCGTGCCTCCCGTCCGTCGGCTGGTCGCGTCCGGAACCCGGTGCCGGTCGCGGTGTCGTCCGGCGACGGGCGCTCGCTATGCTCGCGGCGTGGGGAACCGGGGCATCTACGTCGAGACCGTCATCGCGGCCGACATCGAGCACGTGTGGGCCGCGACGCAGGAGCCCGGGCAGCACGTGCGGTGGGACGTCCGGTTCTCGGAGATCGTGCCTGAGCACACTGACGGTGACGGACCCGTGCGGTTCACCTACGTCCGACGGTCGCCGGTGCACGACGTGCACGGGACCGGTGTGTCGATCGGCGAGCGGCGTCGGCCGGACGGTTCCCGGACGTCGGCGTTGCGGTTCTCGACCGCCGACCGGCTCTCGCCGATCCGCGAGGGGCGTGGCTACTGGCGGTACGTCCCGACGGAGGACGGCCGCACGCGCTTCATCACCGGGTACGACTACGACAGCGGCTGGGGGCCGCTCGACCTGGTCGTCCGGCCGCTCCTCGGGTGGGCGACGGCCTGGAGCTTCGACCGTCTCCGGATCTGGCTGGAAGGCGGGGCCGAGCCGGAGGCCTGGCCGCTCACCTCGGTGCTGCAGCCCTGGCGGCGGGACCGGCCCCGGGCCTCCCGGACGCTCCGCGCGCCGGCGGGGGCCTCTCGCCGGGGCGACCACCTGCAGGACGCGCCGGCCACGCTGGCGAGCCTGCCCACGCCGGGAGGCACGCCGTGACGTCGGTCTTCGAGGAGGCGCTCGGCGCCGACTTCCAGCGGTTGCACCCGATGATGCGACGCCGGTTCGGCGTCGGACTCGACGCGGGCGAGGCCTGCACGGGTCAGGGCGTCATGTCGTCGATCCGTCGGGGCCCGTGGTGGACGGTGCCGTTCCTGCAGATCGGACGACTCCGCAACATCCTCGTGCCGGACGTCGGCTGTGACGTCCCGTTCACGATCGAGAACTACCCGTACCGCGACCGGTACGGCCGCGAGACGGTCACGTTCGTGCGCACGTACTCGACGAAGCCCGGACGCACCGCCCGCTTCGACGCGACGATGGTCCTCGTCGACGGGCGGGTGCTCGACTACCTCGGGTCGCACCAGCACCTGGCGGTCGACCTCGACCTCGCCGTCGACGACCGGGGCGGACTCGTCCTCACCTCGGACGCGCAGCGGTTCCACGAGGGACCGGTGTCGTTCCGGTTCCCGATGCTGTTCAGCGGTCGCGCGACCCTGCACGAGTGGTGGTCCGACGACGACCAGTCGTTCCACGTCGACCTCGAGGTGCACAACCGCGTGTTCGGCTTCCTGTTCGGGTACCGCGGGTCCTTCACGTGCGAGTGGACGCCGGCGACGGACGCGCCGGAACGGCTGAAGCCGGTGCGGACCGAAGCGCGGACCTGACCGGCTCAGTCGAGGTCGCGCAGCGAGTACGGCTCCGCGGCTCCGGCGAAGAACACGGTCTGCATGCCCGCGCCGACGTCGGCCTGCACGCGACCGGCGGTGCGCAGTCCGAGTGCTCGGGTCTCGGCGTCCCCGTACGGCAACCCGACGCGCTCGCTGAGTGCTCGCCAGTGCACGATCGCCTTCGCGGTGGCCGGGTACGCACCGGCCTCCCTGGCGGTCCGGACGTCGCGGCGGCCGTCCTGCAGGAACTCGACGTCGGTGCCAGACCGTGCAGCGGTCAGCACCACCGCACGACCGGACTCGGCGACCACGTCGATCCCCGCGCCGGCGCCGCACCAGACGTGCGTCCCGTCGCCGAGCTCGAGCTGCACGCGGGCGGCCAGTTCGAACGCGTCGGTGCGGTGGGTGGCGCCGACCGCTGCGGACGGCCACTCCTCGGTCGACTCGAACACCTCGTTCCACTCGCGGAGCGCGACGCGCAGCTCTGCGCTCAGCGCGCGGTCGACTGCATCGTCGACCTCGTACGGATCGCGCTCCCCGCGGAGCCACAGCGGTGCGTCGACGCCGTACTCGGCCATGACGAGCACGACCCTGTCCACCATGCCCCGATGGTAGGGCCGCCGGACCGTGGTGACGGTCAGCGCTACCGTGCTGTCATGCTCCCTGCCCCCACCATGCGGCTCCGGTTCCGCGAGATGACGCCGGACGACCTCGACGACATGGCCGCGCTGCTCGGCGACCCGCAGGTGATGGCGTTCTACCCCGCGCCGAAGAGCCGCGAGGACGCCGCCCGGTGGATCGCCTGGAACCAGGAGAACTACGCCGAGCACGGCCACGGGCTGTGGATCGTGGAGACCCTCGACGGCGACTTCGTCGGGGACTGTGGTCTCACGTGGCAGGACGTCAACGGGACGCCGGCGCTCGAGGTCGGCTACCACGTGCGGGCGGCGCTGCAGGGGCAGGGCTTCGCGACCGAGGCCGCGACTGCCTGCCGGAACCTCGCCCGCGACGTCCTGCACGCGAGCGACCTCGTGGCGATCATCCATCCGGAGAACACCGCCTCGGAGCGGGTCGCGCGCAAGCTCGGGATGGAGCGGCGTGAGGACGACCGGGGCGGGGCCATCGCGGTGCGGACCGTGCTCGGGATGTCGCTCTAGGGGCTCGAGCGGACCGGAGCGAGCGGTCCGGTCGGCGCCGGTACGCTGCGGACATGCCCGACGCCTTCTCGATCCGGACCACGACCGAACAGGACTGGGAGCGGGTGCGGGCGCTCCGCGTCGAGAATGCGACGGACAACCCGATCTCGTACGGCGCGACGCGCGAGTACACGCTCCGGATGTCCGAGGACGAGTGGCGGCTCCGGGCCCGACGCGGCGAGGCCGGGGACGCGACGAGCCTCGCAGCCATCGACGCCACCGGGCGGTGGATCGGCATGATGAGCGGCCAGGTCGGGGACGCCCACGGGGCCGACCCGGTGCTCACCGGGGTCTACGTCACGCCGGGGTTCCGGGGGCGCGGCCACGGGGTGGCGGACGCACTGCTCGACCACGTCATCGCCTGGGCGCGGGGACGAGGGGAGCAGCTCCGCCTCGAGGTGTACGACCAGGCGGTGCCGGCGGGGCGCTTCTACGCGCGCCGGGGCTTCACGGCGACCGGTCGGACCCGTGACCTCCACCTGCTCGGCGAGGTCCCCGGCGCGGCGCCGCTCCGACTCGTCGAGCTCGCGCGGCCCGTCGCGTCCTAGGGGTGCAGTTCCGCGCGTGGTGAGGTGTTCCGCGCGTGGTGAGGTGTTTCGCGCATGGGAGGCCCGTTCTTCCGACCTGCCATGCGCGATCCTGCTTCCCATGCCAGGCGCTGTGGGAAGGAACGCGCGGGACATCGCCGACCGCGCTGTCCCGCCCCGGCCCGTCGGGCCCAGTGCTACCGTGGCGCGCACGTCGGGTCACCGGCGGACGACTCCGCCCGGCGAGCGCCCCGCGGGACGTCGACGCCGACGTCGGAGGACGAGCGATGCCGCACGAGACCACGACACCGACCGGGCCGGCACACCGACAGGGAGCGGCCACGCTGACGATCGTCGACGCGAGCGGTGCTCCGCTGCGTGACACCGAGGTGACCGTCGAGCAGACCCGCCACGCCTTCACTTTCGGCAACATCGGCTTCGACTTCGTCGACCTCGCCGCAGACGCAGACGCAGACGCGGACCCAGACGCCACCGCGCACCTCGCCGACCTGTTCGCGGACGTGTTCAACACCGCGACGCTCCCGTTCTACTGGGGTCGCTTCGAGCCCGAGCGCGGTGCCCCCGACACCCGCCGCCTGCTCGCCGCCGCACGGTGGTTCCGAGGGCGGGGCATCGCCGTGAAGGGGCACCCGCTCGTCTGGCACACCGTCCAGCCCGACTGGCTGCTCGGGCTGCCGACGGACGAGGTCGAGCAGCTGCTGCGTGCGCGCATCCGCCGCGAGGTGTCGGACGCCGCCGGCATCATCGACACCTGGGACGCCATCAACGAGGTCGTCATCATGCCGTTGTTCGACAACGGCGACAACGCGATCACGCCGCTCGCTCGGGCCCGGGGCCGCATCCCGATGATCCGGATGGCCTTCGACGAGGCCCGCGCCGCGAACCCGAACGCCACCCTGCTGCTCAACGACTTCGACCTGTCGAGCGCGTACGAGTGCCTGATCGAGGGCGTGCTCGAGGCCGGGGTGCAGATCGACGCCATCGGCCTGCAGACCCACATGCACCAGGGCTACTGGGGCGAGGAGACGATGCTCGCCATGGTCGACCGCTTCGCCCGGTACGGGCTGCCGCTGCACCTGACCGAGACCTCGCTCGTCTCGGGTGACCTCATGCCCGCGCACATCGTCGACCTGAACGACCACCAGGTCGACTCGTGGCCGTCGACGCCCGAGGGTGAGGCGCGCCAGGCCGACGACGTCGAGCGGCACTACCGCAGCCTCGTCGGGCACCCCGCCGTTGAGGCCATCACCTACTGGGGCATCACCGACGCCGACGCCTGGCTCGGTGCGCCGATCGGCCTCGTGCGCGCCGACGGCACGCCGAAGCCGTCCTACGACGCGCTCCGTCGCCTGGTCAAGCAGGAGTGGTGGCTCGGCCCGACGGTGCTGCGCACCGACGAACGCGGAGCGGTGCAGGTCCGCGGGTTCCGCGGCGACTACCGCGTCGACGTGCGGGGCACGTCCACGCCGTTCACGATCGCCGACGTGCCCGCTCGGGTCCAGGTCGTCGCCTGACCACCCGCGGAGCGCCGGGCCCTGGTTGCAGTTCCGCGCGTGGTGCGACGTCCCGCGCGTAGGGAGCCCTTTTTTCCGACCTCCTGCGCGCGATCCTGCCTTCCGCGCGCGATCCTGCTTCCGACGCGCGGTTCCGCACCCACCGCGGACGGGAGGCGCGGTGCCAGCTGACACCGCGCCTCCCGTCCGGCCGTGGTCGCGACCACCCCACGGTGCGACCCGCCCGGGCGCCCGGGTCGGTACGGTGGTCGGCATGGCCCGATTCACGCCGCCCGCCGCCGACGCCGTCCGGGCGCGACTCCTGCTCGCCGCGCGCGACGAGTTCGCGGCGCTCGGGTGCAACGGAGCGAAGGTCGAGCGGATCGCGGCGGCGGCGTCGAGCAACAAGGCCCAGGTCTTCCACTACTTCGGCAGCAAGGAGGGCCTGTTCGACGCCCTCGTCGAGCAGACCGTCGCCGAGACCTTTGCCGAGGTGCCGGTCGACACCGACGACCTCCCCGCCTTCGCCGGACGGCTGCACGACTCGCTGGCCCGCCGCCCGTGGGCACCGCGGCTCGCGGCCTGGCACCGGTTGGAGCGCGGCGACGCCGAACCCCTCGAAGCAGTCGTCGCCCGCAACACCGAAGCGGTGGCAGCCGTCGAGCACGCACAACGTGCGGGGGTGCTGCCCCGGTCCTACCGGCCCGCGGTGCTGCTCGGTCTGGTGCTGCACCTCGCCGCGCTCTGGAGCGTGACCGCGCCGACCACCGCGCCGGAGTACGACGCCCTCGTGCACGCGGTCACCCCGGCACGGCGTCGGCAGGTCGTCGTGGACGCCGTCGCCGCCATCGTCGGCTGACCCGGCTCCGATGATGACGGGCGACGTGCGCCGTGTGCTGGTCCTCGGCGGGACGGGGTGGCTCGGTCGCGAGGTCGCCCGGGCTGCCGTCGAGTCCGGGGCCGAGGTCGTGTGCCTCGCCCGCGGCGAGTCCGGTGCGGTCGCGGACGGTGCCGAACTGGTGCGGGCGGACCGGCTGCAGCCGGGCGCGTACGACGCGGTGACGGGGGACTGGGACGAGGTCGTCGAACTCGCGCACGCGCCGGACCTCGTCGGCCCCGCGCTCGATGCGCTCGCCGATCGTGCGGCGCACTGGACCCTCGTCTCGACCGTGTCGGTGTACGCCGACGACGCCGAGCCCGATGCTGACGAGTCCGCGGCGCTCGTCGAGCCCGACGACCTGTCGGAGTACGGCGCCGCGAAGGTCGCCGCCGAACGGGCCACCCGAGCGCGGCTCGGCGACCGGCTCGCGATCGTCCGCCCGGGTCTGATCGTCGGTCCGGGCGACCCGAGCGACCGGTTCGGGTACTGGCCGGCCCGACTGAGCCGACCCGGCCCGGTGCTGGTCCCCGTCCTCGCCGAGCGGTCCGTCCAGGTCGTCGACGTGACGGACCTGGCGGCGTGGATCGTGCACGCCGGACTGACCGGCTTCGTCGGCACCGTCAACGTGGTCGGAGCGCCGCAGCGGCTCGGCGACGTCCTGCGCCAGGTCGCGGCGCTCGCCGGGTACACCGGCGGGTTCGTCGAGGCGGACGACGACGCGCTGCTCGCCCACGACGTGCAGTACTGGGCGGGTCCGCGCTCGCTGCCGCTGTGGTTGCCGACGTCCGCCGCGGGGTTCGCCCGACGGTCGGGTGCGGCCTTCCGCGCTGCGGGCGGCCGCACCCGACCGCTGCAGGAGACCCTGCGTCGGGTGCTCGAGGACGAGCAGGCGCGCGGCGTCGAGCGAGCCCGGCGGTCGGGGCTGCCGCTGGCCGACGAGCGTGCGGTGCTCGCGGCGCTCGGGGCGACCGACACCTGAGGAACGACGCGGCAGCTGCACGCCGCGCGCCGCGCGTCGCCGGCACCTGCCACGTGCTTGCGCCCGCGATCAGTCGAGCGGGCCGATCGTCAGCGTGCACGAGGTGGCGGCGCCGTCCTCGATGTACGAGGCGAAGCTCCCCACGTCGTCGAACGGGAACCCGTACGCCTTGCCGTCCGTGTGGACGTCGTGCAGGCCCGCCGCGTAGTGGTTCGTCCGCGGCTGACGGTAGAAGCCCGACGGGTCGGTGGTCGGCTGCGTCCCGACGTCGCGCAGCGTCGAGCGGTTCAGCGCCGCCCCGAGCACCGCGGCGATCGGCCCGACGACCCCGTCGTTCGGCGCCGCGAGGTTGCCGTCGCAGTAGAACACGTCCCGCGTCGACGGCAGTCGGTACTGCGCGACCTGGCCGCCGCCCACCCGCGTCGCGGTCATCACGTCGCCGCTCGTCCGCAGGGTGTACCGCGCGGCGTTCGCGTCGACGAGCAGGTCGCGTTGCGTGTACGCGTCCCAGCTCTCGCGGACGTACCCGTCCAGGTAGGTCCCGCTGAACCGACCGACGTCGATGCCGTGCCCCGGCGCGATGACGCGGACGTCGTCGACGACGAGGTCGGCGAACCCCTCGGTGCCGCGCATGCGGTCGAAGAACGCCGAGCGGCCGCCGTCGCGCACCACGCCGATGGTCTGGTTCCGAGCGCCCTGCAGCTGGATGGCGATCGGGATGCTGAACATGTCGACCTGGGTCGAGTTGCAGTACATCGAGCCGTTCTGCCACGTGAACTCGAAGTAGTCGTGGAATACCGAGAAGGTCGGGTCGCCGCTCACCCAGCCGACGGGCTGCACGACGCCGGCGCCACCGGCGGTGCCGACGACCCGGAACGGGATCTCCTGCCCGAGCGAGACGTAGATGCGGCCGGACATGCCGCCGGCCGGCATGATCACCGTCCGCGCGTCGCTGAGCCGGACGCCCCAGTGCGCGATCCCGTCCGCACCGTTGTCGCTCGTGCTGGCAGCGTGGAAGGTGCCCTCCGGCGTCACGTGCCCGAGCTGACCGGTGCCGAGGTCCGTCCCGACGACGTGGATCCACACGTTCTCGTCGGCGTAGTTCCCGGTGCGGTTGACGATGCCCACCGGGAGCAGCGCCGCCGCGCTCGCCGCAGCGGGGCGGAGCAGGCCGAGTGACTCGCCGGTGACCGGGAACGCCGCGGCGGCGAGCCCGGCGGCACCCGCTCCGAGGAACGCGCGGCGGCTGAGGGCCGAGGGCTTGGCGGATTCGTGCACGTGATCTCCTTCGATCAGCCGCTCGTGGACGGCGGCGGTGGGGCGCAGCCGATCGAGGACAGCGACCCCGTTGCCGCGCGCAAGCGACGGTAGACCGGTCGGTCGACGGCGACAATCAGCACAACGAGGGACAAGCGCGTCCCCCGGTCGTCCCCTCCCAGTGGCCAGGACGACGCAGGTCGGCCGGCAGCCGGGTGTCGTGGTCGCCTCGCGCGGCGTCGACCTGCGGCTGCGAGACGAACAGGGCGGACGACAGGTCCGCCCCGTCGAGCCGGGCGTCGCGGAGGTCCGCGCCGAGCAGGTCGGCGGACGCCAGGTCGGTACCGCGCAGGTCCGCCGCGATGAGCGACGCCCCGCGTAGGTCGGCACCGATCAGCCGCAGCGACCGGAGGTCACGGCCGGCGAGGTCCGCGCCCGGCCGGAGCCCTGCCTGATCGGCCACGTCGTCGGCGAGGAAGCCGCCGCGGACCTCCGCGCTGACCTCGACGAGCGTGTCCCGCACGGCGGCGTGCGTCCGCTGCACGTCGTGGTCGAGCAGCCCGTCGACGTCCCCGTCGAGCACGGCCCGGACCTGCTGCTCGAGCGCGGCGGCCTGCGCCGCCGTCTCCGGCCCGACCGCCCGGGT
This sequence comes from Curtobacterium sp. MMLR14_006, assembly GCF_001864985.1. Lineage (NCBI taxonomy): Bacteria > Bacillati > Actinomycetota > Actinomycetes > Micrococcales > Microbacteriaceae > Curtobacterium > Curtobacterium sp. MMLR14_006. Next base: position 86,313 of record NZ_MJGU01000025.1, on the reverse strand, counting down.
CCGGGCCTCGGCGAGGTACCAGAGCAGCTCGTGCAGCTGCCGCGCGACGGCGAACGCCCGGAACATCCCCGAGCGGACCTCGGGGTGGTCCCGCCAGTTCCGTCCGCCGAACAGCTCCTGCGACACGTACTGCCCCGCACCGAAGCAGTCGAAGACGGTGCAGCCCCGGAACCCCCGGGGACGGAGCGAGTCGTGGACCGAGCAGGAGAACCCGGCGGTCAGGTTCCGGCACGGGGTGCCGGCGGGCTTGTCGACGGGGAAGTCGGCGGAGCGCTGGAACCCGAAGGCGGTGCAGCACAGGGCGGCGCAGTTCGCGCAGTCGGCTCGCAGCGCGGAACGGTCAGCGGTGGGGTCGGTGGAACGATCGGTGGTCATGGTGACGGGCTCTCTCGGACGGTGTCGTGTGGGTGGCGGGGGAGCGGGGACTCCGATCGGAGTCCCGGTTCCGGGCACACGAGACCACCGCCCCTCGTCCGAGGAGCGAACGGGTGTCGCTGGGTGGGCCCTGGGTCACAGGGCGGTGGGAGCTGTCACTGCTGCGAGGGTACCGCCGCACGGCGGCGGGCCGCAGCCCGCCCGTCGGGTCGCGTCCGCGTCGTGGTCGCGACCGGTGACGGACGGGAGGCGCGGGTCGGCCCCGCCCCGCGCCTCCCGTCCGTCAGTCCTGCGGCAGTCTCGTGAGCCGCACGGCCGTGGCCTCGAAGGGTCGGAGCGCGAGTCGCACGCCGTCGTCGAGGACCTCGACCGAGCCGGGTGCGTCGTCGCCGAGGTAGGTGCTGCGTGCCGCCGCACCGACGGCGGTGCCGACGCGGAGCGTGAGCGTGACCGGCTGGTCGGACACCGACTGCAGGCGGACGATCGACTGCCGGTCGTCCGGACCCGCGACCACGGACACCAGGCGGACGCGGTCGTCTTCCAGGGTGAGGAGCTCGGCCGACGCGTCCGCGCCCGAGCCGGGACCGGCTGCGGGGACCGTCGCCATCGGACGGACCAGGTCCGCCGTCGTCTGCAGGGCGACGGCCTCGACGGACTGCCCGGCCTCGGCACGGACCCCGAGGGCGTACTCGAACGTCGCGGTGAAGCCCTGCTCGATCGGGAAGTTCGTGTCCCACACGTTGTTGTGCAGCCACGAGTAGACGGTCGCCGCTCGCGCCGGGCTCGTGCTCGCCGGGAACGGCGCGTAGGGCAACGAGATCGTGCCCGGGTGGACCAGCGGTGCGTCCTTCGTCACCCAGACCACGGCGTCGTCGCGGTCCTGCACGCTCACCCAGTTGCGGATCGCGCGCATGTGCTGCGGCGCACCCGGCACGTGCGCCAGGCCGTCACCGGTGACGCCGCCGGAGACCTCGTAGCGGACGACCGGCTCCGCCGCGGCGAAGGGGAACGCGAAGAACGCGCTCTCCTTCGTGCGGGTCACCGGCTTCTCGAGCCGGTTCGCGATCCGCAGCCGGGGCTCGCCGTGCCGCAGCCGCAGCGTCACCGTGACCGCGTCGACCCCGGCGGCGGCGAAGCGGTAGACCAGGCGCTCCTCGACGGCGTCGGAGACCCGCTCGACCAGGACCGCGGGGCCGCCGACCGTGCGCGAGGCGAGGAGTTCGAGCCGGTCGGAGCTCCACAGCTTGTTCGCCAGGTGGTTGACGCCCGCGCCGGACGACCCGTACTCGTCGTAGACGTACCCGTTGAAGCCGGCCGGTGCGTCCTGCTCGACGATCTCGCGGCCGGTCGCGAGCTCGACGACGGACCGGATGGTCGACGTGCGCGGGTCGACGGCGACCCGCAGGTACGCGTTCTCGAGGGTGAAGAGCTCGGCGGCCGGCGTCGTGAGCGGGTCGTGGACGCGCGGCGGCTCCGGCTCCGCGGTGCCCGGCAGCACGTCGACCCGGACGAAGCCGAACGCCGGCACGTCCGTCAGCTGCACCGAGACCCAGCGACCGGACTCGCGGTGCAGTGCGTTCGACTGCGGTTCGACGACGACCGGCAGCGCGTCGCCGGTCCGGCCGTCGCGGAGCGCGACCGGGGCGTCGAGCGGCACGGAGGACTCCTTGAGCAGGAACCGGACCACGCCCGTGCGCGTCGCACCGGAGGCGTTCGCGACGACGATCGCGGCGAGGGCGTCGTCGGGTGCCGCCACCGTGTCGGCGAGGTAGACGAGGGCGTGCTCCTCGAGGTCGCGGCCGCGCTGGTGGGCGGTGATCGCCTGCCCCACCTTCCACTGCCACTGGCGCTCGCCGGAGTCGTAGCCCTCGTCACCGTGGGTCCACGAGTTGCTCGCGCCCCAGGTGTGTTCGTTGAACATGGAGATCGCGTCCCAGGCCGACCCCGCGTCGGCGTGCTCGGTCGGGACGGCCTGACCGCCGAGCCAGGCGGCTGCCTGCGAGAAGGAGCGGGCGTCGCTCACCGTGGCCTGTGCCTCGCGGACCAGGGCGAGCGGCACGGCGGCCGACCCGACGCCCTCGACCCACCAGTCGCCCCAGTCGCCCTCGATCGTGACGAGGTCGTCGCCGTGCCGTGCCTCGGCCTCGGCGAAGAAGTCCTCGTTCGTCGAGACCCGCAGCGTCGGCGACGTCCAGGTCTCGTTCCAGCGGCGGACCACCTCGGACAGGTGCAGCCGCGCCGGCCCGTTGTCGCCCATGAAGCCCTGCGTCCGCAGGTGCAGCACGTCCCACGGGTAGCCGGGCCGTCCCTCGGCCTGCTCGCCGTGCGCGCCGAACACCCCGGGCGGGAACGGGTAGCCGCGCGTCGCGAGCGCGGTGAGGTACGCGGGCAGGTACGCCTCGGCGACCTCGTACGACTCGGTCAGGCCGACCATGGGCCCCTCCATGTACGCCAGGCCGTGCGGGCTGTCGGTCATCCAGACCACGACGGAGTTGCCGGCCGGGGTGCGCCAGCGGAACATGCGCGGCAGGTCGAGCGCACCGTTCTGGTGCGGCATCGAGCGCCCGGCCCAGTTGTGCGCGACGGCGAGGTACCGCACGCCGACGTCGTGCAGGGCGTCGGGCAGGCCGGCGACCTGCCCGGGGACGTCGGTCTGCATCGCAGTGGTGAAGTCGATGCCGTACCGGTCGCGGATCCGGCGGGCCTCGCGGAACAGCTCGTGCAGCTCCTCGGTCGAGCAGGTGTCCGTGTGCAGGTTGTACGGCATCGCACTGAGGCCGATCGAGCCCTGGCGGACGAGCTCGACGAACTCGGCGACCTTCGCGGCCGGGCGGTGGCGCTCCCAGTCCGCGAACGCCCACAGCGCCTCGACGTTCCAGCGGAACCTGGCTGCGTCGGGCCAGTCCCGGGTCGCACTGGCGAGCTCGACGGCGGAGTCCAGGTAGGACCGCTGCGACGAGATCACGGTCGTCTGCGGGTCGGTGTACCCGAAGTCGAAGTGCGAGTGGTGCACCACGTGCACGGACCACGCGCGCTGCGGGAGCAGCACGAACGAGACGGTCTCGTCGCCGAGCCCGGGCAGCGCCAGGGTGACGTCGGTCGGCGCGTCGACGGTCCGGACGAGCAGCCGGACCGACCCGGCGTCGGGGGACGGCGCGTGGGCGACGACCCGGTCGCCGTCCGGCCCGGTGAGGGTCGCGCCGAAGGCGGACGTGGTCGCGTCCGGCTCGGTGTCGGTGTCGGTGTGGGTCTCGGTGTCCTCGCCGAGCAGCACGCGCACGCTCTGCACGGGGACGCCGTCGCGCTCGGTCAGCAGCGGCTCCGGGATCACACGCACGCGCGTCCCGCCGACGGTCGCGGCGGCCACGGTGGCGCGGTCGAGGAGGCCGGCGCGGGCCTCCAGGTGGGACCAGGGCTGGGCGGAGACGAGGGCGGTGTCGGTCATCGTCGGGGGAGTCCTTCGAGGTCGGGGTGGTCGGGCAGCCGGGGGCGGCCGGGGAGGCGAGGGAGGCGGGTGATCGGGCTGGGACGGGCCGGGCCGGGCCGGAGGCCGGAGGGGCGGCCGGCCGGTCGGTCGGGGTCAGGCGGTCGGGGTCAGGCGGTCGGGTTCAGGCCACGGGCGAAGAACCGCTGGAACGCGAAGAACACGATCACCGTCGGCAGCGACGCAACGAGCGCGCCGGCCAACGCGACCGGCGGTCCGTACGTCGAGTAGTTGCCGGTCAGGTCGGCCAGGGTCGCCATCACCGGCCGGATGTTCGGACTCGACGAGAGCGTCAGGCCGAACAGCAGGTCGTTCCAGATCCAGGTGAACTGGAACACGAAGGCGGCGAGCAGTGCGCTGGTCGACAGCGGCAGGTGGACCTGGAAGAACATCCGCACCCAGCCGGCGCCGTCCAGCGACGCGGCCTCGCGCACCTCGTTCGGCAGGCCGGTCATGTGCCCGCGCACCACGAAGAACGCGAACGGGATCGTCAGTGCCACGTAGACGAGCAGCATGCCGTACTGGGTGTCGAACAGCGACGCGGCCGCGTACCCGGTGAAGAGCGGCGACAGGAACGCCTGCAGCGGCAGGATCGTGCCGATGTAGATCACCCAGAACCACAGCGTCGGGCGCCGCACCGGCATGATCGTCACCGCGAACGAGGCGAGCGCGGCGATGAACACCGCGGCACCCGCGCCGACGACCGAGTAGAGCAGGCTGTTGGCCATGCCCTGGCCGACGTTGGCGTTCCGGAACGCGATGCCGATGTTCTCGAACAGCGACCACGAGGTGGGCCACCACGACGGCGTGCCCGAGTAGTCGGCGCCGCGGGTGAACGCGTTGACGACGAGCAGGTACGACGGGATCAGCCAGATCAGGGACACGACGATCAGCACGACCGTCAGGATCCGGCGGGAGGTCTTGGTCATCTCGGGCTCCTGCTAGTCGGTGGGACGGAGTTGCCGGCGGAGGTAGGCGTACGAGGCGACCACCACGACCAGGGTGAGGAAGACGGACACGGCGGCGCCGGAACCGTAGCGGGAGAGCGTGAACGTCTCGCGGTACATCGTCAGCGCCAGGGTCTCCGACGCGGTGCCGGGGCCGCCGTTCGTGAGCAGCAGCACCTGGTCGAACACCTTCAGGCTGCCGACGATCGAGATGCCGACGACGACCACGGTCATCGGACGCAGCTGCGGGAAGGTCACGGACCAGAACAGCCGCCAGCCGGAGGCACCGTCGATCTGCGCGGCCTCGAGCGTGTTCGGCGGGATCGACTGCAGGCCGACCAGGAACAGGATCACGCACGCGCCGGTGGCCTGCCACGTCGTCGCGATGATCATCATCACGGTGTTGAGCGGCCACTGCAGCAGCCACTGCGACACCAGACCGTCGAGCCCGAACGTCCGCAGCAGGGTGTCGAGGCCGCCGTCGGTCGAGAGCATGAAGGTCCAGACGACGGCGGTCGCCGAGCCGGAGATCGCGTAGGGCAGCACGATGGCGAACCGTGCCAGTCCGCCGAGCTTGAGCTTCCACGTCCCGACGGCGATCGCGAGTCCGATCCCGACGGGGAGCAGCAGGGTGCCGACCACCCACAGGAAGGTGTTGAGCACGGACTGGCCGAACGCGGGGTCCGCGAACATCGCCCGGTAGTTCTCGAGGCCCACCCAGCTGCGGGTGAAGCCGTTGTCGTCGAAGAAGCTGCGGTAGATCGTGAACAGGAACGGGGCGACGAGGAGCACCACGACGAGCACGACGGCCGGCGCGAGGAACGCTCCGCCGGTCAGTCGTGCCCGCAGGGGCACGCGCTGCTGCGCGGTCGGGCGTCGGGCGGGAGCGGTGCGGGCCGCGGGGTCGACGGCCGTCTCGGGGACGGGCGGCTGGGTGATGGTCATGCGGCGTTCCAGATCTTCCACTCGGTCCGGGCCCGGTTCTCCATGGACCGCAGGGTGGCGACCCCGTTCGCCTTCGACGGGTTCACCATGAAGGCGCCGAGGTCCTGCACGTTGCCCTCGACGAGCGGGGTGGGGGAGGCCTCCCAGTACCGCGTCAGCTGGACGGGTCGGGTGGCGGCGATGTCCTTCGCCAGGTCCTGCACCAGGTCGGACTTCGGCAGGGCGTCGGGGTTCGGACTCGTGTCACCGAGGAACCCGACCCAGGCGGTCTGCACGTCGGTCGCGAGCCAGTTCTTCGCGACGTCGACGGCGGCCGTGTGCCGGTGGGCCTTGACCGGCACGGAGAGCGACCCGCTCTCGACGACGACCGCGGCGGGCGCGTCGCCCCGCGGCGGGACACGGAAGAAGCCGATGTCGTCGTCGGTCAGACCCGCCGCGAGCAGGGTGTTCGCGAACCAGGTGCCGTAGAGCATCATCCCGAACCTGCCCTTGCCGACCAGGCCGGGCAGGTCGTTCGAGGTGACGTCCGGGGCGGAGAAGAACCCGTCGGCGTACATGCCCGACCAGAGGTCCATCGCCTCGACGGCCTGGTCGGCGGTGTACTCCGCCTTGTCGGTCGTGACGGCCTGGTAGTAGTCCGGGTCGGTCGAGGCGAGCAGCTGCATGAACCAGATCTCGGCCTCCCACGTGGTGGCGCCGGGGGACAGGAACGGTGTGATGCCGGCGTCCTTGAGCTTCTGCGCAGCGTCCATCACCTCGTCGAAGGTCGTCGGGACCTGGATGCCGTGCTCGGCGAACGCCTTCTTGCTGTAGAAGACCGCGTAGTAGCTCTTGTAGAGCGGGACGCCGTACGCCTTGCCCCGGTAGCTGAAGGACTCGCGCTGCCCGGGGTCGACCCACCCGCGCCGCTCGACGTCGTCCCACACGCTGTTCAGGTCGGTGAGGATGTCGGCCCGGGCGATGTCCTGCAGTCGGTAGCCGTTCGTCCACTTGATGAGGTCCGTGGTGCTGTCGGTCTGCGCCGTCATCCGGATGATCTGCCCGTAGTTCGCGACGCTCGCCACCGAGCGCGAGGTGATGCGGTACCCCGTCCGCTTCGCGAGCACCGCCGAGGCCGCCGCGTAGCCGGGCCCCCACGTCGGGTTGTCGCTGTTCAACGTGACGGTGCCGGGCGCGGACGGCTGGGTGTCGGAGCCGCGGGCGCACGCCGACAGGGCGAGCGCGAGCAGGCCGCCGCCACCGACGGCGAGTGCGGAACGGCGGGTCACGGCGGGCCCTCGGGAGAGCGGGTTCGGCATCGGACGATCCATTCGACGGTGAATTGATAACGTTACCAAGTGGAGCATACACGGCCGACGAACGGCCGCAAGTGGGCCGTCCGGTATACAGGGACGCATGCAGCCAGCCGAGGGACCCGAGCCGGGCCGCAAGGCCACGATGACCGTGAAGGACATCGCACGGGTCGCCGAGGTGAGCCCGATGACCGTCTCCCGCGTACTCTCCGGCGGCAAGAACGTCCGCCCGGCGCTCCGCGAGCACGTCGAGCGCGTCATCGCCGAGGTCGGCTACCACCGCAACGAGAACGCGCGCAGCCTGCGCCCCGGGCAGCGGTCCGGCCTCGTCGGCGTGCTCATCACGAACATCGGCAACCCCTACTACGCGGGCGTCGTGCAGGGCATCGAGCAGGTCGTCGCCGCGACCGGCCGCCGCATCCTGGTCGGCACGACGAACGAGGACGGCGACCTCGAGCGGCAGCTGCTGTCGGACTTCCTCGGTCGCCAGGTCGAGGGCCTCATCGTCGTGCCCGTCGGCCAGGACGGCACCCGCTTCACGGCCGACCGGCTGAACGACGCGCCCGTCGTCCTCGCGTCGCGCACCGTCGAGGACGCCCCCGCGGACGCCGTGCTCATCGACGACGTCCGCGGTGCCCACGACGCGACCGCGATCATGCTCGACGAGGGCCACCGGCGGATCGCCTTCCTCGGCAACAAGGTCACGGTGTCGACCGGACAACGCCGCCTCGCCGGCTTCCGTAGTGCCTTCGACGAGCGGGGGTCCGAGCCCGACGAGCACCTGGTCGTCCTCGAGCTGCAGGACGCCGCCGCGGCCGAACACGCGATGCGCCGGCTGCTCGACCAGCCGGAGCCGCCGACCGCGGTCTTCGCGGCGAACAACCGGATCAGCGTCGGCGCCATCCGCGCGATCGCCGGAGTGGTCGCCGACGGCACGGTCGCCCGGCCGCCGCGGCTCTTCGCCTTCGACTCCTTCGACTTCGCCGACATGGCGCCGATCCCGCTCTCGGTGATCGACCACGACCCCGCTGAGCTCGGCCGCGTGGCCGCGCGGATGCTGCTGTCCCGCCTGGACGGGAGCGCCGACGGCGAGGCACCGCGGCGCGTCGAGTTGCCGGTCAGCATCGTGCACCACTGAGGTGGCGTGCACGTTCCGTCCCATCGCGGGTGGAGTGGGAAGCCGTTCCGCGCGTCGGGGGCCGGAAGAACCTGCTTCCTACGCGCGATCCTGCTCACCACGCGCGGAACCGCCGCCGGCGCGCGGGGACCGCACGCGGCGCGGACGGGAGGCACGTGGCGGGCCGGCACCGGGCCTCCCGTCCGGCGGGCGTGCACGTTCTGTCCCATCGCAGGTGGAGTAGGAAGCTGTTCCGCGCGTCGGGGGCCGGAAGAACCTGCTCCCTACGCGCGATCCTGCTCACCACGCGCGGAACTGCCGCCGGCGCGCGGGGAGCGTACGCGGCGCGGACGGGAGGCTCGCGGCGGGCTGGCACCGGGCCTCCCGTCCGGCGCCACGCACGTTCTGTCCCATCGCGGGTGGTGTGGGAAGCCGTTCCGCGCGTAGGTGGTGAGAAGGAACGGCTTCCGACGCGCGGTTCTGCTCACCACGCGCGGATCGACCACCGACGCGCGGAACTGCACCTGGGCAGACCGGCGGGCACCGGGTGCCGAGGTGCTGGTTGCGGAGGAACGTGGGTGCGACGGTATGTTGGTAACGTTATCAGTGCGAAAGGGGTCCCATGTCCACCTTCCTGCCCACCGGTGTGACCGCCGGCCAGTACGACAAGGCTCCCGTCATCGAGCTGCCGCCGGGCCACGACGTCTGGGCCGGTCCGGACGCCTGGCGTCGGCTGGCGGAGGTCCTGACCGCGTCCGAGCACCACACCATGGCCGTCGACACGTACCCGGGGTCGGACCTGACGGGGCTCTGCCGTGAGCTCACCGCTGCCGTGCCCGACGCCCTCGTCATCGACGTCGAGGACGCTGCCGCACTGCCGAACGCCGAGATCGAGGAGCGCATCGCCGCGAACCTCACCGACGACCGCGTGTTCGGGGTGCTCGGGCACCAGGTCCTCGCCGACTTCTACGACGCCGGACACCTCGAGCAGGTCGCCGAGCGTGTCCGGTCGACCGACGGCCCCGTGGTGGTGGTCGGCTGGGGTGCGACGCTCGTACCGACCGCGTTCGACACGGTCGTGCTCGCCGACCTCGCGCGCTGGGAGATCCAGCGTCGGCAGCGGGCCGGGGCGCCGAACTGGCGTGCCGACAACGGCGACGAGGACCAGCTCCGCAAGGTCAAGCGCGGCTACTTCGTCGAGTGGCGCACGGCCGACCGGCACAAGCGCGCCCTGTTCGACCGGATCGACCTCGTGCTCGACGCGAACGCCTCGATGGCCGAGGCGAAGCTCATCAGCGGCGACACCTTCCGCGCCGGGCTGGAACTCGCGAGCCGGCGGCCGTTCCGCGTCGTGCCGTTCTTCGACCCCGGGGTGTGGGGCGGCCAGTGGATGAAGGAGGTCCTCGAGGTCGGCGACGCCGACAACTACGCGTGGTGCTTCGACTGCGTCCCCGAGGAGAACAGTCTGCTGTTCCGCATCGGCGACACCGTCGTGGAGCTGCCGGCGCTCGACCTGGTGTTCCGCCACCCGCGCGAACTGCTCGGCGTGAAGACCCACGCCCGGTTCGGCGCCGAGTTCCCGATCCGGTTCGACTTCCTCGACACCATGGACGGCGGCAACCTGTCGCTGCAGGTCCACCCGCTCACCGACTACATGCAGAACGTGTTCGGCATGCCCTACACCCAGGACGAGAGCTACTACCTGCTCGACGCCGCCGACGACGCCGTCGTGTACCTGGGACTCCGTGACGACGCGGACCCGGACGAGCTGCAGGCCGCACTCCGGTCGGCCTCGGCGGGCGAGGAACCCTTCGCTGCGGACCGGTACGTCAACCGGTTCCCGGCTCGGAAGCACGACCACTTCCTCATCCCGGCCGGCACCGTGCACTGCTCCGGCGCCGACTCGATGGTCCTGGAGATCTCGGCGACGCCGTACATCTTCACGTTCAAGATGTGGGACTGGGGGCGGGTCGGCCTGGACGGCGTGCCGCGCCCGGTGCACCTCGACCACGCCTTCGCCAACATCCAGTGGGACCGCCGCACCGACTTCGCCCGCGACGAGCTCGTGAACCAGGTGACCGAGGTCGCTCGCGGCGACGGCTGGGTCGAGGAGCGCACCGGGCTGCACGAGCTCGAGTTCATCGAGGTCCGGCGGCACTGGTTCGACGGCGTCGTCGCGCACGACACCGACGGCACCGTGAACGTGCTCAACCTGGTCGAGGGTGCCGAGGCCGTCGTCGAGAGCCCCGACGGCGCCTTCGAGCCGTTCGTCGTGCACTACGCCGAGACGTTCATCGTTCCCGCGAGCGTCGGTCGCTACACGATCCGGCCCTGGGGGGCCGGGGTCGGACAGCGGCTCGGCACCGTGAAGGCCGCCGTGCGGGGGACCGGTCTGAGCGACTGACGGAGCATGCGAGCGGACCCCGGGCGCCGGCCACGGCCGGCGCCCGGGGTCGGCTGTGCCCGATCCCGACGCCCGACCGCGGATCCGGACGGCGGGGCCGGACCGTGGGGCCGGACCGCGGATCAGCGGTCGTCGTGCCCGGCGACACGGCTCCAGGTGACGGCGGCTCCGGCCAGTGGGGCCCTCGTGCCGAGCGCGGCCGCCAGCACCGGGCCGCCGTCGTCCGTGGGGAAGTCCGGCGCGATCGTGTCGCGGAGCGGGCCGCCGACGACGTCCCACGACCGGGCGACCGACCCGCCGACGACCACACGGTCCGCGGCGAACCGCTCGACCCACGGCCGCAGCGCGGTGCCGAGGGCACGTGCCGCGCGGTCGACGACCTCGGCGGCGAGCCGGTCGCCCTGTCGCGCGAGGGCGCAGATCTCCTCGACGGTGCGGTCACCGCCCGCTGCCGCGCGGTAGGCGTGACGGAGGGCGGGGGAGGAGAAGGTCGCCTCGAGCGGGCGTCCGTCGATCGTCAGGCGGTGCACCTCGCCCTCCTCCGGCACCAGGTCGCCGGTGCTCACCTCGACGCCGTCGGCCAGGAAGGCCGAGCCGACGCCGGTGCCGAGGGTGATGCAGACCATGCGCTGTGCCCGTGCGCCGGACCCGGCGGCCCACTCGCCGATGCCGTACGCGACGGCGTCGTTGCAGAAGCGGACGTCCTCCGGTTCCACGTCGAGGCGCTCGGCGAAGGCCCGTCGTAGGTCGACGCCTGCCAGGGAGTGGAACTTGTCCACCCCGGCGAACGTGCCGGTGCCCGCGGCGTAGTCGAACGGTCCGGGCATCGCGACGGCCCATCCTCGCGGTGGATCCGCCGAGAGCAGGGACCGGGCAGGGCCGACGAGTTGGTCGAGCAGGACGCCGAGCGGCGCGTGCGGGTCGATCGCCGAGCCGGCCTCGCGGTCGACCGCGCCCACCGCCGCCGGGTCGACGAGCGCGGCCGTGACGTGGCTCCCGCCGACGTCCATGACGCCGACGGGAGCCCCGGTCGGGAGTGCGGTGGTCAACTGACCTCGCCGAGCCGGTCGGGCGACCACGCGAGGACGGCGAAGACCTGGATCATCGCTGCCTGGTCGAGCGTCGCGGCGGGGCGCGACCAGTCCGGGTCGCCACCGCCGCTCGGCTGGAAGTGGAACAGCCCGGTCGCCGGGTCGCGGTTGTCACGCCAGGTCGCCGTCGCCCACTGCTCGGCAGCGGCGCGGTACGCGGGGTCGTGCTGCACGGAGTCGAGCAGCAGCAGGTCCTTGACGTAGAACGCGTTGAACACCGCGGGCTGCTGCTGCAGGCGACCCTCGGCCGTCCAGTAGCGCAGCGACGCCTTGGCGGCCGCGGCTGCCTGGCGCAGGTACTTCGGGTCGTCGGTGGCGCGGTACAGGATCGTGGCCGTCCCGATCATCGCGCCGGAGTTGTAGGTCCACAGCGTCGGGTCGACGGTGCCGTCGGGGCCGATGCTGTTCCGGTACAGGCCAGCGGACTCGCGCAGGCAGCGGTTGTTCCACTGGTACAGCTTCGTGCTCGTGCGCAGGTAGGACGCCTCGCCGGTCTCGTCGTACAGGTGCGCGGCGAGCTGCGCCGTGAGCCCGGTGACGTTCGCGGCGCGGACCGTGTTGTCCGGTCGGTCGATCCAGTCGGAGCCGCCCGGACAGGGCAGCGTCGCGTCGGTGTTCCAGCTGCGCGCGGCGACGTCGAAGGCGGCTTCGGCGCGGTCGAGGTACGCCGGGTCGTCGGTGGCCTGGTACTGGCTGACGAAGGAGAGACCGACGACCGCGTTGTCGTCGTAGTAGACGTCGCCGCCGGTGCCGAGCGGTGCGGGCAGGTAGGACTCGTAGCCGGGTCGTCCTCCCGGAGCGACCGCGTGGTACCGCTCGAAGCCGTCCACCCGCGCAGCGGCGGAGTGCGCGTAGGCGGCGCCGGCACCGTCGATGCCCTGCAGGTCGAGCGCCGCCTGCGTGGCCTCGCGGTACTCCCAGAGGAACGAGTACGGGTTGCCGGTGCTCGTGTCGGTGTTCTCCCGGTACAGCCCGTGACCTGCGGAGCCGGTGTACAGGGCGTCCTGCATGGCGTCGTAGGTGGCGCTCGCGCGCTGCTGCCAGACGGCGTCCGGTGGTGCGGCAGCGGCGTCCGCAGCCTGGGGGACGCCGACGGCGGCGACGCCGAGGACGATCGCGGCGGCCGTGACCCGCACCCCGCGGACGGCGGTGCTTCGTGTCGAGCTGAGCATCGTTGCTCTCCTTCCCGTTGGTATCGTTACCATACGCGGCGGGCACGAAGACGACAAGGCCGGATCGGCGCCCGCCCGGGGGTCGGGGCGGACACCATCGACGTCGGACGACATCGATCCTGTCGTCCCGCGTCGACCTCCCGTGCCCGTACCCGTGCCCGTACCCGTACCCGTACCCGTACCCGTACCCGTGCCCGTGCCCGTGCCCGTCCCCGTCACCCCGCCGTCGTGGCTGACCGCAGCGCACGCTCGGCGTCGTCGAGGTAGTGCTCGAGCAGCGCGGACGCGCCCGGGCGGTCGCCGGCGCGCAGCGCGTCGACGATCGCCTCGTTCCGCTCGACGAAGCCCGCGTGGAAGGACGCCGGGTCGTCCGTCGTCAGGAACGCCAGCCGCATCTCGGCGAGCAGTCCGTCCATCAGACCCCATAGGCGCTCGCTCGGCACGGCCCGCACGAGCGCGGCGTGGAACCGGATGTCCGCCGTGCCGACCGCACGCCAGTCCCCGGCGGCAGCGGCGGCGCGCGCCTCGGCCACCGCGGCGGCGGCGTCGGCCAGCGCCGGAGCCGACGGGTCGCACGCGTGGACGGCCGCCTGCTCGAGCACGCGCCGCGCGGCGTACAGGTCGACGACGTCGGCGGTGGACAGCCGGCGGACGAACACCCCGCGGTTGAACACGTGCTCGACGAGCCGGTCCCGCGCGAGCAGCCGGAAGGCCTCGCGCAGGGTGTTGCGCGAGACGCCGAGCTGGTCGCTCAGCCGTTCCTCGGACAGTTGGGCCCCGGGGGCGAACTCCCCGTCCGCGATCATCGTGCGCAGTCGCGCCGCGGAGGACTCGGCGCCGCCGACGGTTCGGGTCATGCCGTCGATCCTGACACGATCCGGCACGGGCACGCGGGGGCGTGCTGTGTGACCGTCGTGTTACAGAGCAGAACGCCCTCTTGCGATTGTTGAACAATGCAGTCCAGACTGGCCCGCATGTTCGTCCTCATCGGCGTCGCCGTCGTCATCGTCGGGTTCGCGTTGCGCGTCAACGCGCTCCTCGTCGTGACCGTCGCGGGCATCGTCACCGCGGCCATCGGCGGGATCGGTCCCGTCGGCATCCTCACCGCCTTCGGCGACGGCTTCGCGTCCAGTCGCTCGGTCACGACCTTCGCGCTCGTCCTGCCGGTCATCGGCCTGATCGAGCGCTACGGCCTGCAGGACCAGGCGAAGCGCCTCATCGCGAAGCTCGACAAGCTGACCACGGGGCGCCTGCTCGCCGGGTACCTCGCCATCCGGCAGGTCACGGCAGCGGTCGGCCTGACCAGCATCGGCGGCCCGGCGCAGACCGTCCGCCCGCTCGTGCACCCGATGGCCGAGGGCGCGGCGCTCAAGAAGTACGGCCGGATCGACGAGCGCATGCGCGAGAAGATCAAGGGCTACTCGGCGTCGTCCGACACCGTCGGGGTCTTCTTCGGCGAGGACGTCTTCGTCGCGGTCGGATCGATCCTGCTCATCACGACCTTCGTCGACTCGACGTACGGGCTCGCGCTCGAACCCATCGACCTCGCACTCTGGGCCATCCCGACCGGCATCGCCGCCCTGCTCGTGCACGGCACCCGGCTGCTGCTGCTCGACCGACGGCTCGACAAGATGGCGGCCGACGTGTCGATCGCCCCCGGCACGGAGGTCCCGGCGTGATCACCAGCGAATGGCTCTACTGGCTCATCGGCGCGTTCTTCATCGCCGTCGCGGTCCTCATCGTCACGGACACCGCGCACGCGAAGCGCCTCGGCAACGCGGCGTTCTGGGGCATCCTCGGCCTGTCCTTCTTCTACGGCACCTTCGTCGCCGCGAAGACCGCGCCCTCGTGGGTGCTCGGCATCGCCGTCCTCGTGATGGTCGCCCTCGCCGGTCTCGGGTTCACCGGGACCACCAGCCGCACCCGGGTCGCGAGCATCCCCGGAGCCGGCACGGGCGCCGAGACGGGGCCGGCCGAACCGACGGGCGTCGCGACGAAGCCGTCCTCCAGCACGAGCGTCCTCGCCACCACCAGCCCCGACGAGCGTGCGGCGTTCGCGACCCGCTTCGGCAACAGGCTCTTCATCCCGGCGCTGGTCGTGCCCGTGGTCGCCGTCCTCGTGGCGACGCTCGGCCCGCTGGTCCGGATCGGCGGCGATCCCCTGCTCGCCGAGGGCAGCGCGACCCTGACCGGCCTGGGCATCGGCTCGGTCCTGGCCGTGGTCGTCGCGGTGTTCGTCCTGCGCCCGCCGCGCATCGCCACCCCGATCCGCGAAGGCGGCCGCCTGCTGCAGGCGATCGGCTGGGCGGCGCTAATGCCGCAGATGCTGTCGACGCTCGGCATCGTCTTCACCCAGGCCGGGGTCGGCGACGCCGTCGGTACGATCATCAAGTCCGTCCTGCCGGAGGGCTCGCTGCTCGCCGCCGTGGTGGTCTACTGCCTCGGCATGGCGCTCTTCACGATCATCATGGGCAACGCGTTCGCCGCCTTCCCGATCATGACCGCGGCGATCGGCTGGCCCGTCCTGGTGCAGGGCTTCGACGGCAACCCCGCCGCGATCTTCGCCATCGGCATGCTCGCCGGGTTCTGCGGCACCCTGGTCACGCCGATGGCCGCCAACTTCAACCTGGTGCCGGCCGCACTGCTCGAGATGCGGGACAAGTACGGCCCGATCAAGGCGCAGATCCCGACCGCCGCCGTCCTGCTCGTCGTCAACATGGGAGTCATGTACCTTGTCGCGTTCTGATGCCACCCCGATCGACCTGACCCGGGCCGCGTGGGCCGACCGCTTCGCGGCCGTCGCCGCCGAGAACACCACCCGCGAGTACCCGTACGCGGCGCACCACACCACGTCCGGTCCGGACGACCGTGCCCTGCCCGTCGAGCTCCACCCGGCCTTCGCGACGTCCTACGACTGGCACTCGTCCGTGCACATGCACTGGCTCGCCACGCGCCTGGTGGCGCACGGCCTGTCGGACGGTCTGGAGGCCCGACTCACCTCGATCTTGCAGGCGCACCTCACGACGGATCACCTCGCGACCGAGGCGGCCTACCTGCGTGGGACACCGCACTACGAGCGCCCCTACGGCTGGGCCTGGCTCGCCCGGCTCGCCGCAGAGGTCTCGGCGTCCGAGGTGCCCGCGATCCGGCAGCTCGCGCCCGGCTTCGCACCCGTCGTCGACGTGCTCGAGGACCTCGTCACCCGGTGGGTCGACGGTGCCGCCCACCCGGTCCGGCACGGCGTGCACTCGAACTCGGCGTTCGGGCTGCTGCTCGTGCTCGAGGCCGCCCGGTCGCTCGGCCGGGACGCACTCGCCGCGACGGTCGAGCGTGCCACGCGCGAGTGGTTCGGCGACGACGCCGGATGGCCCTTCGCGTGGGAGCGCAGCGGTCACGACTTCCTGTCGGCCGGGCTCGCCGAGGCCGACCTGGTGCGCGCGGTCCTGCCGGCCGACGAGTTCGCGACCTGGGCGCAGACGTTCTTCGCCGAGGTGCAGCCGGACGACGCGATCCTGCGGTCGACGGTGGTCCGCGACGAGAACGACCCGCAGCAGGTCCACCTGTTCGGCCTCGACCTGTCCCGTGCCGGTGCGGCACGCCGGATCGCGGACGCCCTGCGCGCCGACGGATCGGCCGGGGCGGGCGCGGGGATCGCGGGGCTGCTCGACGACGCGGCCGACCGGCTGCTGGCCTCCGGGCTCGCGGCGAGCGTCGGCGAGGAGTACTACTCGACGCACTGGCTCGCCAGCTTCGCCTGGGACGCGATGGAGGCCCGCGAGGACGCTGCGCGCTGATCCGCGCGGGCGCATGGTCGCCTCCTGACCGGTGCCCTGTCAACCCCCTGCATGTGTTGTCGAAGACACCTAGCCTCGACGCCGAGCCGAGATCCGGCGGACGCCCGGGCCAGCGGGCGTCATCGGTCACACATCAGGGAGTGACGCACACATGCACCACCACAGGATCAGGAGAACCGCTCTCGTCGCCGCGGTCGTCGGCGCCACCGTCGTGGCGTCGATGGGGACGGGGAGCGTCGCCTACGCGGGGGTCACCGCCCCGGTCGGCGACGTCGGGAAGTTCCGGCAGACCTTCGTCGAGGACTTCAGCACCGCCGCAGCCGCGAACGGCCCATTCGCGTCGAGGTACGCGAAGGCGTGGCAGCCCTACCCGGACGGCACCGGCGGCATGTACTGGGCCGGGTCGCAGGTCAGCGCCCACGACGGCTTCATGGACGTCGCGCTCGACGGGCGTCACGGAGCGGCCGGCACGTTCGGCACACCGTCCGGGGCCTGGTCGCACGTCGGCGGGAAGTTCACCGTCCGTGCCAAGGCCACCGGCGGCACGGGGAACGGCGCCGCGTTCATGCTGTGGCCGTCGTCCGACGTCTGGTCGGACGGTGAGATCGACTACCCGGAGAGCAACTTCGAGGGGTCGCCGATGCTGCACCAACACTCGATGACCCCCGGACAGGAAGCGAACGCGACGAGCATGAGCACCGGGGTGACCTGGCGCAGCTGGCACGTCTACTCGGTCGAGTGGATCCCCGGCAGGTCGGTGCGGTACCTCCTCGACGGCAAGGTCGTCACGACGGTCACGTCGAACGTGCCCACGACGGCGCACCGGTACATGTTCCAGGTCGGGAACTGGGGTGCGGCGGGGCACCTCGACATCGACTGGGTGAGCACGTACCGGTACACCGGCTGAACCGGCCCGGGGCGTCGGTCCCGCTCGGCGGCCGTCCGGTCAGTCGAGCGGGACCGTGCGGCCGAAGGTGCGGGTGACGGGTGCCTCGGCGAGCAGCGGTCCGATGGCAGCCGATCCCTCGGGGGTGGCGCGCCAGGCGACGTAGGCGTCGTGGTCAGCCGCGGTGGTCCAGGACTCGACGACGACCATGCGGGTCGGGTCGTCGTCGTCCACCAGGACCTCGAGCGACTCGTTGCCCGGGAACGACGCCGTCTGGGCGAGGGTCTGCCGGACGGCGGACTCGACGGCATCGGCGGCGGCCTCGGCCTGGAACCGGACCTCGAGCAGGACGGTGATCGACATGTGGTGCCTTTCGTCGGGGATGTCCGAGACAACTCCCGACACCGCGTGGTTGTTCCGGCCCGGCCTACTCGACGACCCGGAACCGCAGCCGGTCGCCCGGGCGCAGCTGCGCGGCGCGGTCGACGGCGGTCGGCGTCAGCACCGCCACCACCGGGTAGCCACCGGTGACCGGGTGGTCGGCGAGGAAGAGGACGGGGTGGCCCTCCGGCGGCACCTGGAGTGACCCGGTCTCGACGCCCTCGCTCGGGAGCTCCCCGGTGACCGCGCGCTCGAGCGGCCGGTCGGCGGTGGTTCGCACCCCCACGCGGTCGCTGTCCGGGGTCACGTGGTGGTCCTGCCCGGTCAGCGTCCTCCGCCACCCGGCGGTGAACCAGTCGGCACGCGGGCCCGGCACCACGTCGAGCAGGACGTGTCCGCCCGGGAGGTCCTCCGGGGGCTGCGGTACGGCGTCGACGTTCGGCCACGACACCCGCGCGTCACCGACCGGCAGCACGTCCCCGACGGCCAGGGGTGGTGGGCCGAGCCGGGCGAGGGAGTCCCACGACCGGCTGCCGAGCACCGGGTCGACCGCGACGCCGCCGAGCACCGCGACGTAGGCGCGCAGCCCGACCGTCGCGGTGCCGATGCGCAGGGTGTCACCGGGCGCCAGGAGCAGGACCTCGTGCGACGCCGCGCCCCGGACGCCGCCGTCCGCGCGCTCGACCTCGACGGGGCAGGCCGCGCCGGTGGTGGCGGCGACCACGTACGCGTCCGCACGGAGCGCGACCGAGCCGAGCAGGGCCTCCAGGACGGCCGCGTCGGGACGGTTGCCGACCAGCCGGTTCGCGAGCGCTGCGGACCCGCGGTCGGCGGCGCCCGCCGCGCCGAGCCCCATGTCGCTGAAGCCGGGCCGGCCGAGGTCCTGGGTGGTCACGCCGTAGCCGACGTGCGTGACGGTGAGGGCGCTCATGCCCGACCCGCGTCGACGAAGCGGACCCGTGTGCCGGCCGGCGCGAGGGCCGGCGGATCGCGGTCGAGGGACCACATCGGCACCGTGGTGCGTCCGATCAGCTGCCAGCCACCGGGCGAGACCCGCGGGTAGACGGCGCTGAACTCACCGGCCAGCGCCACCGACCCGCTCGGCACGGCGGTGCGGGAGGCGGGACGGCGGGGGAGGTCGAGTGGGGGCTCCGAGCCGGTCAGGTAGCTGAACCCGGGGGCGAAACCGCAGAACGCGCTCGTCCAGACCTGGCCGGTGTGCCAGGCGACCAGCTCGTCGGGGGACATACCGGTCAGGTCGGTGACGGCGTCGAGGTCCTCGCCGTCGTAGACCACCGGGACGACGAGCGGGGCGCCGTCGACCGCGGTCGCGGCGGCGACCGGGGCGACCCGCTGCAGGTCGGCCCGCAGGCGGGCTGCGTCGGTCGTGGCGGGGTCGAACCGGAGCAGCAGCGTCCGGGCGCCGGACACGACCTCGGTCAGACCGGGGACCGGGACCGCTGCCAGCCCCGTGCGGAACGCGACGACGTCGGGCAGGGAGTCGAACGTCGCGAGGAGCGCGGTCCGTCCCGCGGTCCGGAGGTCGGGGGCGGTCATCGCGCGAACGGGGTGATCCGGATGCCGTGCTCGGTGAGGAGCGCGCGGACGGCCCGGGCCATCGCGACCGCGCCGGGGGAGTCGCCGTGCACGCACACCGAGTCGGCGCGGACCGGGACGTCGGAGCCGTCGACCGCGGTCGCGACCCCGTCGGTGGCCATGCGGAGCACACGCGCCGCGACCTCGTCCGGGTCGTGCAGCACCGCGCCGGGTCGACTCCGGGACACGAGCGAACCGTCGGGTTCGTAGGCGCGGTCGGCGAAGACCTCGCTCACCGCGCGGAGCCCGTGGCGCTCGGCGGCGAGCAGCAGCTCGGACCCCGGCAGCGCGAGCACCGCGAGGGACCCGTCGACGTCGGCGACCGCCCGGACCACGGCCTCGGCCTGCACCGGGTCGGCGCACGCGGTGTTGTACAGCGCGCCGTGCGGCTTGACGTAGGTGACGGCCGTGCCGGCGACCCGTGCCGCGGCGGCGAGTGCGCCGATCTGGTGCACGACGTCGGCGTGGAGTTCGTCGGGCGTGACGTGGACCGGACGGCGGCCGAAGCCCGCGAGGTCGCGGTAGGCGACGTGGGCGCCGACGGCGACCCCGCGCTCGGCGGCGGCGCGCGCCGTGGCGAGCATGATCACCGGATCACCCGCGTGGGCACCGCAGGCGACGTTCGCGCTCGACACCACGTCGAGCATCGCGGTGTCGTCGGCCGTGGTCCAGGCGCCGTAGCCCTCACCGAGGTCGCTGTTCAGGTCGATCGTCGTCACGAGGTCCCCTGTCGTCGCCGGAGTTGTTGAACAATCTACCGAACGGCGCGGTCGGTGTCACCCGGCAGCGCAGCCCCGCGGCGCCGTCGTCGGCGGATTCCGAGGCACGGGCCGTACTGTCCGAGACCTCAGCACCGCCGGTGGCAGCGCCCCCGGACCGACCCTGCACTGGAGCAGCCCATGAGCGACAACGCCAGCACCCACGACGCCCCGAAGAACGACCCGGAGGGCACCGAGAAGCCGGGCGGCCTCGGCGACGACAACACCATCCCGAACG
Source organism: Curtobacterium sp. MMLR14_006 (assembly GCF_001864985.1). Taxonomy (NCBI): domain Bacteria; kingdom Bacillati; phylum Actinomycetota; class Actinomycetes; order Micrococcales; family Microbacteriaceae; genus Curtobacterium; species Curtobacterium sp. MMLR14_006. The sequence goes on along the minus strand of NZ_MJGU01000025.1, from coordinate 65,833 downwards.
ACCCCGACGGCCTGGCCGCCAGCCACACGGGCGACGACTCGCACTTCAACCAGGAAGAGGACGGCGACCAGTAGGCGGCGACGCCCCCTCGTCGCGCGCAGCCGCCACGGCCTGCTCGTACACGTCGACCAGGGCCGCGGTGGGCTGCGCGACGCGACCGCGGTCGGCGAGCACCGCCTCGCTCGCGCGGGTCACCGCATCCGGATCGGCGCGGAGCCGACCGACCACGGCGGCGAGGCCGGCTGCGTCCGGGGTCGGGGCGAGGAAGCCGCCGCCCTCCGGCACGACCTCGGCCAGGTCGGGGTCGCAGTAGAGCACCGGCAGCCCGGTCGCGATCGCCTCGAGCATCACCATCGGCTGGTTGTCGAAGTCGAACGAGCTCGACACGAGCAGGTGCGCCGACCGCATGGCGTCGAGCACCCCGTCGTGCGGTGTCGAGCCGTGCAGGGTCACCGGAGCGCCCTCGGCGGCGCGGGCGACGTCGGCGCGGGCCACCCCGTCGCCGTGCACATCGACCTGCACCCCCGGCGGGAACGCGTGCGCCGCCCGGACGAGCACGTCCGGACGTTTCTCCGGTGACAGCCTGCCGACCCAGAGGATCCGCAGGGGTTCGTCGGCGCGCAGGGTCCGCGCCGGCACCGTGCCGATCGCGTCGAGCACGCTCGTCTCGATGCCGTTGGTGAGCACCGTCACCGGCGTGCGGACGCCCTGGTCGACGAGCTTCTGCGCGAAGTGCCCGGACGGCACGACGACGTGCGTGGACGCCCGGGACTGCGCGAGCATGACGCGCCACATCCGCCGGCCGGTGCGTGTCCTCGTGTACGGGCGGTCGCCGGCCACCCGGATGCCGTCGTGGCTGATCTGTCGGCCGTGCAGGGCGGCGAGCAGGACGGTGGTGACCGCGGGGAGCGGCAGCACGTTCCGCGTGTAGACGTCGATCCGCCCGTGCATGGTGTGCACGATCGGCAGCCCCAGGTCGTGGGCGGCCCGGACACCGCCGAGCGCTGCGAACATCTCGGAGTGGGTGTGCACGACCTCGATGCCACGGTCGGCGAACTCCTGGCGGAGCAGCCGGCGGAGCCGCCGCGGCGACCACGCGAAGGGGTAGCCGTCCGGGCGGAAGACGGGGGAGACCGGCAGCCCCACGACACCGGGGTCCGTCGACGGCGTGGTGAGCGGGCAGAACACCGTCACCTCGTGTCCGTCGGTGGTGAGCGTCTCTGCGAGCGCGCGCACCGCGGTCTGGACGCCGCCGAGCGTCGGCAGGTAGTAGTCGGTGACGAGAGCGATCCGCACGTGGACGAGCCTAGACGGCGGCCCGGGGGCGGGCAGCGAGCACCCTAGGATCGGAGGATGGGGGAGAACGTGCTCGTCACGGGCGCCACCGGGTTCCTCGGCGGCCACGTCGTGCGGGACCTGCGGGCGCACGGACACCGGGTGACCGCGGCCGGTCGGCGTGCGGACGCGCTGCCCGACGGGCCGGTGTTCGTCGGGGACCTCGACGACCTCGGCCGCTCGTCCGTCCCCGCCGACGTCGTCGTGCACTGCGCGGCGCTCTCGTCGCCGTGGGGTCGGTGGTCCGAGTTCGAGCACGCGAACGTCACCGGGACCGCGCGGGTGCTGCAGTACGCGCGACGGGTCGGCGCGCGCCGCATCGTGCACGTCTCCTCGCCCGGCGTCTACGCCGCGCCGCGGGACCGCCTCGGCATCCGCGAGCACGAGGTCGACCCGAGCCGGCCGATGAACCACTACATCCGGTCGAAGCTGCACGCCGAGTCGCTGCTCCGCGCGGCACGGGACGTCGAGGTCGTGGTGCTCCGCCCCCGCGGCATCATCGGGGCCGGCGACCCGGGACTGGTGCCCCGCCTGCTGCGCGTGCACGAGCGCGTCGGGGTGCCGCTGCTGCGCGGCGGCCGGGGCCTCGTCGACCTGACCGCCGTCGAGAACGTCGCGCTCGCCGTGCGCCTGGCCATCGGGGTGCCCGACGCCGCCGGGCTCGCGTTCAACGTGACGAACGGGGATCCGCGGCCGTTCGTCGCGCTGCTCGACCAGCTGCTCACCGGGCTCGGGCTGCCGCTGCGGCACCGATCGCTGCCGGCCGGGGCCGTGTACCGCGCGGCGGGCCTGCTCGAGGCGGTCTGCGGTGTGCTGCCCGGGCGGCCCGAACCCCCGGTGACGCGCTACACCGTCTCGACGATCACGCACTCGCAGACGCTCGACATCACCCGGGCGCGCGAGGTCCTGGGCTACGAGCCGACCGTCGGCCTCGACGCCGCCCTGGCCAGCTACGCGTCGATTGGCCGCACGGCGACGACCCCGGGGAGCGCCGGTGGGTAGCCTCCGCGCGTTCGCCTGCGGGTCGACCGTCCACGGCGTGCACCAGCTCCTGCGTGGTGCCGCCCGTGAGCGCCGCGTCTTCCCGGCGAACGTGTTCCTGTACGAGGACGGCGACCGGCGGGTGCTGTTCGACACCGGGTACGCGCCGCTGCCGTGGCGGACCGGCCCGGCGGGCGCCGCCTACCGGCTCCTGCTGCCCCCGCACGTGCCGGCCGGGGCGTCGGCCGGTGCGCAGGTGTCCGACCCCGGCACGGTGACGCACGTGGTGCTGTCCCACCTGCACCCGGACCACGTCGGCGGCCTGTCCGCGTTCCCCTCGGCCGCCGTCGTCGTGTCGGAACCGGTGCGCCGGACCCTGGCCGCACCGCGACTCCGCGACGGCGTCCTGGCGGGGCTGCTGCCCGACGACCTGGACCGACGGCTCCTGGTGGTGCCGGACGACGCCTTCGGCCAGGGCACCGGACCCGGCGGGCTGCGCACCGCCGACCTGTTCGGCGACGGCTCGTACCGACTGGTCGACCTGCCGGGCCACGCGCCCGGTCACCTCGGGGCGGTCATCGAGGGCCGCGTGCTCCTCGCCGCGGACGCCGCCTGGGGCCGCGACCTGCTCGGCCAGGAACACCGCATCCGACCCGTGCCGCGCGCCGTCGCGGACGACCACCCGGCGCAACGCACGACGGCCGCGCAGCTGCTCGACGCCGAACGCTCCGGGGTGCGGCTGCTCTTCAGCCACGACCACCACCGCACCGACGTCGACCTGCTCGGTCTCGATCAGCTCGGTGTCGATCAGGTCGGTGTCGACCAGCACCGCACCGGTGCGGACCTGCCGGCCGGGGACGACCACGAACCCGGCCGCGCGGACGCGCACCGGAGCACCGACGAAGGGGGACCATCATGAGGAGTTGCCGGATCAGCGGTTGGGGCACGTACCTGCCGGACCGGGTCGTCACGTTCGAGTCGCGTTCCGGCACCGCCACGCGCCACCGCATCGCCGACGACGTCTCGCAGCTCGACATGCTGTCGGCCGCCGCCGAGGACGCCATCCGACGTGCCGGGCTGACCCCCGACGACGTCGACTGCGTCATCGCGGCGTGTGCGGCCGGGGTGCAGCCGATCCCGTGCACGGCGTCGCTCGTCATGGAACGCGTCACGCCCGGCGCCCGCGCGGCGGCGTTCGACGTGAACTCCACCTGCACGAGCTTCATCACCGCCGTCGACATCGCCTCGCGGTACCTGGCCGACGGCGAGTACGAGCGCATCCTGGTCGTCTCGGGGGACGTCGGCTCACGGTTCCTCGACCCGGAGCAGCGCGAGTCGTACGAGCTGTTCTCGGACGCGGCCGCCGCGGTCGTGCTCGAGCGGGGCACCGGCGAGCAGGGCGTGCTGTCGAGCCTGCAGCAGACCTGGCCCGAGCACGCGCACGACACCGAGCTGCGGGGCGGTCTGTCGCGGTACCCTGCCCAGGACTACGCCGACGGCGACCCCGCCGACTACCGCTTCGACATGCACGGCCGTCGGGCGCTCATGGGGATGCTCAAGGTCCTGCCCGGGTTCTTCGACCGGTTCTTCGAGCGCGCCGGGCTCGGCCTCGACGACGTCGACCTCGTCGTGCCGCACCAGGCGAGCGGGGCGCTCGGCATCGCGATGCGGCGCATCGGGTTCCCGCGGGACAGCTACGTCGACGCCGTCGCCGAGTACGGCAACATGGTGTCGTCCTCGGTGCCGTACACGCTCGCGAAGTGCCTGGAGGACGGTCGTCTCGGCCCCGGCGACACGGTGCTGCTGTGCGGGACCGCGGCGGGACTCACGGCGAACGCGCTGGCACTGCGGCTCTGAGCACGCGCCGACCGCGCGGGCCGCGCAGCCCGACCGCGCGGGCCGCGCCGCCCGACGGCGCGGGCCGACCGCGCGGGTTGCGGAGCCCGACGGCGCGTGCCGACCGCGCGAGTCGCGCAGCCCGACGCCGCGTGCCGACCGCGCGGGCCGCGCAGCCCGACGGCGCGCGCCGACCGCACGGACCGGTCGGACCCGACCCGCGGCCCGGTCAGTGCTGCAGGTGCCGTCCGTCGGGGAGTGCCCGGCGCCCCGACAGCACCGCGACGAGCCGCGCGAACCAGGACTCGCGGGCCGGCGGGGTCTGGACGGTCCGGGTCGGCGTGCGGAACGCCAGGTCGTGCAGCATGTTCCGCTTCGAACCGTCCCAGTTCGCGAACAGGTACGTCCCGCCGATGAAGGACATGCTCCGGACCGGCGCGCGCTTCCACGAGTCGGCTGCCACGAAGTACCCCGAGTGCCCGGACCGGATGTTCTCGATCACGACGTCGACGTCGATGACGCCGGTGGTCGTCACGACGGCGGTGATGCCCGTCCGGTCACGGGCGACGTACTCGATGAGGTGTTCGGTCACGGGGGAACTCTTCGTCACGATGGTTGAGCGTCACGGCAGGGAGCGCGGCGCGGGGAACAGGAACCGCCGTCGCTTCCGGTCCCAGGGTACGTCCGGGGCGGCCGGACCGTCCGCCGGATGTCCGTCGTTCGCACCCGGGCAGCGCTCAGCGGACGGACCGGCCGAGCCACGCCGCGACCAGGTCGAGCGCTGCGGTCGAGTCGGGGGTGCCCGGCCGGTTCAGGAACGCGTGCCGACTGCCGGTGAGGACGTGCCGTTCGACGTCCACACCCGCTGCAGCGAGGTCCGTCGCGAAGCGCTCGCCGGAGGCCCGCATGACGTCCCGCTCGGCGTCGACGAACAGCGTGCGTGGGAAGGCGCCGCGGTGCTCGGGCGCCGGGAACGTGGAGCCCGCCCCGGGTCCCGCGTACGCCCGGCTGCTCCGGTCGAGCAGGAACGGCGCGTGCGTGACGCGGCGGTGCCCGCGGACGAGTCGCTGGACGGCGGGGTCGCGGGGGATCGTCGGGTGGAAGAACCCGTAGGCGAGCACGACGCCGACCAGCGCGGGAGCGACCGCCACCGTCGCCGCCGCGAGGCACGCCCCGGCACTCGCGCCGCCGAGCACGAGTCCCGACGGCGCCTCGTCGTGCAGGCTGCGGAGCACGGCGGCGACCTCGTCGCGGGCGTGCGGCGCGCGGCGGCGGCCACGGGGTCCGCCCCGGCCGACCCAGGGCAGCCCGGGCAGCGGCCCGAGGCGGTAGTCGACGGTCACGACCGGTGTGCCGCGTGCCGCGAGGTCGCGTGCGACGGCGTCGGACTCGGGGAGCTCGAGGTCGCCGCGGAAGAAGCCGCCGCCGTGCAGCCAGACCAGGGTCGGGCGACCGTCGACGGACGCGCCGACCGGGCGGTGGTGCCGGATCGGCACCGGCCCGTGGGGTCCGTCGACCCGGTCGTCCTCGACCACGATCGCCCCCGGCTGCATCCCCCGCACACCACCAGTGTGGCAGCACGTCCGGGCATCGGAGGGCGGTCCCTGGCACCGTGGGAGGAGTGCTGACCTCGAGAACGTCCGTGATCCTGACCGGTGCCGTCCTGGTCGCCCTGCTCACCGGCTGCTCCGGCGGCGAGGGCGGGGGAGACGGCGGCGACGCCGCCACCCCGACCGTGACCGAGACCGTCACCGCCGCACCGACCGACGACCCGTCGACCCCGGCGTCGACCCCGACGCCGACGGACAGCCCGGCGACGACCCCGACCCCGACGTGCGGCCCCGCCGACGGTGCGGCGGCCGTGTCGGACGCCGTCGCCTCGCTGCCGCTGCCCGCCGGGCTGGACGGGTTCCGGTGGGACGGTGCGAACGCCGACACCTCCGGGTACGACGCCTGCGCCGCGCTGTCCTGGTCCGTGGTGACCCTCCGGGGCGGCACCGCCGGGTCGCCGTACGCGATCCTGCTCTTCCACCAGGGCCGGTACCTCGGCACCGCGACGGCGGAGCAGTACGCCTTCGAACCGGCCGTCGAGCGCCGCAGCGACGAGACGATCGTCGTGACGTACCGCTACCCGAAGGCCGGCGAGCCGAACGCGTCGCCGTCCGGCCGCACCACCGCGACCTTCACCTGGAACGCGGACACCGGCCGCGTGGACATGACGGGCGACACCCCGCCGGTTCAGTGACGGTCGGCCGCACCGCGGTCCGACCCGAGCTCGCGCTGCAGCGACCGCAGGACCCGCACGAGGGTGTCGAGCTCCACCGGACCGGCCTCGAACCCCCGGCCGAGTGCGGTTCGCGGCTGCACGACGACGTCCGAGCCGTCGGTCGTCGTGATCCAGATCCCGAACGCGACGCGCTGCCTGCGGACGGCCTTCGTCGCGACGGCGAACCGCCGGACGCGGGCCCACGGCAGGTCGAGGACCGGGGTGTCCCGCGACGGCGCCCACGCGTGCAGGCCGGACTCGTCGACGGTCCAGATCGCCGGTCGGGGTCCGGCGAGGTCGTCGGTGGTCCGCAGCCCCGACGCCAGCACGGGCAGGTGGAACCGCTGGGCCCTGCCCGCCCGGATGCGCGCCAGCGTGCGCCGGTCGGACCGGCCGGACGACAGCGTCGACCCGGCCAGCACGATCCCGGACGCGGCGACCAGCAGCGGGACGAGGAAGAGCGTCCTCTGCATCCTTACGGTGTCGATGCTCCGCAGGAAGTCGGGGAACGCGAACTCGGCGACGGATGCGGCGACACCCACCGCCATGGTGACCACCGCCGCCAGCAGCTCCGGGCCCCGCCGCGGCACGGTCCCGTCGCGCAACCGCTGCACCCACGCTTCGTCCGTCGGCGTCACCGGTCCGCCGTCGTCCGACCGGGGTGGGCGGTGCCCCGGTGCGACCCGAGCTCGCGCTGCAGCGACCGCAGCACCTCCATCGTGATGTGGAGCTTCGTCGCGCTCGCGCCGAACGGGCGCCCGATCGTGGGCCGCGGTCGCAGCACGAGGGCGCTGCCCGCGACCCGACCGACCAGGATCCCGACGTCCGCCCGTTGCCCGCGGACGTCCTGCGACGCCAGGTCGATCGACGCGACGTCGTCCCACACGAGGTCGAACACCGGGTCGGGCCGCTCCGGCGACCAGGCGTGCAGGCCGGCACGGTCGACGGTCCACATCTCCGGCGGATCGTCGAGGGCGTGCAGTGCGGACTGCAGCACGGGCAGGTGGAACGCCGGAGCCGTACCGTGGGCGCGGATCCGGGCCAGGACCCGTCGGTCGCGCCGTCCGCGCAGCCACGAGAGCGCCGCGGCGACCGGCCCGAACGCGAACAGGAGGGCCGACAGCAGCGGCCCGGACCACGGCCGTCGGGCCTCCGATCGCACGATGTCGTCGAGGTGCAGGACCGTCAGCCACAGGCCGATAGCGCCGACCAGCGTGACGACGACCAGCCCGACCAGGAACGGCCACCGCTTCGGAGGCACCCCGTCGCGGAGCCGCTGCACCCACCGTTCCCCCGCGTACTGCACGGACCCATCCTGCCCGTCGGAGCAGCAGGGTGTCCGCGGGCGCGAGATGCTGGACGCATGCAGTCCGCCCGCACCGCCGTCCCGGGTGTCGCCCTCGCCGTCGCGATCGGCATCGTCGCCACCCTGGTCGGTCGCGAACTCCCCGTCGTCGGCGGGCCCGTCCCCGCCGTGGTCATCGGCGCCGTGGTCGGTTGGCTCGTCCGTCGTCGCACCGGAGGCACGCTCGCCGCACTGGCACCCGGCGTGAAGTTCTCGTCGAGCCGGGTCCTGCAGGCCGCGGTCGTGCTGCTCGGCGCGCAGCTGTCGATCGGCGAGGTCCTGCGCATCGGCGGCGAGACCCTGCCGGTGATGCTCGCGACGCTCGTCGTCTGCCTGGTCGCAGCGTGGGGGATCGGCAGGGCGCTGCGGGTGTCGAGCGCCCTCCGGACCCTGATCGGCGTCGGCACGGGCATCTGCGGTGCGTCGGCGATCGCCGCCGTCACCCCCGTCATCGGTGCCGTCAGCGCCGACGTCGCCTACGCCATGTCGACGATCTTCCTCTGCAACATCGCGGCGGTCTTCGCGTTCCCGCTGCTCGGGCACGCGCTCGGCCTGGGCCAGCACGCCTTCGGCGTCTTCGCCGGCACCGCCGTCAACGACACGTCGTCGGTCGTCGCCACCGCGACCGTCTACGGCCGCCAGGCGACCGACACCGCGGTCGTCGTGAAGCTGGTGCGCACGCTCATGATCATCCCGATCGTCATCGGGCTGGCCGGACTGGAGGCCCGCCGCGCCTCCCGCGAGCAGCCCGCCCCCGCCCCGGGGCCGGGTCGCGGGTTCCGCGTGCTCCGGTTGGTGCCGTGGTTCCTCGTCGGGTTCCTCGTGGTGGTGCTGCTCCGGACCGTCGGGGTCCTGCCCGAGGCGGCGGCCCCGGGGTTCGCGACGGTCGCGTCGTTCCTCGTCACGGTGGCGCTCGCCGCGATCGGCTGCTCGACGGACTTCGCGGCCCTGCGGCGCGCGGGCTTCCGTCCGATGCTGCTCGGCATCGCGCTCTGGGTCCTGGTCGCGGGCACGAGCCTGGGGATGCAGGCCGCCTTCGGCCTGCTCTGACCTGGTCCGGTCCGGTCCGGACGGGCCGCCGCCGCGACGGGAGGCCCGGATCACGTGAGCCGACCCGCTCACGTGATCCGGGCCTCCTGTCCGTCAGCCGCGCAGCGCCTCCGACAGCTTCACGCGGCTGCCGTTGCGCAGCAGCGCGTTCTCGTAGACCCGGGCGCCGACGGCGACCACGACGACGACCGACGCGACGACGACCAGGAGCGCCAGGACCGGCTCCCACCACGCGGCCGAGCCGAGGAAGATCCGCATCGGCATCCCGATCGCGGCGCTGAAGGGCACGTACGACATGATCCCGAGCACGAGCGGGTTGTCGTACGCGACGATGATGAGGAAGTACGGGATCATCACGAGCATCATCACCGGGGTGGTGACGCTGCCCACGTCCTCCTGGCGGGAGACGAGCACCGCGGCCGCCGCGAACAGCGACGCGATGAGCACGAACCCGACGGCGAAGAACCCGACGAACCACAGGATGCTCGGGCCGAGCATCGCGAACACGTTGTCCTGCCCGGTCAGGGCCAGTGCGACGATCGCGGCGACGGCCACCGCGACGATCTGGGCGAACGCCATGACGCTGTTGCCGAGCACCTTGCCCGCGAGCAGCGCCCTGGCCGGGATCGCGGACATGAGGATCTCGACCACCCGTGTCGACTTCTCCTCGACGACGCTCTGCGCGATCGACTGGCCGAACGTCACGGCCGAGGCGAAGTAGACGACCCCGAACGCGATGGCGATGAGGTACACCAGACCGCCGGGCAGGGCGTCCGGGTCGAGCAGTTCGATCCGGGGCGAGACGCTCAGCGCCGAGACGACCTCGGACGGTGCGTCGTCGAGCCCGACGACCGTGTAGCCGAGCGGGTCGTCGGACGGCACGATCGCCGCGTCGACGTCGCCGTCCCGCACGAGTCGTTCGGCCGCGTCGACGGAGGCCGCGTCGGTGACGTCGAGTCCGCTCGTCGAGGGCAGCGAGACACCGTCGACGACGGCGACCGGGGTCGTGTCGTCGGCGGTGGCCTTGCCCACGATCCCACCGACGACGATCGAGGCCACGACCATGCCGATGAGGATGAGCGCCGACACCACGAAGGCCTTGCTGCGGATGCGCGCCTGGATCTCGCGTCCGGCGACGAGGCGCACGGCCTGCACGAAGGAGCTGTTCACCGCACGACCTCCCGGAAGACCTCGCTGAGCCGCGGCACCCGCGGCGCGAACGACCCGACGGTGCCGTGCTGCACGGCACGCTGCAGGACGCGCTGGGCGGTCGCGGCGTCGGCCTCGAAGACCGCGTAGCCGCCGTCGAACTCCCGGACGGCCACCCCCGGCTCGTCGCGGAGCCAGGCGACGTCGCCGTCGACCAGCAGCTCCCACGCGGCGGGGCCGGCCTGCTTCCGGAGCTCCTCCTGCGGCCCGGCGGCGCGGATGGTGCCGCCGGCGATCACGACGACGTCGTCGCAGAGCCGCTCGACCACGTCGAGCTGGTGGCTCGAGAACAGGACCGGGACCCCGCGCGCCGCGGTCTCGCGCAGCACGCCGAGCACCGTGTCCACGGCCATCGGGTCGAGGCCGGAGAACGGCTCGTCGAGCACGAGCACCTCGGGGTCGTGCGCCAGCGCGGCCGCGATCTGCACGCGCTGCTGGTTGCCGAGCGACAGCTTCTCGACGGGGTCGGTGGCGTGCGCGGTCAGTTCGAGGCGTTCGAGCAGGCCACTCGTGCGCGAGGTCGCCGTGCGCTTGTCGACCCCGTGCAGCCGGGCCATGTACGCGACCTGCTCGGCCACCGGCATCTTCGGGTACAAGCCGCGTTCCTCGGGCATGTAGCCGAAGCGGCGCCGGTCCGCCGGTCCGACCTCGGTGCCGTCGATCGACACCGTTCCGGCGTCGGCCCGGAGCACCCCGAGCATGATCCGCATGGTGGTCGTCTTGCCGGCGCCGTTGCCGCCGACGAACCCGGTGAGCCGGCCGCTGCCGACCGTGAACCCGACGTCGTCGAGCACCCGGCGGTCGCCGAACTGCTTGGTCACCCCGTCGATGGTGAGCATGTCGTCCCTTCGTGGCACTGTCCGCGACGGTCGTCGTCGCTGCGTCCGACGCTATTGCGCGGGGTGTGCCCGACGCCTCCCACCCGGGGCGGGGATCGGTGCGGCGCCTGCTCCGTCTGCTCCGTCGCGCGGGGGAGGGCGGGGCGGCGGGCCGCGGGCGGCGGGGCGGCGGCGCGGGCGGCGGTGCGGTGCGGCGGTGCGGCGCCGGTGCGTGCGCATGTTGCGACGATGCACGCGTCGATCGTCACGCGTCCTGTCGAACGATGCGCATGCACCCGGTGCGTGTGCACGTTGCGACGATGCACGCGTCGACCGTCACGTGTCCCGTCGGTGCATGCGCGCGCACCGGACCGCGGTCAGCGGGCGACGCCGTGCTCGAACGCCCACACGACCGCCTGGATGCGGTCCCGGAGCCCGAGCTTCTGCAGCACGTTCGAGACGTGGGTCTTCACGGTGGCGTCGCCGACGTACAGCTCGGCGGCGATCTCGGCGTTGCTCAGGCCCCGGGCGAGCAGGCGCAGCACCTCGCACTCGCGCTCGGTGAGCCCGACCTCGGCGAGCACGATCGTCGGCGCCGGCGCCGGCGCGGGCGGTGCGGCCCGGGGGACGGCGTGCGCCGCGGTCGCCCGGCTGATCACCCGTCGCGTGACGTCGGGGGCCAGCAGGGCGTCCCCGCCGGCGACGGTGCGCACGGCGTCGATCAGCCGTTCGGGGGAGGCGTTCTTCAACAGGAAGCCGCTCGCCCCGGCCTCGAGCGCCTGGAAGAGCGCGTCGTCGCTGTCGAACGTGGTGAGCACGAGCACGGCGGGGGGATCCGGCAGCGTCGCGATCCGCCGAGCGGCCTCGAGGCCGTCCACCCCGGGCATCTGCACGTCCAGGCAGACCACGTCGGGGCGCAGCGCGCGGACCGCTTCGACGGCCTGTGCACCGTCGCCGGCTTCGCCGACCACGCGGAAGCCCGGTTCGGACTCCAGGATCACGCGGAAGCCGGCCCGGACGAGCTCCTGGTCGTCGGCCAGCACGATCGTCAGGTCGTCGGGAGCCATGCGCGCACCAGGTAGCCTCCGCGGGCACGGGGCCCGATCTCGATCCGACCGTCCACGGCCGCGACGCGTTCACGCATCCCGACGTGTCCGAGTCGGCTGCCGGCGGTGCTCCGCGCGGCACGGGCGCCGTGGCCGTCGTCGGCCACCTCGACCTCGACGCCGTCGTCGAGGTAGCGCAGCCGGACGTCCGCACGGGCGGTCGGCCCGGCGTGCTTGAGGACGTTCGTCACGGCCTCCTGCGCGATCCGGTACGCCACCGCCGCCACGGTCGGCGGCACCGGCCGTTCCACGCCGACGACGACGTACTCCGCCGGGTGGCCGGCGGCACGCGCCGACTCCGCCAGCGCGGCGATCCGGGCGATGCCCTCGGTGCTCGGGGCGTCGGCGACGTCCGTCGCGGCCCCGGTGTCGTGGTCCTCGGAGCGCAACGTGCCGAGCATCCGCCGGAGTTCCTCCACCGCGGTGCGGGCGCTCTCCTCGACGACGCCGAGCGACACCGTCGCCTGCACCGGGTCCCGGTCGATGACCCGGCGCGCGGCTCCGGCCTGCACGCCCATGAGCGCGACGTGGTGCGCGACGACGTCGTGCAGCTCGCGCGCGATGCGGACCCGCTCGATCGTGACGGCCTGTGCCGCCGACCGCTCCCGCTCGGCGGCGAGTTCGCCGGTGCGCTCGTCGAGCTCGTGCCGCGCGACGGCCGCGGCCCAGGCCCGGTTGCCGGCGTACCAGGCGGCCCCGAAGTAGATGACGTTGATGAGGATGTTCACGAGCGAGATCGCGACGTAGGGCGCCACCGGCGACTCCGTGTCGTTCGGCAGTGCGTTCGGCGACGCCCAGCCGAACGAGATCGCGATGAACAGCCAGGCGAACATGCCGCCGATGACGACCCACCGGACGACCTCGGCCCGGAGCCGGTCGGAGCACCACGCCCCCACCGTGTACAGGGGGATGAAGAGCGTGAAGTTGATGAGGAGGACCTCGGGCACGTGCAACAGCTGCGTCGCGGCGAACGCGACGCCTGCCACGAGCACCACCGTCATCGGGAAGCGCCGACGGAACGCGACGGGCGCCGCGTTCGCGACGATCATCAGCCCGGAGACCCACCACGCGGCCTGGTCGTCACCGTAGGTGCCGGCCGAGCTGTACAGGAACGTCGTGACGACGAGCCCGCCGGCGAGCACGGCGGCGAGCACGGCGTCCTGCCGGTACTCGCGCCGTCCCACCGGCAGTCGTGACCATTCCCCCGTCGCCCCCATGCAGGAGACGCTACCGGGTCGTGTCCACCCGCAGGGCGTCGACGGCCTCGAGCACGGTCGCCACCTCGGTCCGCGTCGTGTAGTCGACGTGCACGTCGGCGAACCGGACCGTGCCGTCCTCGTCGATGACGAAGACCGACGGGAACGGGATCGCCGCGGTGCCGTCGGCGTTGCTGTCCGCGACGTCGAAGCCGAGCTGCGTGTGGGCTGCGCGGGCCTCGGCGTTCGGTGCCGTGACGACCCCGAACCGTCCGGCGAGGACGTTCTCCGGGTCGGACAGCACCGGGAACGCGAGCTCGCCGTTCGCGATCGCCTGCTCGGTGCCCTCCGGCGTCTGCGGCGACACCGCGACGAGCCGCACACCCCGCTCCTGCAACGCCGGCAGCAGTTCCTGCTTGTAGGTGCGGAGCGTGAGGTTGCAGTACGGGCACCAGGCCCCGCGGTAGAACACGAGGACCGTCGGCGCGTCACCGCGGACCTCGCGCAGCGTCGTGTCGCCGCCGGTCGCGTCGAGCAGGGGCGCGTCGGGCACGGCGTCGCCGGTCCCGAGCACCGTGTCGGGCAGACCGGCGGCGCGCAGGTCCGCCTGCTCGCGGTCGAAGACACCGCTCAGCTCGGGGCCGATCTGCGCGGTGAAGCCGGTGTTGAACTCGTCGACGCGGCGAGCGATGGTGTCCTGGGGCATCGGGTCCTCCGTGGTCGTGGTCGGCGGGGTCGCCGTCCGCAGGAGCGTAGGCACGGAGTGCGCCGTTCCGGTGCCCGGAGCGTCACGGATCGTCACACGTGGTCAGCTCTCGGCATCCTGCGCCGTCGCGGTCCGGACCCGCTCCGGCAGGCCCGCGACAGCAGCCCTCCACGCCCACGCGGCGCCCGAGAAGACGACCGCCGTCAGCAGCCACAGCAGCCACGGGGCGTCGGAGTCGAGCAGTCCGAGGCTGAGCGGGAAGAGCGCCATGCCGACCGAGCCCGCGGTCTGGAAGACGCCGATCGCCCGCCCGCGGACCCGTGGGTGCGGGGCCTCGGCCATCACGGCGTTCGACGCCGGCATCGCGACCATGTCCGCCACCGCGAGGACCACCCCCACGGCGACCACGTACGACCACGCCCCGGTGCCGGCGAGCGGCGGGAGCACGATGAGCGGCACCGTCGTCAGGGCGGTGAGACCGGCACCGACGGCCACGAGGACGCCGCGGTCGCACCCGGCGACCCACCGGGTGACGGAGGTCTGCAGGAGGGCCGCGAGGCCGGTGGCGATCGCGAACTGCACGGGTGCGACCGCGGCGGGCAGGTGCCACCGCTCGACGAACAGCACGCTCAGCGCGACGTTCGGCAGCACCATCGCCGGTCCGAGCAGGAACTGGCCGAGCGTCACGAGCCGCATCGACCGGTCCGTGGCGAACGCCCGCAGGGAACCCGCACGGCCCTCCGACAGGTCGCGGGCGGCAGTCACGGGCGGTCGTGCGCTCCCGGTGCGCTGGGTGGCGAACACGACCGCGGCGACGACGCTCGACACGACGTTCGCGACGACGAGCCACCGCAGTCCGTCGGAGCCGCCCCCGGCGAGGACGACCGCGGCGACGACGGCGCCGGCCCCGAGCGCCGCGGCCTTCGTCGCCTCGAGGAACGCGAACCACCGCTCGAACGGTCGCCCCGCCGCCAGGTCGTGCACGTAGGCGGTCCACGCCGTCCAGTAGAGGCGCTCCGACGCGGTCGCCAGGAACACCGCCGCGAGCACGGTGACCGGTTCGTGGGCGACCAGGTACAGGGCGAAGCCGGCGGCGGAGAGCAGGTTGTTCGTGACCATCGACGCGCGCGCACCGAAGCGGTCGGTGAGCACGCCGCCGAGCAGGCCGACCGGCAGTGCGAGCAGCGACGCGACGGTCGACAGGGCGCCGATCACGCCGAGCGACAAGTCGGTGGTCAGGGTGAAGTAGACGATCGTCAGCGGCAGCGTGAGGCCGGCACCGACGGTGTCGACGAGGACGGCAGCGGTGACGGAGCGGTGCTCGGCGAGCGAGGACGAAGCGGCCCGGAGCCGGGCGCGGATGGAGAACACGGTGGGTCCCTCGGAGTCGTCGCGCGGCGTCGGTGCCGCGCGGGCGTACTGGAAGCGCGCGGACCGGTGGTCCGCGGTGAGGGGGAGCCGGCTCTGGTGCCGGCTCAGCGCTTCGTTGCCATGACTCCGCTGTCGTGTCGTCGTCCCGGGGAGGCCCCGGCGAGGGTGTTCGCCGTCACGCTACCGCGCGGTCGGCTCCCGGGCAACGCTCCGGTCGTGGGCGCCGGAGGCGGCGCGGCGGCCGACCACCGCGAGCACGGCGCTCGCCGCGGTGACGGCCGCCCCGGCGACGAACGTGCCGCCGGGACCGACCGCCGCGAGCACCGCGCCCGCCGTCGCAGCTCCGGCCGCCTGCCCGAGCACGAGCGCCACGAACAGCACCGACGTCCCGGCGGAGGACCGGTCGGCGTCGATCTCGGTGGTCCACGCGATCAGCGCCCCGGTCGCCGCCGTGTAGCCCCAGCCGAAGACGGCGCACGCCGCGATCGCCACCGGGGTCGACTGCGGGGCGGTCCCGAGCGTCACGACGGCGACCGCGACCGCGCCGGCGGTGACCGCCCAGAGCACCCGGGCCCGGAGGCCGCTCGTCCACCGTGCGGTGACGACGACCGCGGCCCCGCCGGCACCGAGCGCGATCCACGCCGAGACCGACACGACGTCCGGCGCACCGGCGTCCACCAGCACCGAGCGGCCGTACGTCCAGACGACCGCGGACCCCGCGCCGAAGAGCAGCGCCAGCGCCAGGACCCGGCGGTGCTGCGCGAACCAGGTGCGACCCGGCGCCGGGGCCCCGTCGCCGGACCCCGGCCCGCGGGACGCGGCGAGCAGCGCGACGCCGACGATGAGTGCGACGACCCCGGACCAGGCCCACGCGGTGCGCCAGTCGGGCAGCAGGACGAGTGCGAGCGCCCCTGCCGCGACGAGGCCCGGCCCCGTGCCCGAGTTCACGACGGCCTGGGCGGTGTCCTGCGCCCGCTCGGGCACCGCCCGCGCGACGAGCTGCACGAGTGCCGGGGACGCCAGCCCCGCGCCTGTCGACGCGAACACGGCGGCCACCCCGAACGGCACCGGTCCGGTCGCCGTCGCCATCGCGACCGCGCCGGCGCCCGCGACGAGGGCGGCCAGGGCCACGAGCGTCCGGGGAGCGCGCGCGGCGAACAGGAACCCGGCGACCGCGCCGACGCAGTACAGCGCCGACGCCCCCGACGAGACCCACCCTGCGGCGTCCGAGCGCAGCCCGAGGTCGCGCTGCACGTCGGGCAGGAAGAGTCCGTACGCCAGACGCACCAGCCCGTAGGTCACGGCGACGAGGGCGAGTCCGCTCCCGACCAGGAACAGCTGTCCGAACGAAAACGATCGTTTCACTTTGCAGAGCCTAGGGTGCTCTCATGCCGATGCGTCCAGGAACCGAGCAGAAGCTGCTGGACGCGGCCGAGGAACTCTTCTTCACCCGCGGCATCGCGGCGACCCCGATCGACGCGGTGCTCGAGCGCGCCGGCGTCTCGGCGGCCACCCTCTACCGCGGGTACCCGAGCAAGGAGGCACTCGTCGCCGCCGCACTCCGTCGGCGCCACGACGACTGGCTCGCCACCTGGGACCGTGCGGTCGCCGCGGCCCCCGACGACCGCGGGCGGCTGCTCGCCGTGTTCGACGCCCTCGACGACTACCGGTCGACGCCTGCGGGGTCGCGGTGGTGCGCGTTCCTCGGCACCGCGGCGGAGTACGTGGACGCACCCGCCGAGGTGCACGCGGTCCTCGACCAGGAGACCGGCACGCTCCGCCGGCGCCTCGCCGCCACGGCCGAGCTGGTCGTCGGCGACCGCGCCGGCGTGCTCGCCGAGCAGCTGCTCCTCGTCGTGTCCGGCTCCCTCGCCATGCGTCTGCGCAACCCGGCGCTCGACTCCGACACCGCCAGGACCGTCGCCGCGGCGCTGGTCGACGCCGCGGTCTGAGCGACGGCCACCCCACCGTTGCTGCACGTCCTCACACGCACCGGTCCGGCGCGTCGGGGTGTCCCCGCCGGCGGACTCGCTACCGTGCGGAGGATGCGACCGACCCGCACCTGCGTCACGACGCCCGTGACCCACGACGACGACGTGGCCGCCGGATGACCCGGTCACGCGCCGCGACCGTCACCCGCCGCTCCCTGCTCATCGGCGGAGCGGCCGTCGCCGTGGGCGGTGCCGCCACCGCCGGGGCGGTCGACCACGGCCTGCTGCCCGGCCGCACCAGCATGTACCGGGTCCTCGGCCTGAACGGCTCCGCCGGCAGCATCCCCGACGTCGCACCCGTCCCGACGACCTCCGGCACGTTCACCTCGCGGGCGCGGGGCGGCCGCACCGTCGGCTGGACCATCGCCGCTCCCGAGTCGGACGCACCGCTGCCCGTCGCGGTCGCCCTGCACGGCTACGGCGACGACCACCGGAGCTTCTTCGGCAGGGCGCTCGGCTGGGACCGGTTCCTCGCCGCGCACGTCGCCGGCGGGGGAACGCCGTTCGCGATCGCCGCCGTCGACGGCGGCAACCGCTACTGGCACCGCCGGTCGGACGGCGACGACCCCGCCGTGATGATCCTCGACGAGTTCCTGCCCCTGATCGCCCGGCGGGGCGCCGACCTCGACCGGCTCGCCCTGACCGGGTACTCGATGGGGGGCTACGGCGCCCTCCGGCTCGCCGGGGCCCTCGGCGCAGACCGCGTCCGCGCCGTCTCGGCGATCAGCCCCGCGCTCTGGACCGCCGCCGGGGACACCGCCCGCGGCGCCTTCGACGACGCGGCCGACTTCCGCGCGAACACCGTCCTCGGCCGGCAGCGCGAGCTCGACGGGGTCGCGGTCCGCGTCGACTGCGGCAACGGCGACGGGTTCGCACCCGCGGTGCACGCCTACGTCGACGGCTTCACGACCCCTCCCGCCGGCGGCTTCGAGCCGGGCGCGCACACGCACGGCTACTGGCGTCGCATGGCGCCGCAGCAGCTCGCCTTCCTCGGCGAGCACCTCGGCCGCTGACCCGTCCGACTCCGGCCCGTCCATCCCGCCGAAGCGACAGATCCCGCCCGTCCGGTCCCGACCCTGTCGCCGAGGCGACAGATCCGCGCGGAACAGTTGCGGCGTTCTGTCGCTTTCGCGGGCGGCGGCGGGCGGGAGGCGCGTTGCCGGACGCGAGTCGAGCCTCCCGTCCGGCTCCGGCCCGTCCACCTCGCCGAAGCGACAGATCCCGCCCGCCCGGTCCGGACCCTGTCGGCGAAGCGACAGATCCGCGCGGAACAGTTGCGGCGTTCTGTCGCTTTCGGAGGCGGCGGCGGACGGGAGGCGCGTTGCCGGACGCAAGTCGAGCCTCCCGTCCGGTGCGTGGCCCGTCCACCCCGCCGAAGCGACAGATCCCGCCCGTCCGGTCCAGACCCTGTCGCCGAAGCGACAGATCCGCGCGGAACAGTCGCGGCACTCTGTCGCCCTCGCGAACAGGCGACCGCACCGCGACCGCGCCCGCAGGCCCCCGCCCGCCCCGGTCAGGCGCGACCGCGGTTGCGCCGCCGGATCTCCTTCGGGGCACGGCCGGCCATGAACGAGCGGGCCGGGTCGACGAGGAAGCCCTGGCGCAGGGCCTCGCGGCCGATGAGCATCCGGAAGCCCATCTGGTCGCGGTTGCTCAGGGTGACCTCGGACTCGACGACCCGCCCGGCCAGCGTGATGCTGGTGCGCACGACGATGCGTTCCTGCGTGTGACCGGTCGAGCTCCGCACGGTCCGCCGGTCGTGCACGGCGCACTCGACGGTGGACGCGTCGGCGTCGGTGTCCTGCCAGGGGTGGAGTGAGAAGCGGACCCGGTCGTCGGGCAGTTCCTCGAGGTCGAAGGCGTGCAGCGCAGAGGTGCGCGCACCGGTGTCGAGCTTCACCTTGATCCACGGGACGCCGAGGTCGGGGAGTCCCGCCCACTCGCGCCAGCCGGCGACCACGAGCCCGCCGTCGGGGGACCTCGGGGTGCGGGACATGACCCCATCCTGTCGCATGCTTGGATGGAGCGTCGCCGTCGAACCCCTCCCGCGGAGCACTCCCCGATGAAACTCGCCATCCTGTCGCGCGCACCCCAGGCCTACTCGACCCAGCGCCTGCGCGCCGCGGCGCTCGACCGCGGTCACGAGGTCAAGGTCCTCAACACGCTGCGCTTCGCGATCGACCTGTCCGGCGAGGACCCGGACCTGCTCTACCGCGGCAAGCTCCTGAGCGACTACGACGCCGTGCTGCCCCGGCTCGGCAACTCGATCACGTACTACGGCACGGCGGTGGTGCGGCAGTTCGAGCAGATGGACGTCTACACGCCGAACACGGCGAACGGCATCACGAACTCCCGCGACAAGCTCCGGGCGAACCAGATCCTGTCCCGGCACGACATCGGCATGCCGGCGACGACCTTCGTGGCCGGTCGCACCGACGTCCGAGGAGCGATCGAGCGCGTCGGGGGAGCACCCGTCGTCATCAAGCTGCTCGAGGGCACGCAGGGCATCGGCGTGATCCTGGCCCCCGAGGCGAAGGTCGCCGAGTCGATCGTCGAGACCCTGCACTCGACGAAGCAGAACGTCCTCATCCAGTCGTTCATCTCGGAGAGTCGCGGCCGCGACATCCGGGCCCTCGTCGTCGGCGACCGGGTCGTGGCGGCGATGCGCCGGACCGCGTCCGGTGACGAGTTCCGGTCGAACGTGCACCGCGGCGGCACCGTCGAGAAGGTCACGCTGTCGCCGGAGTACGAGGCCGTCGCGGTCCGGTCGGCGCAGATCATGGGTCTGAAGGTCGCCGGCGTCGACATGCTCGAGGGCAACGACGGGCCGCTCGTCATGGAGGTCAACTCCTCACCGGGCCTCGAGGGCGTCGAACGCGCCACCGGCCTCGACATCGCCGGCGCCATCGTCGACTACATCGCGAACCAGGTCGCGTTCCCCGAGATCGACGTGCGGCAGCGCCTCTCCGTCTCGACCGGGTACGGCGTCGCCGAGCTCCTCGTGCACACCAACGCGGACCTCGTCGGCAAGACGATCAAGGAGTCCGGGCTCTGGGACCGGGACATCACGGTCCTGACGCTGCACCGTGGCTCGAACGTCATCCCGAACCCGCGCAGCGGCGTCGCGCTCGAGTCCGGTGACCGCCTGCTCTGCTTCGGCAAGCTCGAGGAGATGCGCTCCATGATCCCGGAGCGCCGCAAGCGGCGCGCGAAGGTGCGGAAGCTCCCGAAGGAGCCGCTGCAGACGGACAGCTGAGACGGACGGACGGGAGGCCCGACCCGCGTCCCCGGGTCGGGGAACGCGAGCCGGGCCTGCCGTCCGACGTCCGTGGTTCAGTGCTGCACGTCGTCGCGCCGGCGACGGCCGAGCAGGCGCAGGAACGCGCCGAGCCCAAGCGCCGTCAGTGCTGCGGCGAGCCAGCCGCCGAGCTCGACGCCGGTGAAGGCGAGCTCGTCCGCCGTAGCGGAAGTGGCGTGTCCGGTGCTCCGCGCCGGACGCTGGTCGGACGTGCCGGTGGCCGCGACGCTGCCGGTGCCCACCGGCGGTGCGACGGTGCCGGGCAGGGTCACCACGGGCGTGGTGATCTCGGGCAGGGTGTCCCCGCCGTCCCCGCCGTCCCCGCCGTCCCCGCCGTCCTGTTCGGGCACGAGCGTGACGAGCATGCTCGATCCCGGCGACTCGTTGCCGACGCGGTCGATCGCGACCACCGAGAGCAGGTGCGCTCCCGGTTCCAGCGGCACGGTCGTGCGGAAGGCGAAGTGCCCCTCCGCATCGGCGGTGCCCCGGCCGATCTCCCGACCGTCGGCGTCACGGATGACGACCGTCGAGCCCGGCTCGGCCGTCCCGCGCACCACGCCGGTGCCGTCGACGATGTCGTCGAAGGCCTTGAGCACGGGAGCGCCGGGGGCTTCGGTGTCGATGTCGACGGTGGTCTCGGTCGGGTCGGACACGTTGCCGATCTTGTCCTGGGCGATGACCTCGAGTTTGTGGTCGCCTTCGGCGAGCGGCCGTTCGAGGACGACCGTCCAGTCGCCGTTCTCGTCGGCGGTGCCGCGGCCGAGTTCGGTGCCGTCTTCGTCGCGGACGATGACGGTGGCGCCGGGCTCTGCGGTGCCGGTGATCGGACCCGTGCCGTCGGCGAGGTCCGTGGGGCTGGTGACGACCGGCTTGTCGGGTGCCTTCGTGTCGATGTCGACGGTGGTCTCGGTCGGCTTCGAGGTGTTGCCGACCTTGTCTTCGGCGACGAGCTCGAGGTTGTGTTCGCCCTCGGTGAGGGGTTCGTCGAGGACGATGGTGAAGTCGCCGTCGTCGTCTGCGGTGCCGCGGCCGAGTTCCTTCCCGTCCTCGTCGCGGACGATGACGGTCGAGCCAGCCTCGGCGGTGCCGGTGATCGGACCCGTGCCGTCCGCGAGATCGGACGGGCTAGTGACGACCGGCTTTTCCGGAGCCTCGGTGTCGATGTCGACGGTGGTCTCGGTCGGCTTCGAGGTGTTGCCGACCTTGTCCTGCGCGACGACTTCGAGCTCGTGGTCGCCGTCGGTGAGGGGCCGGTCGAGTTCGACAGTCCAGTCGCCGTTGTCGTCTGCGGTGCCGCGGCCGAGTTCGGTGCCGTCTTCGTCGCGGACGATGACGGTGGCGCCGGCCTCTGCGGTGCCGGTGATCGGACCCGTGCCGTCGGCGAGGTCCGTGGGGCTGGTGACGACCGGCTTGTCGGGTGCCTTCGTGTCGATGTCGACGGTGGTCTCGGTCGGCTTCGAGGTGTTGCCGACCTTGTCTTCGGCGACGAGCTCGAGGTTGTGTTCGCCCTCGGTGAGGGGTTCGTCGAGGACGATGGTGAAGTCGCCGTTCTCGTCGGCGGTGCCGCGGCCGAGTTCGGTGCCGTCTTCATCGCGGACGATGACGGTCGAGCCAGCCTCTGCGGTGCCGGTGATCGGACCCGTGCCGTCGGCGAGGTCGGCGGGGCTGGTGACGACCGGCTTTTCAGGGGCTTCGGTGTCGATGTCGACGGTGGTCTCGGTCGGCTTGGAGGTGTTGCCGACCTTGTCCTCGGCGACGACCTCGAGGTTGTGTTCGCCTTCGGGGAGGGGTTCGTCGAGGACGATCTCGAAGTCGCCGTTGTCGTTCGCGGTGCCGCGGCCGAGTTCGGTGCCGTCTTCGTCGCGGACGATGACGGTCGAGCCAGCCTCCGCGGTGCCGGTGATGGGTCCGGTTCCGTCGGCGAGGTCGGCGGGGCTGGTGACGACCGGCTTTTCAGGGGCTTCGGTGTCGACGTCGACGGTGACCGGGGTGACGGTCGAGGTGTTCCCGACCTTGTCCTCGGCGACGAGCTCCAACTCGTGCTCGCCCTCGGGGAGGGGTTCGTCGAGGACGATCTCGAAGTCGCCGTTGTCGTCTGCGGTGCCGCGGCCGAGTTCCTTCCCGTTCTCGTCGCGGACGATGACGGTGCTGCCGGCCTCGGCGGTTCCGGTGATCGGACCCGTGCCGTCCGCGAGGTCCGTCGGACCGGTGACGACCGGCGGGTTCGGGGCGTCCTCGTCCACGTCCACTGTGATGGGGGTGGCGACCGAGACGTTGCCGGAGGCGTCCTCGGCGACGATCTCGAGTGCATGGGCGCCGTCGGACAGTTTCTCGTCGAGCACGACCGTGAACTGGCCGTTCTCGTCGGCTTCTGCTCGGCCGAGCTCCTTGCCGTCGAGGTCCCGCACGATCACTGTCGAGCCGGCCTCCGCGGCGCCGGTGAACGGACCGGTGCCGTCGGCGAGGTACTCCGGGGTCGTGCTGATCGGTGCGTCCGGAGGGGTGACGTCCGGAGCGGTGACGGTCACCGGCGTCGGGTCGGAGGTGTTGCCCTCGTCGTCCTGGGCGACGACCTCGACGTCGTGGTCGCCTTCGACGAGGGGACTGTCGAGCTCGACGGCGAAGTCGCCGTTCTCGTCTGCCTCTCCGCGGCCGAGCTCGGTGCCGTCCTCGGTACGGACGATGACGGTGGAGCCAGCCTCCGCCTTCCCGCGCACCGGACCGGTCGGGGTCGCGAGGTCCTGTCGCGCGACCGTCGGGGCGTCCGGTGCGGTGGTGTCCGGGACGACCGCGGTCGCCGGGGTGCTGTCGGACTCGTTGCCGACGCGGTCGGCCGCCACGACCTCGAGGTCGTGCGACCCCTCGGCAAGGGGTTCGTCGAGGGTGACCGAGAAGTCCCCGTCGAGGTCGGTCTCACCGCGGCCGAGCTCGGTGCCGTCGGCGTCGCGCACGATGATCGTCGTGCCGGGCTCGGAGCGGCCGGTGATCGGGCCGGTCGGGTCGGTGAGGGTGCCGGGGTCGTCGACGGTCGGTGCCTCGGGTGCGATGGCGTCGACGTCGAGGGTGGCGGTTGCCGGCTCGGCGGTGAAGCCGTTGCGGTGCTGGACGGCCGTCACGGTGACGGGGCCGTGCGGCAGCGCCTCGGCGACGGGGAGGGACCACGTCCCGTCGTCGCTGACCGGCACCTCGACCGGCGACCGGTCGCCGACGGTGACGTCGACCGTGCCGCCGGGGACACCCGTGCCGATCACCGTGGGCGTCGGGCCGACCGGGGCCTCCGGTGCGTCGATGACGGCGGCGGTCAAGGGGATCGTGATCTTCCACGTCGACGACGTCAGCGGGTTCGAGTTGACGTAGTCGGTCGCGGCGTTCGGCTCGAAGTACCCGTGGACGCTGACGACGTCGCCGGGGAGTGCGGTGTCATCGACGCGGACCGGGACCCGGATGTGGTTGAAGTTCGCCCCACCGGTGCCCATCGACTGGGGGTTCGCGCCGATGCAGTCGGTCTGCTTCGGTGAGGTGAACGTGCAGTTCGCGACGTTCGCCGTGCCCGAGTTCGCCACCGAGTACGGCCGGGGTGAGGTGGGGAACGTCGCCGGCCCGTCGATGGTCCAGTGGATGTCGAGGGTGCGGGAGGGGATGGTGAAGCCGCTCTCGTTCTTGATGTTGAAGATCGAGCTCTGGAACAGGTCGCCCGCCTTGCCGGTCGCGTCTGCGAGTCCCTCGACGTGGACGTCGATGGTCGTCTCGTTCGGGGTGACCGCGTCCGGCGTGGCGGTGGCGCTCGGTGTGCGCGGAGCCGCGGCCTCCGCCGACGGGGTGGCCGTGGGCGTCGGTGCCGGCTCGACCTCAGGAGCCGCGGGGGTCTCCACGACCTCCGGCGGCGCGGTCTCCTCGGGGGCGGCCGGGACGAGCGAGCCGGAGGGCTCGTCCGTCGGCTGCTCGGGGGACTCGACGTCGACCTCGTCGGGGCGCTCGTCGCTCGACGGTGCGTCGACCGTGGCGCTGGTCGCGGCTGCCATGTCAGGGACGGCGAGGGGCGCGAGGGCCAGGAGCAGGGCGGCGGCTGCGGTGGACGTGGTGCGCGAGGGCATGCGGGCTCCGATCAGAAGTGGACGAAGCCATCGTATGCAATATGTATTTCAGATGCAATGCATCATGAGGAGTTCTTGCGCCGAACCGCATCCGGATCGCGCACACAGCCCGGATGGGGAAGTATGTATCGGTGACGATCATGACGGAACGGCCGGTCGACCAGGCAGTGAGCGGTGGACGAGCGCCGCGCAGCGAACCCGAGCAGCCCGGCAACGCCACGGCGAAGCACCACAACGTGTCGCTGCTCTCCGTTGCGACGACCACCGCCGAACGCGTGACGACCTCTGCGGACATCGAGCAGCGCCTGCGCGGGGTGCTCCGTCGTCTGCGTCTGCCGATGGGGCTGCTCGAGCGCGTGGCCGGGGTCATCGAGCGTCGCAACTGGGGCGAGGACCAGACCTTCCAAGACGCCGCGATCGACGCCGGACGTCGCGCGATGGCCGAGGCCGGTGTCCGTCCCGACGAGATCGGGCTGCTCATCAACACGTCGGTGACGCGCCCGCACCTGGAGCCGAGCGTCGCCGTGCGGTTGCACCACGGGCTCGGCCTGCCGTCGTCGGCGATCAACTTCGACATCGCGAACGCCTGCCTCGGGTTCGTCAACGCGATGAGCGTCGCCGCCGGCATGATCGACTCCGGGCAGATCAAGTACGCGCTGGTGGTCGACGGCGAGGATGCCGACCAGGTGCAACTCAACACGATCGACCGCCTCAACCAGGGCGGCCGGAACCGCAAGGACTTCATGAGCGAGTTCGCGAGCCTGACCCTCGGGTCCGGCGCCGCGGCCGCCGTGCTCGGCCCGGCCGACCTGCACCCCGAGGGACACCGGATCATCGGCGGGGTCACCCGTGCGGCGACCCAGTGGTACGACCTGTGCGTCGGCAGCGTCGACGGCATGTTCACGGACGCGAAGATGCTGCTCAAGGGCGGCATGGAGCTCGTCGTCGCCGCCTGGACCGAGGCCCGCGCCCACTTCGACTGGGCGAACATGGACCGCTACGTGCTGCACCAGGTCTCCGACGTGCACACGAACGCGTTCGTCGAGGCCATCGGCATCCCGCGCGACAAGGTCCCCACCACGTACCAGCGGTTCGGCAACGTCGGGCCCGCGTCGATCCCGATCACCCTGGCCGACGAGGTCGCCTCGGGTGGCATCCGTCGCGGTGACCGGGTGTTCCTCGGCGGCGTCGGCTCGGGCATCAACACGGCGATGATGGAACTGCACTGGTGACGTCGCGGCTGCCCCGCGTCGCCGCGAGCACCGCTCCGGCGACGCAGCCGCCCTCCCTGCCCGGGCTCGACCCGGCTTGGTCGCGTCTGGTCACGGTCCCCGAGTGGTCCGAAGAGCGGTTGGGAGGCACGGATCGCGCCGCGCGCACCTGGCACCTCCTCGACACGGCCGGGTCCCTGGCCGCGCTCGGCGTGGAGCCGGTCGGCACCATCCTGTGCGTCCACGGCAACCCGACGTGGTCGTACCTGTGGCGGTCGGTGCTCCGCGCCTCGCTCGAGACCGCCCGCGCGGGCGGTCCGGCTTGGCGCGTGGTCGCCGTCGACCAGCTCGACATGGGCTTCTCGGAGCGCAGCGGTGTCGAGCGCGGGCTCGCGCAACGCGTCGCGGACCTCGGCGCCCTGACCGACGAACTCGGGCTGACCGGTCCCGTCGTCACGCTCGGCCACGACTGGGGCGGCGTCGTGTCGCTCGGCTGGGCCGTCGACCACCCCGAGGTCCTCGCGGCCGCGATCACGTGCAACACGGCCGTGCACCAGCCCGACGACGCGCCGATCCCGGCGCCCCTCCGCCTCGCGCTCGGGCCGGGCATGCTCGGCCGCGCCACGGTCGTGACGCCGGCGTTCCTCGAGACGACCCTCGCCATCGCGCACCCGAAGCTCGAGCGCGCCGTGGCCGACGCGTACCGGGCGCCCTACCGCGGAGCGGCCCGCCGCGGCGGCATCGGCGGCTTCGTCGCCGACATCCCCGTCGACGCGGACCACCGGAGCGCCGCCGAGCTCGACCGGATCGCCGCGGGCGTCGCCGCGCTCGAGGTCCCGGCGCTGCTGCTCTGGGGACCCCGCGACCCGGTGTTCCTCGAGCGCTACCTCGACGACCTCACCACCCGGCTGCCGCACGCCGACGTGCACCGCTTCGAGGGCGCCGGCCACCTGCTGCCCGACGACGCCGACGTCGCCGGCACGGTGCTCGACTGGCTGGGCGACGGCCTGCCGGACGGGAGCGTCCCCGACGACGCCACCCCGGGCCTCCCGTCCGCCCCCGACCAGCACGCGGACGCGAGCCGCCCGCTGTGGAGCCGTCTCGACGAGCTGCGCGACAGCGACGACGCAGCCCTGGTCGAGATGGCCGCGGCCGGCGGACCCCGCACGGTCTCGTGGCGGCTGCTCGCCCGCCGCGTCGACGAGATCGCGGCCGGACTCGCGGACCTGGGCGTCCGCAGCGGCGACCGTGTCTCGCTGCTCGTCACACCGGGTGCCGACCTGACCGCGGTGCTCTACGCCTGCGTCCGCATCGGAGCGGTCGTCGTCGTCGCCGACGCCGGGCTCGGACTGCGCGGACTGACCCGTGCGGTGCGCGGCGCCCGGCCGGCGTGGATCATCGGCGCGCTGCCCGGACTCGGAGCGGCCCGTGCGCTCGGGTGGCCGGGGCGGCGCATCGCAACCGTCGCGCTGCCGGCCTCCGCACGCCGCGCACTGCGCGTCGAGCACACCCTCGTCGACGTGGCGCGACGCGGCGCCCGTCGGCTCGCGAGCGGGGCGACGCTGCCGGCCGCACCGGACGCCGGAGCACCCGCCGCGGTGCTCTTCACCTCGGGGTCGACCGGCCCCGCGAAGGGCGTCGTGTACACGCACGGACAGCTCGGCGCGGTGCGGGACGTCCTGGCGGCGCAGTACGACATCGGGGTCGGCACCGGACTCGTCGCGGGGTTCGCCCCCTTCGCGCTGCTCGGCCCCGCCCTCGGCGCGCGCTCGGTCGCCCCGGACATGGACGTCACCGCTCCCCGGACCCTGACGGCCCGGGCCGTCGCCGACTCGGTGGCCGCTGCGGACGCGACCGTGGTGTTCCTGTCGCCAGCCGCGCTGGCGAACGTCGTCGCGACGGCCCCGGCGCTCACCGACGACGACCACCGCGCGCTCGGACGGGTCCGGCTGTTCCTGTCCGCCGGCGCACCGGTGTCCGAGCCGCTGCTCGCCGCGGCGACGGCGCTCATGCCGAACGCGAGCGCGCACACGCCCTACGGCATGACCGAGGGGCTGCTCATGACCGATGTCGACCTGGACGGGGTGCGGTCCGCCGCCGCCTCGGCGCAGGAGGGCATCTGCGTCGGCGTCCCCGCGGCGAACGTGCGCGTCCGGATCGCGCCGCTCGACGCCGACGGCCTGCCGACCGGTGCGCTGACCGACGAGCCCGGCGTCACCGGCGAGATCGTCGTCGCGGCGCCCCACGTCCGCGACCGGTACGACCGGTTGTGGCGGACGAACCGGACCGCACGGCTCGGTGTCGCGGACCCGCGCGGGCACCGCACCGGCGACGTCGGACACCTCGACGGGTCGGGCCGGCTCTGGGTCGAGGGACGACTGCAGCACGTGCTCACCACGGCCGACGGCGTCGTGACGCCGGTCGGGCCGGAGCAGCGCATCGAGTCCGTCAGCGGTGTCGGGCGCGCCGGCGTCGCCGGCATCGGGCCGCGCGGCACCCAGCAGGTCGTGGCCGTGGTCGAGCGCTCCGGCGCCGGCCGCCGGTCCCGCCGCCCCGCGCTCGCCGAGCCCGCGCTGGCCGCGGCGGTGCGTGCCGCCGCCGGTGTGCCGCTCGCCGCGGTGCTGACGGTCCCGGTGCTGCCCACGGACATCCGGCACAACTCGAAGGTCGACCGGGCACGGCTGTCGCGGTGGGCGGAGCGGGTCCTCGCCGGCGGGCGGATGGTCCGACCGTGAGGGTGCTCGTCACCGGGGCGAGCGGGTTCCTCGGCCGGGCGACCGCCGCGGCGGTGCGGGACGCCGGGCACGAGGTCCGGACCTTCCAGCGCCGTCCGTCCGGCGTCGCCGGCGTACAGGACGTCGCCGGCACGATGGCGGACGCCGCGGCCCTGTCGCGCGCCGTCGTCGGCGTCGACGCCGTGGTGCACCTCGCCGCGAAGGTGTCGCTCGCGGGCGACCCGGCCGAGTTCGGACGGGTCAACGTCGACGGCACCCGGCTGCTGCTCGACGCGGCACGCGACGCCGGGGCCGAGCGCTTCGTCTTCGTGTCGTCGCCGTCGGTCGCGCACACAGGCAGCTCGCTCACCGGCGCCGGTGCGGGTCCCGCGGAACCGACCCGGGCCCGGGGCGACTACGCCCGGACCAAGGCCGCCGCGGAACTGCTCGCACTCGGGGCCGACGCGGCGGGGTTCGCAGTGGTCGCGGTCCGGCCGCACCTGGTGTGGGGGCCGGGGGACACCCAGCTCGTCGGGCGCATCGTCGAACGGGCCCGGGCCGGTCGGCTGCCGCTGCTCGACTCCGGTGCAGCGCTCATCGACACCCTCTACGTCGACAACGCGGCGTCCGCGATGGTCGCCGCGCTCGACCGCGCGGCGGACGAGCGGGTGCACGGGAACGCCTACGTCGTCACGAACGGCGAACCGCGCCCCGTCGCGGACCTGCTCGCCGGGATCTGCACCGCCTCGGGCGTGCCGGCACCGCGGTGGCACGTGCCGGCCGCGGTGGCACGGGCCGCCGGCTCGCTCGTCGAGGTCGTCTGGCGGGTCCGACCCGGGCAGGACGAACCGCCGATGACCCGGTTCCTGGCCGAGCAGCTGTCGACGGCGCACTGGTTCGACCAGCGTCGGACCCGCGCCGACCTGCGGTGGACGCCGTCGGTGACGATCGACGAGGGCCTGGCGCGTCTCGCGGCGGCTCGCTGACGCGGGGGCGGGCCGGGCGCGGGCCGGGCGGGCGCGGGCGGGCCGGGCGCTGGCCGGGGTGGGCCGTGGGGCGTCGCGACGTGGTGCGACGAGATCGACGTCGTGCGACGTCGACGATGTCGTCGGGGCACAGCGCGCCCGGCTCAGCGCGCCCGGCTCAGCGCCGCCCGACGCAGCGCCGCCCG
>NZ_MJGU01000025.1:0-36087 GCF_001864985.1 Curtobacterium sp. MMLR14_006 | reverse complement strand
CCGACGCAGCGTCGCCCGACGGAGCGCCGCCTGACGCGACAAGACCGACGTCGTGCGACACCGACGATGTCGCACGCCCCGCACACCCCGAGCGTCAGACCTGGTCGGCGGCGACGTACACCCACGCGGTCGTCCCCGAGGCGAGCGTCACCTCGATGCGCCGGTAGTCCGCCACCTCGTAGGCGTCGACGGCCTCGAGCTGCCAGGCGAAGCCGAGCACCAGGACGGCGCCGTCGACGCGGTCCTCGGCGGTGCCGCGGCGCAGGATCGGGTGGCGGTCCGACCCGCTCGTGCGGACCACCTCGGGATCGGTGATCGTGACGTGGTCGATCCGCCACCCGGGCAGCGAGTCCGGCTCGGTGCGGACCACCCCGTCGAACAGGGCGTCCTGCACGGTGGACTGCTGCAGCGTGCCGTACGAGAAGACCCGGTGCGGGCCGTCGGGCTCGATGCGCGGCCGGCGAGCGGGACGCGGCGCGATGGTCGGCGTCGTCGACCACACGACGGCCCCGGCGAGTCCGGTGAGACCGAGGTGGAGCAGCCCGAGCACGGCGAGCACGCCGCCCCAGAGGACACCGGACGTGTCGCCGGGACAGGGGACCGTGTACTCGTCGTCGCCGCAGACGGCGGAAGCGTGCACGACGCCGACGACGATGCCGACCAGGCCGACGACGAGCAGGAGGACGGCGAACCCGCCGAGGGCGACGACCCAGCGCTGACCGGGGGAGAGGCGTGACACACGCTCACCGTAGCGGAGCAGGGGGACGGTCGTGGTGCCGCGTCCGGGTCAGCCGGTGAAGCGCTGCCAGAGCTCGGTGACGATCGGCCAGACGTCCCCGGCCCGGTCGGCCGAGCCGACGGCCACCAGCACCACCGGGACGACGGTCACGGCGACGGACACCAGGACCGCCAGCACGACCGCGATGGTCGCGGTGGTGGTGTGTCGTCGCGTCACCGCGAGGGCGAGCAGGGCGAGCACGACGACGGCCCCGAGCAGCGCGACGACGGTGACGCGCACGAACGGGAACGGCACGAGCCCCGCGGTGGTGGCGGTGACGCCGCCGAGGAAGCCGACCAGGGGCAGGAACGCCCCGAACAGCACCCCGGCGACGAGCACGATGCCGATGCCGCTCGCGATCCAGACGCCGCGGGGCCGGGGCCGGCGGGCACGAGGCCGCCGGCCGCCGGACCAGGCGGTGGTCACGGCCGGGTCCGGCCGGTGGCGTCTCCCGTGTCGGGGGGCGTCGCCGCGTGTGCTGCCGAACTCGCGTCGGCGGCCGCTGCGGCCGCTGCTGCGGCGTCCTCCGCTGCCTCGTCGGCCGCGTCGGCGGCACGGGCTGCGGCAGCGGCGGCCGCGGTGGCGTCGGCCTCCCCGTCCGCAGCGTCCGCGGCGACGGCGTAGTCGGCCCCGGCCGCCCGCAGGCGGTCGGCGGCGTCGCGGGCGTCGGCGGCAGCGTCCTCGGCGCCTCGGGACGCCTGGTCGAGCGCGTCCGAGGCCGCGTCCTGCACCCGGCCAGCGGTCGTGCTCGCGGCGTCGACTGCGTGCCCGGCGGCGTCGCGGGTGGCGTCGGCCGCCTGCTTCGCCGCGGCGGCGGTCGCGTCCGCCGCCCGCTTGCCGGCCTCGGCGGTCGCGTCGGCAGCACGCTTGCTGGTGGCGGCGGTGGCATCGGCGGCGCGCTTCGTGGCGTCGGCGGTGGCGTCCGCTGCACGCTTCGTCGCGTCGACCGTCGCGGCAGCGGCGTCCTTCGTGGCGTCTGCGGTGGCCGCGGCTGCGCGCTTGGTGGCGTCGGCGGCCGTGGTCGCGGCGTCCTTCGTGGCCTCGAGGGCGGACGACGCGGCGCGTTCCACGGGCGAGGGCTCGTCGTCGAACGGACCGTGCACGTCGAGGACGCGGACGTCCACCTCGGTCGGCAGCGTCGAGAGCTGTCGCACCGCGGCCGTGACCTGCCGACGGACCTCGTCGGCCACGGTCAGGACGGGCTGCGGGTAGCGGACGATGACGGAGACCTGCACGGCGAGTGCGTCGTCCTGTTCGTCGACCTGCACCCCGGCCGTCCCCGCGGAGCGGCCGAGCCGCTTACGGAACTCGTCGGCGGCCCGGGACGCGATCCCACCGAGGTGGTGCACGCCGGGCACGGCCAGCGCCGTCTCCGCCGCGGTGCGTGCGACGAGGGCCACGGTGCCCGCGTCGTCGGGCAGCGGCTCCGTGAGCTCTGCGGGCAGGGGCACCGCGGTGACCTGCGTGTGCGCGTCGGTGTCGTGCTGCATGGTTCCTCCTCGTTCGGGTCTGTGGGAACGCCACGGGGCACCCGTCTGCGCGGGTGCCCCGTGGTGGTCGTGCGACTCAGTGCTTGAAGACGTCCTTGACGTCCTCACCGGTCTGCTTCGCGCTCGCAGCCGTCTGGTCCTTCTTGCCCTCGGCGACCTTCGAGTCGTCGTTCGTCGCGTTCCCGAGGGCCTCCTTCGCCTTGCCGGCGAGGTCCTGGGCGGCGTTCTTGATCTTGTCGTCGAGTCCCATGAGGGTTCCTTCCTTCGGTCGGGCGCGTGGCCCGGGGTGGTGGGTGGTGCTGGTGGGCCGGGAGGCCCGTGGTGCGTCGTCCGGTCGGCGTCAGTGGACGCGTGTCGGCTTCGCGAGCGCGGAGCGGGTCCCGCCGGTCAGGTGCACCAGGACGGGCACCTCGCGGCCGAGGGTGCGGTCGAGCACCGCGACGGCCCGGTCGACGGCGTCGAGCACCGTGACGGCGTCGCCGCCGCGGCGGACCGCGACCCGGATCCGGGCGGCGCGCTGCCGGCGGACGAGGTAGGTGTCGACGCGGGAGCCGACGACGTCGCGGACGCCGGACAGCTCGTGCTCGACGACGTCGCGGACGAGGGCGACGTTGACCGTGACGGCGTCGTCGCCCGAACGCTCGCGGACGGCGACGGCGGTGCCGCCCCCGCCGCGGGTGAACGCGTAGAGGAGTGCGAGCACGATCACGACGGCGCACACGGCGGCGACGATCCAGAGCGACGACGCGGGGACCGTCAGGCTGCTCGGCAGGTCGACGTACGGCGAGATCGCGTCCTGCACGGCCGGCAGCACGCCGGCGCCCATCGCCAGCCCGACGACCACGGCGACCAGGCCGAGGACGAACAGGATGATGCGGTTGAGGGTGCGGTTGCTCTTGGTCATGCGAGTGTGCCCTTCTCCTCGACACGGACGCGGACGTTGCGGCCGAAGCGCTCGTCCAGACCCGACAGGCGGTCCCGGACGGCGTCGTGCACGGCCCGCTCGTCGACCGGGATGCCGGTGACGGGCACGATCCGCACGTCGGTGCGTCGGCCGCGGGCGGTGGCGGAGGCGTTGCCCTCCGGAACGCCCGCCGCGGTCCCGGCGGCGTTCGCCGCGGTCGAGGCCACGATGCGGGTGTCGATGACGACGGCGCCGCGGTCGTGCTCGACGACCGAGCGGTGCTGGCGCCCCGGCTTGAGGGCCAGGACGATCAGCACGATGCCGAGGACCACGAGCACCACGGCGACGACCTCGATGATCGTGACGAAGGCGGTGTCCGGCTGCAGCGCGGTGTCGACGGCGGTCTGCGGGTCGGCGAGGAGCGGAGCCCGGCCGAGGGCGCGGAGCACCGACTCGGTGCCGATCCAGGCGGCCACCAGGGCGAGCACCACGAGCGACACCGCCACGGCGGTGGAGCGCGAACGGTGCACGCTCCGGCGACGGATGCGTCGTTCGACGGAACCGTTGCTCATGATGGCCTCCTAGTTGACCCGGGTCTCGTGCTCGCGCACGATCCCGGTCAGTTCGATGTGGGCACTGCCGACCCGGCGGCCGGTGAGTTCGCTCACGCGGCTCTTGACCTCGTCGGCGACCCGGATGGCACGCGTGACGAGGTCGTCACCCGCGGCGACCGGACCGGTGATGTCGAGCGCGATCGCGCCCTCGGCATCGCCGAGTCCGACCCGCACCCGCTTGGCGGGCGCGCCGAGCCGTTCGGCTGCGACGGCCCGGGCCAGCGAGGTCAGCGCGCGCGCTGTGATCTCGACGCGGCCCGGGACGTCCGGGCCGGCGGTCACCGGGAGCTCCGGCGCCCGGTGAGCACGTCGGTCAGGGCACCGCGGTCGATCTTGCCGGTCGCCAGTGCCGCGACGAGCGCGCCCACGAGACCGAAGACCACGACGAGGACGAAGCCCCAGAACCCGAACTGCAGTGCGACGACTGCGAGGACGGCGCCGATGAGGGCGCCCATCAGTGTGTTGCTCATGCGACTCGTGCTTCCTTCTTCTCGTCGTCCTTGTTGTCGTCGTCGTCGCCCGGGATGAAGACGTCCTGGACGGTGACGTTGACCTCGGCGACCTCCATGCCGACGATCTGCTCGAGCGCGCGGGACACACCCTGGCGGACGCCGTCGGCGACCTGCTGCAGGGCCACCGGGTACTCGGCGACGATGATGATGTCCGCGGCGACCTGCTTCTCGCCGACCTCGACCTTGACGCCCTGGCCGAAGTCACGCTGGCCGATCGCGTCGCGGAGGGCACCGATCGCGCGGGCTGCGCCGCCACCGAGCGAGTGCACGCCGTTGACCTCGCGGGCGGCGATGCCGGCGACCTTCGAGACGACCGCGTCGTCGATGACGGTCTTGCCGGTGACACCGGAGCCGTTGGGCACGGTGCGGGCGGTCGTGGCCGCCGCCGAGGTGGTCGCGGGGGTGGGGGTCGTGGTGTCTGCCATGGTCGTTCCTTCCGTAGGTCCCGCCGGTCGTTCCAGCGGTTGCTGTTCACGGATGAGACGGGGTGCGACCGAGCGTCGTCACATCGGGTCACGCGATCCCAGGGAACTGCCAGACAACGGCCCGTGCGGGTGACGAACCGCCCCTCGGGCGGGGGCAGACGTCAGCGGTCTCGGCGCGAATCGGCTGCTGTGCTGCGCGTCCGGGCCGCTCGGACCGCCCGGACGTGGGCCATCGGCGTCTCGCCGCGTTCGTCACGGAAGAGCTGCTGGAGACGGCGGGGGAGCACCCCGGCCGCTGCCGCGACGTCGGCCAGCGAGACGTCGTCGTCGGCGTGCTGCTCGATGTACGCGAGGGCGCGGCGCACCCGCCACGAGGACCGTCCCGGGCGGGCGGCCAAGGCGCTCCGCAGGGTCGTCGCCGGGTCCTCGCCGAACCGTGCCCGGTAGGCCTCGGCGAAGCGACCCGGGTTCGTGAAGCCCCAGCGGCGTGCGACGGCGGTCACCCCGTCGGCGGCCGCCGTGTGCTCGGCCGTCGGCGACTCGTCGGCGCGCAGGAGCTCGGCGCGCACCTGGTCGAGCCGGTGGTCGCGCAGGAAGCGGTTCGGTGTCGAGCCGAGGGTGCGCGCGAAGACGTCCTGCAGCCCGCGCTGGCTGAGGCCGCACGCCGCCGCGATCTCCGGGACGGACGGACGCGCGGCCGCGTGCGCCTCGATGAAGCGGATCGCGTCGCGGAGCCGGTTCGCCACCGGCACGTCGTCGCCGCGGTTCCGTATCGGGAAGGTGTCGAGGACGACCACGGCCAGTCGACGGTTGAGCGCGGTGCGCATCGGACCGAGCACGCGGTCGTCGACCAGGGCCGGGCCGATCTCGCCGATGAGGTGCCGGAGCGGCTCGCGTCGGGCGACGGTCTCGTCCTGCTGGTCGAAGAGCAGGGGGCCGGGCGGCAGACGGTAGCCGAGGTCGCGGCCGACGGACCGCAGGAACCGGTCGGCGATGTGCACCCCGTTGTAGACGGTCTCGGAGGACTCGAACCGGTACTCCTCCGACGCCGAGGCGATGTAGGGGCTCCCGGGCAGGACGACGCGCGTGTGGTCGGCGAAGTGCATCTCGAGCCGACCCCTCGTCAGCCAGAACACGACGTGGTCGCCCCGTGGGCCGATCCGCCCGCCGCGCCGACCACCCTCGGCGCGCATGGTGCGCAGGGTGACGTCGTCGTCGCCGACGACCGTGTACTCGTACCGGGCGTCGCGCGTCGCGAAGGTGCCGGTGGCGAACTCGGTGCCGTGGTACTCGGCCTCGAAGATCGCGGAGTAGTCCGACCCCTCGCCGTCGGCGAACCGCAGTCTGCGGAAGCCGTTCGTCGACGGGTCGGTCATGCGCCGATCATGCCAGGGGTTGCGGACCGTGGTGATCGAGATACCCTAGGGGGGTACCGTGCTGGTCCGATCAGCACGACGAGCGGCGGAGGACACCGTGCACGATCACGTCGGGTACATCGGCGACAAGGACGACCTGCTGAAGCGGCTCCGTCGCGCCGAGGGGCAGGTGCGCGGCATCGCCCGGATGGTCGAGGACGAGACGTACTGCATCGACGTCCTCACCCAGATCTCGGCGGCGAACCGCGCACTCGAACGGGTCGCGCTGTCCCTGCTCGAGGACCACCTCAAGCACTGCGTCGCCGAGGCCGTCGCCGAGGGCGGCGACGCCGCCGACGCGAAGGTGCGCGAGGCGAGCGACGCGATCGCCCGGCTCGTCCGCTCGTGACCACCCCGGATCCAGGAGGAGACACCATGACCACCGAGACCCTGCTCGTCGAGGGCATGACCTGCGAGCACTGCGTGATGAGCGTGACCGAGGAACTCACCGAACTCGACGGGGTGTCCGGTGTCGACGTCCGGCTCGTCGTGGGCGGCTCCTCCGAGGTCACCGTCACCTCGTCCGCCCCGATCGACGCGGACGCCCTCGACGGCGCCGTCACCGAGGCGGGGTACCAGGTCGTGCGGTCGTGACCGACCGCGTCGTCGAGCTCGACATCACGGGGATGACCTGCGCCTCGTGCGCGAACCGCATCGAACGGAAGCTCGGCAAGCTGCCGGGCGTCACCGCCACGGTGAACTACGCCACCGAGAAGGCGCAGGTGCAGGTGGCCGACGACGGTGCGGCCGGTGCCGACGTGCTCATCGCCGCCGTGCAGGCCGCCGGCTACGGTGCCGCCGTCCCCGCACCACCGGCCACCGTCGACGCTCCCCGCGACGACGACGACGCGACCGACCCGCTGCGCCGACGCCTGGTCGTGTCGGCCGTGCTCGCCGTGCCCGTCGTGGTGCTCTCGATGGTGCCGGCCCTGCAGTTCCCGGACTGGCAGTGGCTCGCGCTGACGCTCGCCGCCCCCGTCGCGGTCTGGGGCGCGCTGCCGTTCCACCGCGCCGCGTGGGTCAACGCGCGGCACGGTGCCGCCACCATGGACACCCTGGTGAGCGTCGGCGTCCTCGCCGCCTTCGGGTGGTCGCTGTACGCCCTGTTCCTCGGCGACGCCGGCACGACCGGCATGCACATGACGTTCTCGTGGTTCGCCACGGACCCCGAAGCCACCGACCTGTACCTCGAGGTCGCGACGGCCGTGACGGTGTTCGTCCTCGCCGGCCGGTACATGGAGGCCCGCGCGAAGACGCAGTCCGGTGCCGCCCTCCGCGCCCTGCTCGAACTCGGGGCGAAGGACGCCTCGCTCCTGCGCGACGGGGTGGAGCACCGCGTGCCCGCGTCGTCGCTCGTCGTCGGCGACGTCGTCGTGGTGCGACCCGGCGAACGGATCCCGAGCGACGGGCTCGTGCAGGACGGCTCCTCCGCCGTCGACCGCAGCATGCTCACCGGCGAGTCCGTGCCGGTCGAGGTCAGCTCGGGCGACCGGGTCACGGGCGCGACGATCAACGTCGGCGGTCGCCTCGTGGTCGAGGTCACGCGCGTCGGCGCCGACACCGAGCTCGCCCGGATGGGGCGGCTCGTCGAGGACGCACAGACCGGCAAGGCCGAGGTGCAGCGCCTGGCCGACCGGGTCTCCGGGGTCTTCGTGCCCATCGTCATCGCGCTCGCCGTGCTGGCCTTCGTCGGCTGGCTCGTCTCCGGCGGCTCGGTCACCGCGGCCTTCACCGCTGCCGTCGCCACCCTGATCATCGCCTGCCCGTGCGCCCTCGGGCTCGCGACGCCGACCGCGCTGCTCGTCGGCACCGGCCGGGGGTCGCAGCTCGGCATCCTCATCGGCGGGCCACAGGTGCTCGAGCGCACCCGCGGGGTCGACACCGTCGTGCTCGACAAGACCGGCACCGTCACCACGGGGGCGACGACCCTGCGGTCGGTGACCACGACCGGCGGACCAGAGGACGCCGTCCTCCGGCTCGCCGCCGCCGTCGAGGACGGCTCCGAGCACCCCGTCGCCCGGGCGGTCCTCGACGCGGCCCGGACCCGGGGCATCGCGCTGCCCGAGGCCGAGCAGTTCACCGCGACCGCCGGTGCCGGCGTGCAGGCCGTCGTCGACGGCTCCGTGGTCCTCGTCGGCACGAGCCGCTGGCTCGCCGACTCGTGGTCGGTCACCCTGCCGCCGGTGCTGTCCGACACCGTCGAGCGCGCCGAGGCCGACGGGGCCACCGCGGTCGTCGTCGCCCGGGACGGCAGCGCCCTGGGCGTCGTCGTCGTCGGCGACACCGTGAAGCCCGAGGCGGCCGACGCGGTCGCACGGTTCCGGGCGCTCGGGCTGCACCCGGTCCTGCTCACCGGCGACAACGACGGCGCGGCCCGTGCCGTCGCCGCCGCGGTCGGCATCGACGACGTGCACGCACGCGCCACCCCGGCGACGAAGCTCGAGACCGTGCGTCGGCTGCAGGCCCAGGGCCGCACCGTCGCCATGGTCGGTGACGGCGTGAACGACGCCGCGGCCCTCGCGGCGGCCGACCTCGGCATCGCGATGGGCGCCGGTACCGACACGGCCATCGCGGCGAGCGACATCACGGTGGTCAGCGGTCGGCTCACGGTGGTGGCGGACGCGGTCCGTCTGTCCCGTGCGACGCTCGGCGTCATCAGGGGCAACCTGTTCTGGGCGTTCGCGTACAACGTCGCGGCCATCCCGCTCGCGATGGCCGGCCTGCTCAACCCCGTCCTCGCCGGTGCGGCCATGGCGTTCTCGTCCGTGTTCGTCGTGACGAACAGCCTGAGGCTGCGTCGCTTCGCACCGCGGCCCTGAGACCGGCCACCTGCGTCCGGTCACGCGCGCAGCGAACGCGAGCCGCGCCTCCCGTCCAGCGGTGCGCACCCGCAGGCCAACAGCACTACGCTCGGAGACGGTCCGCGACGCAGCGCTGCGTGACCCGCGGGCTGTACGTCCAGAAGGTGATCCAGGAGGACCCCGTGACCGAATCCGCTCCCGTCGACCCCACATCGACCGACGGCTGGAAGAAGCTGGACGGCATCGCCGCCGGCTTCACCCCGGACCTGCGAGGGTGGTTCGACAGCGACCCCGGTCGTGCCGAGCAGTACACCTTCCAGGCGGCCGACCTGACCGTCGACCTGTCCAAGGGCCTGGTGACCGACGAGATCCTCGCCGCGCTCCTGCAGGTCGCGAAGGACACCGGCGTCGCCGAGCGCTTCCAGGCGATGCTCGCCGGTGAGCACATCAACGTCACCGAGGACCGCGCCGTGCTGCACACCGCACTCCGCCGCCCGAAGGGTGCGACCCCGGCGCTCGTCGTCGACGGCCAGGACGTCGACGCCGACGTGCACGCCACGCTCGACAAGGTCTACGGCTTCGCCGAGCAGGTCCGCAGCGGCGCCTGGACCGGCGTCACCGGCAAGCGCATCGAGACCGTCGTCAACATCGGCATCGGTGGCTCCGACCTCGGCCCGGTCATGGTCTACGAAGCCCTGAAGCCGTACGTGCAGCCGGGCCTCGAGGCCCGCTTCGTCTCGAACATCGACCCGGCGGACATCTACGAGAAGACCGCGGACCTCGACCCCGAGACGACGCTCTTCATCGTCGCGTCGAAGACCTTCGGCACGCTCGAGACCCTGACGAACGCGCGCCTCGCCCGCCAGTGGCTGTGGGAGGAGCTCGGCCTGACCGACGCCTCCGACGACGACAAGAAGAACGCCGTCGCGAAGCACTTCGTCGCCGTGTCCACCGCGCTCGACAAGGTCGAGGCGTTCGGCATCGACCCCGAGAACGCCTTCGGCTTCTGGGACTGGGTGGGCGGCCGCTACTCGGTCGACTCGGCCATCGGCACGAGCGTCGTCATCGCGATCGGCAAGGAGAACTGGGAGCAGTTCCTCGCCGGCTTCCACGCCATCGACGAGCACGTCCGCACCACGCCGCTCGAGCAGAACGTCCCCGTCCTGATGGGCCTGCTCAACGTCTGGTACACGAACTTCCTCGGCGCGCAGACCCACGCGGTCCTGCCGTACACGCAGTACCTGCACCGCTTCGCCGCGTACCTGCAGCAGCTCACGATGGAGTCGAACGGCAAGCGCGTCCGCTGGGACGGCTCGCCGGTCACCACCGAGACCGGCGAGGTCTTCTGGGGTGAGCCCGGCACGAACGGCCAGCACGCGTTCTACCAGCTCATCCACCAGGGCACCCGCCTGATCCCGGCCGACTTCATCACGGTCGCCAACCCGGCCCGTCCGCTCGAGGACGAGACCGGCGACGGCAAGGGCGTCGCGCCCGGCACCGACGTGCACACGCTGTTCCTGGCGAACTTCTTCGCGCAGACCAAGGCGCTCGCGTTCGGCAAGAGCGCCGACGAGGTCCGCGCCGAGGGCACCACCGACGAAGGCATCGTCGCGGCGCGCACGTTCCCGGGCAACAAGCCGACCACGTCGATCATCGCGCCGGAGCTCACCCCGAGCGTGCTCGGGCAGCTCATCGCCCTGTACGAGCACATCGTGTTCACCGAGGGCACGATCTGGGGCATCGACTCGTTCGACCAGTGGGGTGTGGAGCTCGGCAAGCAGCTGGCGCTGCAGGTCACGCCGGCCGTCGAGGGCGACCAGACCGCGCTCGACGCACAGGACCCGTCGACCAAGGCGCTCATCGCGAAGTACCTGGAGCTGCGCGGGTAGCGCACGCCCCCACCTGACGGACGGGAGGCCCGTGGCGGATCCGCCACGGGCCTCCCGTCCGTCCTGCGGTCGCCCTGGTCACGGCGTGGACGCGGCCTGGTCCCGCGCCGCGCGCTCAGCGGCCGAGCGGGTCCAGGTTGAGGGTCGTGCCCTCGTACAGGTGCTGGTCCTCGCCGAACACCTGCACGCCCTCGTTCAGCCAGACGAGCGCGCGGACGCTGATCCCGAAGCGGCGCGCGACGTCGCCGA
Source organism: Curtobacterium sp. MMLR14_006 (assembly GCF_001864985.1). Taxonomy (NCBI): domain Bacteria; kingdom Bacillati; phylum Actinomycetota; class Actinomycetes; order Micrococcales; family Microbacteriaceae; genus Curtobacterium; species Curtobacterium sp. MMLR14_006. Next base: position 25,010 of record NZ_MJGU01000025.1, on the reverse strand, counting down.
TGAGGTCGTCCGGCGCCACGGTGTAGGACCCCGGGGCCCCCGCGGCGGTCGTCCCGGCGACGGTGCCGGTCGCGTTCGGCCGCGAGCCGGCGTCCACCGGGTGCACGTTCGTCTGCCGGGCGGGCACGGACCAGCGCACCGTGGTGACCGCGAGCACCTTGTCCGCGGCGATCTCCACCGGGACGTCCTGGCCGGGCTCCGCCGCCGAGTACGTGACGAGCGTGCCGAGGTGCGACGGGTCGACGCCGGAGCCGTCGAGCGGGACGTCCACCGAGACCGGCGTCGTCGTCGCACCGCCGAGGGTCCGGTCGCCGACGCCGTGGTAGGTCAGGCCGTCGCCGACCGCGCGGGGCAGGTCGAACAGGCCGACCCCGACCGGCACCGGCAGCGTCGAGGTGAAGCCGGAGTACTGCGCGGTGAAGGTGTCCTCACCCGCCGCGACGATCCGGAAGCGGAAGTGGACGCTGCCCTTCGGCGAGGCCACGTCGCCCTGCGCGAGCACCGTGCCGGCGGGGATCGGGGTCAGGGTCGGGGCGGGGGCCGCTCGTTCCGTGGGCTCCGGAGTCGGGGTCCGCGGGTGTGCGGACGACTGGAGGAGCTCGCCGTCGGTCTCGCCGTCCGGGGTGGGGGTCGGTGTCGCCTCGGCGGAGCGGCTCGGCGCGGTCGCCGGTCCGGACGGCGCGGGCAGTGCTCCGTCCGGTCCCCGCAGCAGCGAGCACCCCGCCAGGCCGGCCGTCGCCAGCAGCACGACCCCGATCGTCAGGCTCCGCTTCATGATCACCCCTCACGTCGATGCTAGACGGGCTCGAGTGCTCGAGCGAGGCGGTCGCCTGCCGCTGTGTCCCGGGACCCAGCGGTGGGCGTCCGGTGTCGGCCGGAGCGGCTACCGTCGAGGCATGGACCGTTCGGACATCCTCGCCGCCGCCGCTGCCGCCCACGCCGCCCGCATCGCCGAGGCCGGTGGCGACGACACCGCCGCCCGCGAGCGTGCCGCCGCCGTGCACGACCGCGACTCCCTGACCGACGAAGCGGTCCGTGCGGTCGACCGCCGGCGCGCCGGCGAGGCGGACCGTGCCGCCTCGCGCACCGAGGGCGTGCTGTCGGACTGGCACCGCATGGGCACCCGTCGGGGGGTGACACCCGATGCGCAGGTCCGCTCGGCGTGGTCCGTCGCCGGGGTGCCGGAACGTGGCGACGCCCGCGCGCTCGCGAACGTGCTGCTCTCCGCCGCCGGGCACGCCGGTCGCGTGGCCGACGCCGCACGCCGGAACCCCGCACTGTCCGGTGCGGCCAGCGCGGCCGCCCGACGGACCGTGCGGCGCTCGACCGACCACGGCGCGGGCATGGCCTCGCTGGGGGACGTCCTCGGCGACGGCTCCGCCGACGACCAGCGTCGATGACGGGCGCCGATGACGAGCGTCCATGACGGGCGCCGACGACGAGCACTGACGACGAGCACTGACGACCGGGCCGGCGACGAGCGCTGCGCGGTCACACCCGTCCTCACCAGGTCTTCTGTGGATCGGTCCAACACCGCGAAAGTAATAATGTCCAATTGACAGGACATGGAATCGGGCTACGATCGGTCCACGCACTGAGGCGCGATCACCGACGAAGGAGTCACCGAATGGTCGACATCGAACCGACGGCCCGGGCCGTCGCACTGCCCCCGATCGGCACCGGTCCGCACCGCCGACGGCTCGGCGTGCTGGCACTCGTCGCCACGTTCGGCGGCCTGCTGTTCGGCTACGACACCGGCGTCATCAACGGCGCCCTGAACCCGATGAAGGCCGAGCTCGGCCTCACCACCTTCACCGAGGGCGTGGTCACCAGCTCGCTGCTGTTCGGTGCCGCGATCGGTGCCGTGCTCGGCGGCCGCATCGCCGACGGCTGGGGGCGTCGCAGGACGATCATCGCCCTCGCCGTCACGTTCTTCGTCGGCACGCTCATCTGCGTCGTCGCGCCGACGTTCGGCGTGATCGTCGTGGGCCGCGTGCTCCTCGGCCTCGCGGTGGGCGGCGCGTCGACGGTGGTGCCGGTGTTCCTCGCCGAGCTCGCGCCCTACGAGATCCGCGGGTCGCTGTCGGGCCGCAACGAGCTCATGATCGTGATCGGGCAGCTCGCCGCCTACGTGGTCAACGCCGTCATCGGCAACGTGTGGGGCGAGGGCGACGGCGTCTGGCGCGTCATGCTGGCCGTCTGTGCGCTCCCCGCTATCGCGCTGTTCGTCGGGATGCTGCGGGTGCCGGAGTCGCCGCGCTGGCTCGCGTCGAAGGGTCGCTCCGCCGAGGCGCTCTCGGTCCTCGAGCAGGTCCGGACCACCGAACGGGCCCGCGCCGAGCTCGACGACATCACGCGGAGCAACGAGCTCGAGGCGAAGGCCGAGCGCGTCAGCGGGTGGCAGACGCTGCGTGGCAACAAGTGGCTCGTCCGCATCGTGCTCATCGGTGCCGGGCTCGGGGTCGCCCAGCAGCTCACCGGCATCAACTCGATCATGTACTACGGCCAGACCGTGCTCATCGAGTCCGGGTTCCAGGCGTCGGCCGCCCTCATCGCGAACATCGCCCCCGGCGTGATCGCCGTGGTCGGCGGCGTCATCGCGCTGTCCAACATGGAGAAGATCAACCGCCGCACGACGTTGCTCCTCGGGTTCACGCTGACGACGGTCTGCCACTTCCTCATCGGCATCGCCTCGGTCGCCCTGCCCGAGGGCAACCCCGCCCGCCCGTGGGTCATCCTGTTCCTGGTCGTCGCGTTCGTCGGCTCGATGCAGACCTTCCTCAACATCGCGGTGTGGGTCGTGCTGTCCGAGATCTTCCCCACGCAGATCCGCGCGCTCGGCATGGGCATCTCGGTGTTCTGCCTCTGGACCGCGAACGCGTTCATCGGGCTGTACTTCCCGACGGTGGTCGCCGCCACCGGCATCACCGGGACCTTCTTCGGCTTCGGGGTCGTCGGGCTGCTCGCCCTGCTCTTCATCTGGAAGTACGTGCCGGAGAGCCGCGGCCGCACCCTGGAAGAGGTCGAGGAGGGCGTCACCACCGGCAACATCTTCACCGTCCCGGTCAAGGAGTCGCGCCGCTCGGTCACACCACGCTGCACCGAGTGAGCAGAAGACGTCGGGTCGCTCCGGGGCACCCGACGTCTTCTGCTCACCATGGGCACGCAATGCGTGTCCGGGTGACCTTCGTGCCCACGCACCACCCGGTTCCTACACTCGACGCGTGCATCCCCTCCTCCTGGCGTCCGGGGCCGGTCTCGCGTCCGGTCTCGCCCTCGTCGTCGGCGCCGCGATCGCCTGGTTCGTCCGCGTACCGCGCACCGTCGTCGCCACCATCACCGCCTTCGGCGCCGGCGTCCTCATCTCCGCGCTCTCCTTCGACCTGGTCGCCGAGGCCACCCGGTCCGGCACGTTCTGGACGGCGATGGCCGGGTTCCTCGGGGGTGCGGTGGTCTACGTCGGGCTCGACGTCCTGCTCGAACGCCGCGGGGCGCGCAGGAAACGCAGCGGAACGGGCTCGACGGGGTCCGGCACGGGGCTCGGCATCGCCCTCGGCGCACTGCTCGACGGGATCCCGGAGACGGCGGTGCAGGGCGTCGGACTCGCCGCCGGCGGGTCGCTGTCGATCGCGGTCGTCGCGGCCGTCATCATCTCGAACCTGCCGGAGGGGCTGTCGAGCACGTCGGACATGAAGGCGAACGGCCGCGGCGCCCGCTACGTCTTCACGGTGTGGGGCGCCATCGCCCTCGCCTGCGCCCTGTCGGCACTCGGCGGGTACGCGATCCTCGGGCAGGCCCCGGCCGGCGTGCAGAGCGCGGTGACGGCCGTCGCCGCCGGGGCGATCCTCGCGATGCTCGCCGACACGATGCTGCCGGAGGCGTTCCGGAAGACCGGACCCTGGACGGGCCTCATCGCCGTCCTCGGCTTCTTCGCCGCCTACGGCATCCACGTGATCGGCGGCTGACGCCGACGGACGCACCCAGGAACGGACGGGAGGCCCGCGGCGGATCCGCCACGGGCCTCCCGTCTGCTGGTCGCGCTACGGGCGCAGGAGCACCTTGCCGACGCGGCCGGCGGTGTCGCTGGCACGGACGGCGTCCTGGACGTCCTCGAACGCGAAGGTCTCCGCGACGGGGAGCGTCAGTGAGCCGTCGAGCACGCGGGTGATGAGCTCACCGAAGAGCTGCCCCTTCGTCTCGGCCGGCATGGTCTTGCTGACGACGGAGCCCCAGAAGCCCTTCACGGTGAGCTGGCCGAAGATGACCTTGCCCGACGGGATCTCGAGCGTCGGCGACGCCATCGCGCCGAAGACGACGAGGGTGGCGTCCTCGCCGAGCACCGAGGCGATGTCGCCGGCGGCCTTGCCGCCCACCGACTCGACACCGGCGACGATCGGAGCGCCTCCGGTGATCGCGGCGACCTGGTCCTTCCAGTCGTCCGCGTCGGTGGCGACGATGCGCTCGATGCCCTGCTCGCGGAGCTCGTCGACGCCGGCTGCGCGGCGGACGAGTCCGATGACGTTGACGCCGCGGGCTGCGCCGAGCTGGGCGACCATGCGGCCGACCGCGCCGTTGGCGGCGTTCTGGATGATCCAGTCGCCCTCGTGCAGGTCGAGCGAGTGCAGCAGGCTGATGGCGCTGAACGGCATCGAGACGAGCTGTGCGGCGGCCTCGTCGGACATCGCGTCCGGGACCGGGACGAGTCCGGCGGCGTTCGCGGTGTAGTACTCGGCCCAGACGCCGAAGGCGCCGCCGGCGACGCGCTGGCCGACCTGCAGGTTCGTGACGCCCTCGCCGAGGGCCTCGACGACGCCGAGCGCCTCGGTGCCGGACGCTGCGGGCAGCTCCGGCTTGAAGCCGTACGTGCCGCGGACGGTCCACAGGTCGTGGTTGTGGATGGGGGAGAGGACCGTGCGCACGAGGACCTCGCCGGCGGCCGGGGTCGGCACGGGGCGCTGCTCGACGTGCAGCACGTCGGCGGGCTCGGCGAAGGTGTCGTGGACGACGGCGCGCATGGTGGTGGGGGTGGTGTCGGTCATGCTCAGTCCTCCGAGACGGTGATGGTGACCTCGATGTTGCCGCGGGTCGCGTTCGAGTACGGGCACACCTGGTGGGCGGTGTCGGCGAGGGCCTGGGCCTGGTCGTGCTCCATGCCGGGGATGACGACCTCGAGCATGACGGCGAGCTGGTAGCCGCCGTCGCCGTTCGGGCCGATCTGCACGCGGCCGCCGACGGACGAGTCGGTGATCTTGACCTTCTGGCTGCGGGCGACGCCCTGCAGCGCGGAGTGGAAGCACGCGGCGTAGCCGGCGGCGAACAGCTGCTCGGGGTTCGCGCCGTTGCCGGAGCCGCCCATCTCCTTCGGGATGGCGAGGTCGAATTCGACGGTGCCGTCGCTCGTGGCGACGTGGCCGTTGCGGCCTTCGCCGGTGGCGAGGGCCTCTGCGGTGTAGAGGACGTCCATGGTGTTCCTTCCTTCGTGGGGCGGTGCCTTCGTGGGGCGGTGGCCGAGCCCCGTCCCGGGGACCGGGTGGGGCGACGGGGCTCGGGGTCTGGGTGTCGACGCAGGTCGGTCAGGCGGGGTCGGCCGCGCCGGCCGGGTCCCTGGTGGCGGCGTGCATGGTCTCGGTCAGCCGGTGCAGCGTCGCGATGAGCTCCGCGGCGGCCTGCTCGTCCGGCAGGCCCATGCCCGCGGCGATCGACGCCGGGACGTGCGCGAGCTCGCCGCGGATGGAGCGGCCGCGGTCACCGAGGGTGATCGTGACGACGCGCTCGTCGGGGCTGCGGCGCTCGCGGCGCACCAGGTCGGACTGCTCCATCCGGCGGAGCAGGGGGGAGAGCGTGCCGGAGTCGAGCTGCAGGTGGTCACCGAGGCCCGAGACGGTCTGGTCGCCCTCGATCCACAGGGTCACGAGCACGAGGTACTGCGGGTACGTCAGGCCCCACGGCTCGAGCAGGGTGCGGTAGGCCTGCGTGGTCGCACGGCTCGCCGCGTAGAGGGAGAAGCACACCATCTCGTCGGTCACGGGCACGGCACAAGGATTGCACGCAACCGAGTTGTGCGCAACCTAAATCGGAGCGCCGTCGTGGTCCTGCTCGCGCTGCGCGGTCGGGTGACCCGCCTCGGCGAGAGCGGCCTGCGCGTCGCGGAACGACGAGTACGGCACGTGCACGCCGCGCACGTCCCGGTACGGGGTCAGGCCCGGGCCGGCCCAGTACACCGTGCCGTCGTCACCGACCTCGGCGAGGGCCCGGCGGATCGCGCGTGCCGGGTCGGGCTCCTCGACGACGAGCGCGTCGTGCCCGCTCGTGCGCGCACCGTCGAGGATCGCCGCCCGGATCGGGGCGGGGTCCTCGAACCGCGGGTGGTGGTCGGCGACGACGACCACGTCCGCCGCAGCCGCGGCGACCGTGCCCATGGCCGTCCGCTTGCTCGGGTCGCGGTCCCCGTCCGCACCCAGCACGATGGCGACCCGACCGGGTGCGAAGGCGCGCACCGCCGCCAGGCTCTTCGCGAAGGCGTCCGGGGTGTGCGCGAAGTCGACGAACACCCGCGGCCCGGTCGCCGCCGACGCGTCGGCCATCCGCCCGGGGACGACGACGTCGAGTCGCCCGCGGGTCGCGTCGACGAGGTCGGCGAGCGGGACCCCCGCCGTCGCGAGCATCGCCACCGCCAGGCCGGCGTCGGCCGCCATGTGCACGCCGAGCAGCGGCAGGTCGAGGGCGAGGGCCGTGCCGTCCGGTGCCGTCAGCCTCGCCCGGGTGCCGTCCGGACGCTGGTCGCGCACCCGGACGGACCAGTCGGCGCCGGCCGCCGGATCGCTCGAGATCGTCGCCACGGGGACCGTCGCACGTGCGACGAGCCGCGCGCCCGCCGGGGAGTCGAGCGACACCACGGCAGCACGCGACCGGGCGGGCGTGAACAGCAGCGCCTTGGCGGCGAGGTACTCGTCCATGTCCGCGTAGTCGTCGAGGTGGTCGTGGGACAGGTTCGTGAAGCCCGCGACGTCGAACACGACGCCGTCGGTCCGGTGCCGGGACAGGCCCTGCGCACTCACCTCGAGCGCGGCGCCGTCGACCCGCCGCTCGGCGGCCCGCGCCAGGAACGCGTGCAGGTCGGGCGCCTCGGGCGTCGTGAGCACGCTCGGCACCGACTCGTCGTCGATGCGGCGCTCGACCGTGCTGCTCGTCGCCGTGCGCCAGCCGAGGCGCCGCATGAGCGCGTCGAGCAGGTGGACCGTCGACGTCTTGCCGTTCGTGCCGGTCACGCCGAGGAGCGGGAAGGGCAGCGCCCCGGTGCCGGCGAGGAGCCGGGCGACGTCGCCCAGCCGAGCGCGGACGTCCGGCACCACGAGGACGGGGAGTCCGCTGCGCCGCGCCGCCGCCAGCCCGGCCGGGTCCGTCAGCACCGCGGCCGCGCCGGCGGCACGCGCGGCCCCGGCGTGCTCCGCGCCGTGCACCACCCGACCGGGCAGTGCGGCGAACAGCGTCCCCGGCCGCAGCTCGTCGGTCGCCAGGGTCGTGCCCGTGACCGTCATCGCGCCGCCGCCGTCGATGTCGACGCCGAGCGCCCGGGCGACCTCGTCGAGTCGGACCGGGCGCGGACGGGTCGGGTGGAACGCCTGCGACATCGCGGCTCCTCGTCGTGGGTCAACCCCGTCGTGGGTGGACCCCGATCGTGCGCCGCGCCCGCCGGGCACGGACCCAGGCGCCTGCCGGGTACGGAGGTCGGAGTACGGGGCGGGCCGTCCGCCGACAGCGCACCACGAACACACCGACGGCCCGGACGGTTAGGCTGACGTGACCCACGATGACCAACAGCGACCTCGACAACACCACGACCCCCCGGACCGGAACGGCGTCGTCCCACGGCAAGACGATCCTCATCGGTGAGCACGCCGTGGTGTACGGCGCACCCGCACTCGTCCTGCCGGTGCTCGACGCCCGGGTCGTCGCGACCGTCACCCCGGTCGCCGCGGACGCCGCACGACCGGGACACTCCCTGGAGTCGACGGTGCACACCGGGCCGCTCGACCTGGCACCGTCCGCCGTCATGCCGACCGTCACCGCCGTCACGGCCACCCTCGAGCACTTCGGGGTGACCGACCGCCACTTCCACGTCCGCGTCGACAGCGAGGTCCCGACCGCCCGCGGCATGGGGTCGAGTGCCGCGGTGGCCGCCGCCGTCACCGCCGCGGTCGCCGACGCCCTGGGCGAGACGCTCGACGTCGAGGCCCACCACGAACTCATCCAGACCTGCGAGCGGGTCGCGCACGGCCGGCCGTCCGGGCTCGACGCCCGCGGGGTCGTCGCGTCCGCCCCGGTCTGGTTCGAGGGCGGCCACATCGGACCCGTCGCCCTCGGCGCGCGCTTCACGTTCGTCGTCGCCGACACCGGCGTCCCCGGGCACACCCGCGAGGCCGTCGCCGCGGTGCGCGCCCTGCACGACGCGGACCCGGCGCGCATCGGCGCCGTCGTCGACCGGATCGGCGACCTGGCGCGACGCGCGCGGGGGACACTCGAGGACGGCGACGCCCAGGCGCTCGGTGTCACCATGGACGCCGCGCACGGCCTGCTCGCCGCACTCGACGTGTCGAGTGACGACCTGGACCGGCTCGTCGACGCCGCTCGAGCAGCGGACGCCCTCGGCGCGAAGCTGACCGGCGGCGGCCGGGGCGGGTGCGTGCTGGCGCTCGCCACCGACGACGACCACGCGGACCGCATCGCGGCCGCACTCCGCGGCGCAGGGGCCGCAGCCACCTGGACCACCACGATCGGAGCCCGCGCTTGATGACCGCCACCGCCGTCGCGCACCCCAACATCGCCCTCGTCAAGTACTGGGGGAAGGCGGACGCGCGGCTCGCGCTGCCCGCCACGGGCAGCGTCTCGATGGGGCTCGACGTGTTCCCGACGACGACGACCGTCACGCTGGACGGCGGCGCGGGCGACGGTCAGGAGGCGCGTGATGCGTTCACGCTGAACGGCCAGGTCGTCGAGGACGGTGCGCTGTTGCGGGTGCAGCAGTTCCTCGACCTCGTGCGCGAGCTCGCCGGCTCGTCCGAGCGCGCCTCCGTCGTGTCCGAGAACACCGTCCCGACCGGTGCCGGACTCGCCTCGAGCGCGTCCGGTTTCGCGGCGCTCGCGACCGCGGCCTCGGCGGCGTACGGGCTCGACCTGTCGCCGCGCGACCTGTCCCGGCTCGCCCGCCGCGGCTCGGGGTCGGCCACCCGCTCGATCCCCGGAGGCGTCGCCGTGTGGCACGCCGGCGACGACCAGGGCTCGTTCGCCGAGCCGGTCCCGGCGCCGCCGATGGCCATGGTCGTCGTGACGATCGACGCCGGCCCGAAGCCGATCGGCTCGCGCGAGGCGATGCGCCGCACGATCGCGACGTCGCCCTTCTACCCGGCCTGGGTCACGTCGACCACCGAGACCGTCGGCGAGATGCTCGACGCCTGCGCGGCCGGCGACTTCACCCGCATCGGCGAACTCACCGAGAGCAACGCCCTGCGCATGCACGCCACGATCGAGGGTGCCTTCCCGCCGATCCGCTACCTGAACGCCCGCAGCGTCGCGGTGTTCGACGCCGTCGCCGAACTGCGCGCCGTCGGCCTGCAGGCGTACGCCACGGCCGACGCCGGCCCGAACGTCGTCGTGCTGTGCCAGCCCGACGACCGCTCGGCCGTCGCGACCGCGCTCGCTTCCTTCGGCGACGTCATCGAGTCCGGCACCGGACCAGCCGCACGGGTCCTCCGCTCCGAACAGTCCGGGAGCAGTCCCGACCAGAAGGAGTCCGCCGAGTGATCGAGTTCCGCGCCCACGGCAAGCTGTTCGTCGCCGGCGAGTACGCCGTCGTCGAGCCGGGCCAGCCGTCCGTCCTCATCGCCCTCGACCGCGCCATCACGGCGAAGGTGTCCGAGGGGCACGGGTCGGGCAGCGTGCACTCCGAGGAGTACGGCCACCTGCCGCTGACGTGGACCCGCGGCGCCGACGGCCTCGCCCTGGACCGCGAGCGCCACCCGTACGACTACGTGATGGAGACGATCGACCTCGTCGAGAAGCTCCGCGCCGAACGCGGGATCGACCCCCGGTTCCACGACCTGCGCATCGAGAGCCAGCTCGACGACGCGAGCGGCCGGAAGTTCGGCCTCGGGTCGTCGGCCGCGGTGACCGTCGCGACCGTGGGCGCCCTCGACCGCTTCTACGGCATCGGCCTGACGCAACGGCAGCGCTTCCAGGTCGCCCTGCTCGCCACCATCCGGGTGAACCCCCGCGCCTCCGGCGGCGACCTCGCCGCGAGCACCTTCGGCGGCTGGCTGCGCTACAGCGCGCCGGACCGCGAGCGCCTCGCCGCGATGCTCGACGACCACAGCGTGTCCGACGTGCTCACCGACGCCGACGCCTGGCAGGGCTTCGACGTCGAGCGGCTCCCCGCCCCGGAGAACCTGCGGCTGCTCGTCGGCTGGACCGGTTCGCCGGCGTCGACCACGAAGCTCGTCGACGTCGTGCGTCGGCACCGCAACGGTGGGTACCAGGCGTTCCTCGACGAGAGCCGCAGCTGCGTCGACGACCTGACCACGGGCCTCCAGACCGGCGACGCCGAGCGCACGCTCGACGCGCTCCGCCGTGCACGCGTCCTGCTGCAGCGACTCGGCGCGTCCGTCGGGTCGCAGATCGAGACCGAGCGTCTCGCCACCCTGTGCGACGTCGTCGAGGCGGCGGGCGGGGCGGCGAAGCCGTCCGGCGCCGGCGGCGGGGACTGCGGCATCGCCCTCGTCCCGCTCGACACCGACCCCGCCGGCATCCACCGCGCCTGGGAGGCGCACGACATCAGACACCTCAGCGTCGCGGTGCGAGCACCAGAAGGAGCCCTCGATGAGTGACCTGCTCACACCGATCCCCACCAAGTGGGTCGGCCCGATCCGCGTCAGCGGCAACGCCGTGCAGGGGGAGCACGAGGTGCCCCTCGCCACCTACGAGTCGCCGCTCTGGCCGTCCGTCGGCCGCGGCGCCCGCATCTCGCGCCTGGTCGAGGACGGCATCGTGGCGACGGTCGTCGACGAGCGGATGACCCGCTCGGTCGTCGTCCGTGCCGACAGCGCCGCCGCCGCCCACGTGGCCGCGGGGCAGATCCTCGCGCGCCAGGACGAGCTCGCCGCCATCGTGTCCGGGCAGAGCCGGTTCGCGAAGCTCATCGAGGTGCACCCGGAGATCGTCGGGGACCTGCTGTTCCTGCGCTTCGCGTTCACCACCGGCGACGCCTCCGGCCACAACATGGTCACCCAGGCGGCGGACAAGCTGCTGCCGGCGATCCTGGACTGGCAGCCGGGCCTGCGGTACGTCTCGGTGTCCGGCAACTTCTGCACCGACAAGAAGGCCACCGCGGTGAACGGCATCCGCGGCCGCGGCCGGAACACCATCGCCGAGATCGTGATCCCGGGCGAGGTCGTCGAGAAGCGCCTGCGGTCGAGCACCGCCCGCATCGTCGAGCTGAACATCGCGAAGAACCTCATCGGGTCGACCATCGCCGGGGCCCTGCGTTCGGCGAACGCGCACTACGCGAACATGCTGCTCGGCTTCTACCTGGCCACCGGGCAGGACGCCGCCAACATCGTCGAGGGCTCCCAGGGCATCACGAGCGCCGAGGACCGCGACGGCGACCTGTACTTCTCGACCTCGCTGCCGCACCTGATCGTCGGCACGGTCGGCAACGGCAAGGGCGGCGACCTGCCCGTCGTCGAGGACGCCCTGGTGCGCCTCGGCTGCCGCGAGGACCGCGAGCCCGGTGCGAACGCCCGACGCCTCGCCGCCCTGTGCGCCGCGACCGTCCTGTGCGGGGAGCTCTCGCTCCTCGCCGCCCAGACCAACCCGGGCGAGCTGATGGCCGCCCACGTCGCCATGGAACGCCGCGGCTCGCGCCCGGCCGGAGGTGCAGCATGACCGCGCAGCAGCCCGCACCGCAGCAGACCCTGCGCGTCGGCATCCACGACATCGCCGTCGCGACCGGGCACCACGTGCTCGACCTCGACGACCTCGCCGCGACGACCGGCGTCGACCCCGCGAAGTACCACGTCGGCATCGGGCAGGACGCCTTCAGCGTGCCCGCCCCGGACGAGGACATCGTCACGATGGGCGCCGCGGCCGCGAAGGAGATCGTCGACCGCCACGGGGTGCAGGGCATCCGCACCGTGCTGTTCGCCACCGAGTCCGGAGTCGACCAGTCGAAGGCCGCCGGGGTCTTCGTGCACGGCCTGCTCGGCCTGCCGCAGAACGTCCGCGTCGTCGAGCTGAAGCAGGCCTGCTACGGCGGGACCGCCGCCGTGCAGCTCGCCCTCGGCATCGTCGCCCGGTCACCGCACGAGCGCGTGCTCGTCATCGCGGCCGACGTGGCGCGGTACGACGTCGACACCGCCGCCGAGCCGACCCAGGGTGCCGGCGCCGCCGCGATCCTGGTGTCCGCCGACCCGGACCTCGTCGAGCTCGAGCCGGCCGCCGGTGTCTTCACCGCCGACGTCGACGACTTCTGGCGGCCGAACGACCGGTCGACCGCGCTCGTGGACGGTCGCCTGTCGGTGAGCGCCTACGTCGACGCGTTCGTCGGCGCGTGGGACGACCTGGCGGCGCAGGGCGGTCCGGCGTACCAGGACATCGCCCGCTTCGTGCACCACCAGCCGTTCACGAAGATGGCGCTCAAGGCGCACCGCAAGCTCACGCAGCACGTCGGCGTGCCGTTCGACGAGACCGAGCTCGCCCTCGGCTTCACGTACAACCGGCAGACCGGCAACACGTACACGGCGTCGCTCTGGATCGGTCTCGCGGCCCTGCTCGACCTGGACGACGACCTGGCCGGGGAGCGGATCGCGCTCTTCAGCTACGGGTCCGGCAGCGTCGGCGAGCTCATCACCGGCATCGTGCGCCCGTCGTACCGCGAGCACCGGCGCACCGGCCGCGTGCGGCAGCTGCTCGAGGCCCGCGTGCCGCTCACCGTCGACGCCTACCGCGAGCTGCACGCCGCCGGGGCCGCCACCAGCGCGGACACCGAGCGGCCGCGGGTCACGGCGGCGCCGTACCGGTTCGCCGGGGTGCGCGGCGGCGCACGGCACTACGAGGCCACCGCCACCGACTGACGACGGCGGGGCCGACACCGCCCACTCGCTCCGTGCGCCCGCTGCCGCTATCCTGGGCGCGGACGATGGAGGGGCGATGGCAGAGCAGCTCGGCGCGGGTGACGTGGTCGCCACGCTGGTCGACTCGCTGCCCCGTGCCCCGCGGCTGACCGACGTGGTCGACGGCGTCGGCCGCCTGGTCGGCAAGCCCACCCGCGTGGTGGACGTCGACGGACCGAGCTGGGGCCCGCTGACGGCCCTGGTGTCGCAGTTCGAGCACGAGAACCTCGTCCTCGTGCCGGCCGGTGCCCCCGCGCTCTACCGGATGCACTGCGTCCTGCACGAGCTCGGGCACCTCGCCAACGGCGACACCGGCGCCCCGACCACCTCGTCGATCGCCGCCTTCGCCTCCGGCGGGCACGTCTGCCGTCGGGCCCTCGACGGCGAGACCGGTCTGGTGAGCATCTCCGACGACGACGAGCACTTCGCCGAGCGGTTCGCGTACGAGCTCGCGACCGTCCTGCTCGGCGGCGCCTCGGGTGCCGACGAGCGGGCCTACGGCTGATGACCCTGCTGTACGCCGCCGCCTTCTGGTGCGCGGCGCTGATCTTCCTCGCCCGCACCCCGTACGTGCTGCGCAACCCACGGGGCCGCGCCGCCTGGGGCGCGACCGGCGTCGGGGCGCTCGGGCTGCTGACCCTGGGCAGCGTCGTGCCGCAGCCCACGCTCGACGGGTTCCTCGGCGGCACGAACGTCATCTACCTGGTGCAGAACGTCTGCGCGACCGCGGCGTTCTGGCTGATGCTCCGCGCGAGCACGTCCGACCTGCCGCGGCGCCCGCGCCTGGCGCACCCGCTGGCACTGCTGGCGATCGTCGTCGCGTTCACGGTGCCGTTCCTGCTGGTGCGCGACCGCGGCGGCACCGAGTTCCACTTCATCGTCGTCCAGATCCACCAGCCCGCGATGTGGGTCTGCGCATCGGTCTACCTGCTCGGCATCGCGGCGATCGCGGCGACGACGCTGCGGTACGGCGTGCTGCAGGACCGGGTCGCGCTCGTCGTGTTCCGCGTGGGACTCGCCCTCGTCGTGGTCGCCTGCCTCGACGAGGTCGCGTCGCTCGCCCTCGACCACTTCGAGGTCGGCCCGACGGCGCTGCGCGACGGGTTGCGGCTGGGGTTCGACCCGCCGTTCTACCTCGGCGTGGTGCTCATGGTGCTCGCGATGGCGTCGCTGACGTTCCGCCGCTGGGGCCGCGACGTGCGGTGCCGACGGCACAACCGACGGCTGCGGCGGATCACCCGTCGGCACGCCGTGCGCGCCGTCGAGCGCGGCGGTGACGCCCAGACCCGCACCTACGACCTCGTCATCGCGATCCGCGACGCCGAGGTGCAGGGCCGTGCGCTGGACGACGCCGAGCTCGCCCACGTCCGGTCGGCGGAGCGCACGCTGACCCGCAGTCTCGGCGGCTGAGCGCCGCTCCCTGGTGGCCGCACCCCGCCCGGGTCCCCCCGCGCCCCGCTCGGACCTCGCTCGGGTTCCGCTCGGGTTCCGCTCGCGTTCCGCCCGGATCCTGCCCGGGTTCCGCCCGCACGGCTCCGAGGGAGTACAAGGAGCCATGGGCCAGCTCATCTACGACGGCGAACCGCTCGACCTCCGCATCGACGACCGCGCACTCACGCACCTGCAGATCGTCATCGTGAACATGCTGCGACGCGACCACCGTTTCGCGTTCTCGTGGCGCGACGACGTGGTGCACGGCGACGGGCGCAGCACGATCTGGCTGCACCCCCAGGTCAGCCTGCACTTCAAGTTCACCGGCAGTCGCACGCCGTCGATCAACCGCAGCTGGCTCGAGGACCTGTACGCGGCGGCCACCTCCGGCTCCGGCCTCGTGCTGACGCCGGAGCCGTCCGACACGAGCACCGCGGCGGACTCGGCGTGGTCGCGGGCGGTGGCGGCGGGCGACGCTGGCGACGCGTCGGACCACACGACGGGGAACACCGGGGGTTAGCACGGACGCGGTTCCCGGTCAACGGGTACCGGATCCGGATCGGTCGACGTACGGTGACGTCACCGCGGTTCGCTGCCGTCCCAGTGCCGGCATCCAGGGAGTCGGTACGGGCACGATCCGCGGCAGGAGGGGACCCGAACAATGAACACGAGGCGGTGTGCGCCCGGAGCCGACCAACCACCGGCAACCGCGCGACGCACACGGTGGGAGTCCTGGATCAGGGGACTCGCCACCCGGCAGGCCGGGCTGCGACGCCCGGTCGACCGCCTCGGGATCACGGGCTCCTCGGCCGGACCTCACCGGCCGATGCCCTCCGTGGGGACCACCTCGGCCGTCGGATTCGGGTTCCGCGGCCGGGGTGGCTCCCGCACGACCTCCGGGGCGGCTGCTCAGTAGACGTCGCGGACGTACCGCTTCGCCCGGCGCAGGTCGGCCAGGTAGGACTGGGCGTCGTCCTCGTCCCGGCCCCGGCCGCGCCGGATGACGTCGAGCAGCGCCGCCTCGACGTCCTTCGCCATGCGCGAGGCGTCGCCGCACACGTACACGGAGGCGCCCTCCTCGAGCCAGGCGAACAGCTCGTCGGCCTGCTCGCGCATCCGGGTCTGCACGTAGACCTTCTCGGCCTGGTCACGCGAGAACGCCAGGTCGAGCCGGGTGAGCACGCCCTGCTCGCGCAGGTCGGTGAGCTCGTCCTCGTAGACGAAGTCGGTCTCGCGGTGCTGGTCGCCGAAGAACAACCAGTTGCGTCCCGTGGCCCCGGCTGCGGCCCGCTCGTGCAGGAAGCCGCGGAACGGCGCGATGCCGGTGCCCGGGCCGATCATGACCATCGGCGCGGACGGGTCCGCCGGCACGCCGAACGACGCGTTCGGCTGCAGGTAGACGTCGACGGTGCCGCCCGACGCGACCCGGTCGGCGAGGAACGTCGACGCGACACCGGCGTGCAACCGGTGCGGGTCGCCGTACCGGACGGAGGCCACGGTCAGGTGGACCCGACCCGGGTGCGCCAGCGGGCTCGACGAGATCGAGTACTGGCGCGCCTGCAGCGGCCGCAGGTTCGGCAGCAGTTCGTCGAGGCCGGGTGCCGCCGAGCCCGCGTCGCGGAGCAGGTCGAGCACGTCGCGTCCCCAGAGCCACCGGTCGAGCTCGTGCTTGTCGCCGTGTGCCACGACGGCCGCGAGCTCGCTCGACGGCGCGCGCTGCACCAGGTCGGCGATCAGGTCCTTCGACGGCGTCCGGACCTCGCGGTCGGTCCGCAGGACCTCGGCGACCGGGAGCCCGTCGACCGTCTCGCCGCCGTTCGCACCGACCTGCTCGAGCAGTTCGGCGACGAACACCTCGTCGTTCACCGGGACGACCGCGAGCGCGTCGCCGGCCGCGTACTCGATGCCCGAGTCGCCGAGGTCGAACTCGTGGTGGCGGATCTCCTTCGCGCTGTGCGGCGCCGACAGCAGCCGGTTCTCCACCAGCGTCGCCGGGAACGGGTTGCGCTTGGTCCACTGCGACCCCGGCCGGAAGGCCCGCCCCGCCCCCGCCCCGCCGGTCGCGGTCGCGCCGTCGCCGGCCCCACCGCCCGTGGTCGCTCCGGGCGTACCCGTCACGCCGGCCTCGGCCGCCAGCCGGTCGAGCACCGCCGCGGACCACAGCGCGGCCGGGTCCTCGAAGTCGACGTCGCAGTCCACCCGGTCGTGGATGCGGGACGCGCCGAGCTGCTCGAACCGGGTGTCGAGGAGCTTGCCGGCCTGGCAGAACTCGTCGTAGCTCGTGTCGCCGAGCCCGAGGACCGCGTACTGCAGCCCCTCGAGCCGCGGCACGGTGCTCGCCTGGAACGCGTCCCAGAACAGGCCGGCGTTGTCGGGCATCTCGCCCTCGCCGTAGGTCGAGGTGACGACGAGCACGTGCGACATCCCGGCGAGCTGCTCGGGGGTGACGGCGTCGAGGGCGCTGGCCCGACCGCCGAGTCCGCGGGCCCTCGCGCCGGCGACGAGCTCGTCGGCCAGGAACTCGGCGTTGCCGGTCTGGGTGCCGAAGAGCACGTCGATCGTCGTCGTGGGCGCGTCGGGTGCGACCTTCTTGCCGGCGGCGGCGATGCCCGCGATGAACCCGGCGAGCCAGGACTCCTGGGTGGCCGAGAACGGTGCGTCGACCGGGATGAGCGACCCGGTCGGGGGCAGGGTGCTCACGCGGTCACCGCCTCGGTCGGCGGCTGCGGTGCGCGGCGGGCGATGTCCTCGAGCGCCGCGGTCGCGAGCAGCTCGTCGAAGCGCGCGGCAC
Organism: Curtobacterium sp. MMLR14_006; assembly: GCF_001864985.1. NCBI lineage: Bacteria > Bacillati > Actinomycetota > Actinomycetes > Micrococcales > Microbacteriaceae > Curtobacterium > Curtobacterium sp. MMLR14_006. Next base: position 7,625 of record NZ_MJGU01000025.1, on the reverse strand, counting down.
GCAGCCGGCCGGCGTTCTTCGCGTTCTGGTGCATGATCCACCCTGTCGTGCCGGGCGCGTCCATGCTGCGGTTGTTCCGCTGCGTGAGGGCGCGCTTGGAGTCGTCGAGCCGCTTGACCGCGATGAGCGTCGCGAGCTCGTCGTCGGCGAACCGGTCGAACGTGCCGCGCAGGTACTTCACGACGCGCTGCTTGACGGCGAAGTCCTCGGTCAGCACCAGGTTCCGCACCGCCTCGGTCACCCGCGGGTCACCGGCGCCGGCACCGGGCACCCGCTCCTGCGCCACGTCCTGGGCGACGCCGAGCACGGTGTACGACGCCAGGAGCGAGAACATGTCCTCGCCCTGGTCGCCGAGGGCGGGCGCGCGGCCGTCGAGCACGGTGCGCTGGTCGCGGTAGTCGACCTTGAAGGCGCGGAGCTTGTCCGTCGCGACGGAGGCCGCGAGTTCGTCGAGCAGCTCCGGTCGGGTCGCGGCGGCGAGGATCGCGTCCGCGTCCTGGCTGAGCAGGAGTGCCCGCGGCATGCCGACGTACACGTGCCCGCGGGTGGTCGCCCACGCGGCGAGCAGTCGCTCGGCGAGGGCCGAGCCGGTCGCCTCGAGGTGCCACTCGAGCAGCAGGCGGGCGGCGTCCTCGTGGAACGCGCCACGCTCGGTGTCGGTGACGGGGAACACCAGGAGCGAGTCCGTGCTGGCGCGCTCGGCGACCTGGCCGGTCGGGTCGTACTGGTACAGGAAGCCGCCGGACATCCCGTTGCCGAGGCCCTTGCCGAAGGCGCCGAGGTTGAACACGGCACCGCCGGTCATGTACTCGCAGCCGAAGTCGCCGACGCCCTCGACCACCGCGGTGGCCCCGGAGTTCCGGACGGCGAACCGGTCGCCGGCCTCGCCCTGCACGAAGGTGCGGCCGCCGGTCGCGCCGAACAGCGCGAAGTTGCCGACGAGCACGTTGCCGCCCTGCTCGGCGCTGCCGCCGCCGGGCGCGCGGACGACGATCCGGCCCCCGCTCTGGCTCTTGCCGACGCCGTCGTTGGCGGTGCCGGTGTGCTCGAGCACGATGCCGTCGTTGGTGAAGACGCCGTACGACTGCCCGGCCGAGCCGTGCGTGTGGATCGTGACCGCGCCGTCGACGAGCCGGCGGCGGCCGCGGTCGTCGGTGGCGATCGCCGGACGGGCCGACAGGTCGACGTCGCGCAGCTCGTGGTTGAGCAGGCGCTCGACGTCGATGCCGAGCTGGCCGCCGACCGACTTGTCCGCGTTGCCGAGGACCACGTCGTCGATCAGGACGGCGTGCTCGTGCCCGTCGACCAGCGCCGCCCGGACGCGCTCGATGAGCGCGTCGTCGGTGCGGTAGTCCTTCTCGAGGTACTCCGGGTCGGTGACGACCTTCTCGGGCACCTGGGCGAGCAGGGCACGGGCGTCGAGCCGGCCGACGCTCGCCGGGTGGTCGAGGAGCTGCAGCAGGTCGGTGCGCCCGCGGGCCTCGCGCAGGGAGCGCAGACCGAGACGGGCCAGGATCTGCCGCACGTCGTGGGCGATGTTGAGCAGGTACTGCGCGAGCGCGCGGGGGTCGCCCTCGAACGCCTCGGCGTTCGTGGTGAGGCCCGCCGGGCACTTCACGTTGCAGTTCTTCGCCATCACGCAGCCGAGCATCATGAGCGCGGTGGTGCCGAACTCGAATGAGTCCCCGCCGAGCAGGGCGCTCGTGACGACGTCGCTGCCGGTCTGGTGCGCACCCGAGCAGCGGAGCGTGACCTTCTGGCGCAGGCCGTTCGCGACGAGGGCCTGGTGCACCTCGGCCACGCCGATCTCCGCGGAGCGTCCGGCGTACTTCAGGCTCGTGACGGCCGCGGCGCCGGTGCCGCCGGTGTTGCCGGCGACGTTGATGACGTCCGCGCCGGCCTTCGCGACGCCGACCGCGATGGTGCCGATGCCCTCGGACGACACGAGCTTCACGACCACCCGGACGCGGGCGGCCTTGCAGTCGTGGATGAGCTGCGCGAGGTCCTCGATCGAGTACGTGTCGTGGTGCGGCGGCGGCGAGATGAGCTCGACGCCGGGCGTCCCACCGCGGGCCGCGGCGATGTCCACCGTGACCTTGGGCGCGGGCAGCTGCCCGCCCTCGCCGGGCTTCGCGCCCTGGCCGATCTTGATCTCGAGCTCCTCGAGCATCGGGTCGGCGAGGTAGCCCGCCCAGATGCCGAACCGGCCCGAGGCGAACTGCTTGATGCGCGAGCCGCGGATCGTGCCGTAGCGGGAGTGGTGCTCGCCGCCCTCACCGCTGTTCGACATGCCGCCGACCATGTTCGTGCCGTGCGCGACGGCCTCGTGGGCGGTGGCGACGAGGGCACCGTGGCTCATCGCACCGGACGCCAGGGTCCGGGTGATCTCGTGGGCCGGCTGGACCTCGTCGAGCTCGACGCTCGCAGGGGCGCTCTGCAGCAACGCGAGCAGCGCGACGGCCGCACCGGTGGCGCGGAGCGTCACCTGGGTGTCGTCGACGGCGTCGACGTCGATCTGCCCCGGGTGGAGCAGCGCGAGGCCGTCCGCGAGGGCCTGGTGGCGCAGTGCGCCCGTGGGTCCCGTCGAGGTGAGCTCCAGGCAGAAGCGAGCCGTGCCTCCCGGGAGACCGTCGGGGGACGCCGGACGCGAGCCGGAGAGCCCGCGCACGGTGACGCTGGCGTTGCCGCTCGTCGAGAAGCGACCGAGCTCGCGGGCGAAGTCCTCCGCCGTGTCGATGCCCGTGACGTCCGCGGGCAGCGCGAGCACGTCGCGGAGCGCAGCGGGACGGCGCGACCGCTCGTCGTGCGTGGTCTGCAGGAACGTGACGTAGCCCGGCGTGATCCGGTGCTGGTCGATCTCGGCGTCGCTGAGGCGGTCGTAGCCGGTGTTGCGGTACGCGGCGTCGGTGATGCCGAACGAGTCGTCGAGCTGACCGAGCGTGAGCAGGCGCAGCGCGTCCGAGTCGCCGGAGCGCTCGAAGGCCGGACGCTCCTCGGTCATGCCGCCGAACCCGCGCACGCTCGCGACGCCGAACGAGTGGCCGGCGCCGTCGGAGCGTTCCTTGAACAGCCCGAGCAGCGGGACCTGGCCCTCGGACGCGACCGACCGGGCACGCTCGTGCCAGTCCGTCGCCGCCTGGGCGATGCGCGCGAAGCCGACGCCGCCGACCGGGGCCTGCATGTGCGGGAAGATCCGCGCGAGCACGTCGTCGCCGGTGTCGAGGTAGTTCGGCTCGAAGAACTCGCCACCGATGTAGCTCTCGGCGGTGCACAGGCCGACCCGGCCCATGGTCTTCGCCAGGGCCTTCTCGGCGGCCTTGCGGAACCGCTTGAGCGCCAGGTCGGTCGCGGTCAGCTCGCCGGCGGGTGCGGGTGCGGCGGGGTACTTCTCCTCCGCACGCAGCCGGGCGCTCAAGCTGTACACGGCGGCGGCGCCGAAGCCGAGCGCGGTCGCGACGTGGTGTGACGACGGCAGCTGACCGCTCTCCGCGACGACGGACACCCGCAGGCGCAGACCGGTCTCGATGAGCCGCTGGTTGACGGCGGCCACGGCCAGGATCACGGGGAGGGGCGCACGGGTCGACGACACCGCGCGGTCGCTGACCACGGCGATGCCGCCGGTCGTCGCCGCGAACGCCTCGATCGCGTCGCACAGGGCGTCCAGCGCGCCGCGCACCGCGTCGGCGTTCGCCTGCTCGTCGTCGGGCACCGGCACGTAGAGCATGTCGAAGCGCTCGAGCGGCACGACGTCCTGGTCGCGCAGCCGCACCATGTCGAGGTGGCCGAGGATCGGCGACTCCACGACGAGCTGCCGGCTCGTCGAACCCGTACCGTCCGGTTTCGCGCCCAGTGCGACGCGCATCGACATGCCGTCGGCCTCGCGGATCGAGTCGAGCGGCGGGTTCGTCACCTGGGCGAAGCGCTGCGAGAAGTACTTCGCCATGCCGCCCTCGGTGTCGCTCAGGGCGTTGATCGCGTTGCCGTAGCCCATCGCCGAGATGCGCTCCGACCCGTTCTGCAGCATCGGGTCGAGCATGAACCGGAAGCTCTCCTGGTTCAGCGAGTACGCCACGTACCGGCCCGCGAGCGACAGGTCGCCCTCGTAGCCCAGGGTGTTCCTGGTGCGGTCGTAGGCGGGCGCGGGCAGGTCGTCGAGGTGCACACGCGCGGCGTCGAGCAGCGTGCCGTAGTCACGGCGGGCCGCGAGCATGCGCAGCACCTCGTCCGTGCGCATGCGGGCCCCGGTGCGGTGGTCGACGACGAGCATGCCGCCGGCCTCGATGCGGCCGCGGTGCACGACCTCGTCCGCGGGGAACTCCACCTGGCCGGCCTCGGACGCCACCATCAGGTACTCGGCCGTCTCGGTGGTGCGCAGCGGGCGCAGCCCCAGCCGGTCCAGGCGCGCGCCGACGACGTCGCCGTCGCTGAAGATCACGGCGGCGGGGCCGTCGTTCTTCTCCTCGTACAGCGAGAAGTACTCGAGCATGTCCCGGACGTCCGGAGTCAGCGAGCGGTCGTTCTCCCACGCCGGCGGCATGAGCGACACCACGGCCTCGACGATCTCGAGCCCGTCGTCGAAGACACGGCTCTGCAGGGTCTGGTCGAGCCGGCTCGAGTCCGACTGCCCGGGCGGACGCACGATGCTCCGGGTGCGGGCACGCGCGAGCGCCTCGTCCGACAGGCGGTTCTTCCGGTCGGTGTTCAGCTCGCCGTTGTGCGCCATCAGGCGGAACGGCTGCGCCATCGTCGGGTGCGGCTCGGTGTTCGTCGAGAACCGGGTGTGGAAGTACAGCGTCCGCACCGAGTGCCGGGGGTCGCGCAGGTCGGTGAAGTACCCGATCACCTCGCCGGAGTTCAGCCGGCCCTTGAGGATCTGGGTCCGCGCGCTGAGCGACAGCGGGTACAGGGCGGCGTGGTCGGCGTGCGCAGCCGCGGCCTCGCCGTAGGACACCGCCTCGATCGCGAGCAGGGCGCGGTTCGCGGCGGCGTCGACCTCGGTGCGCTCCCACGACTCCGGCGCGCGGAACACCCACTGCACGATCGGCAGCTGGTACTGCTCGGCCTCGGGCCGGGCGACCGAGTGGTCGACGGGGACGTGACGGACGAGCAGCAGCTCGAAGCCCTGCTGTTCGATGGCGTCCGTGACGGTCTGCTGCGCACGGGCGCGGTCGGCGTCCGCCGTCGTGCCTGCGCCGCTCGGCACGAAGCAGTTCGCGACGCCGAAGTGGCCCGCGCAGAGCTGCTCGCCGGTGATCGCGCTGAAGAACTCCACCGACAGGTCGATGCTGACACCCGCGCCGTCGCCGACGCCCTCGGCGGACTTGCCGCCGCGGTGCGGGATCGAGCAGAGCGCTTCGTCGCCCTTGCGGATGACGTCGTGGCTCGGCGTCCCGTCGAGACGGGTGATGAAACCGACGCCGCAGTCGCTCGACTCGCGGGCAGGGTCGTAGAGACCGAAGGAGGTGGGGTTCACGGGAGGGTCCAGAGGGGCGTTGCCGGCAGCGGACGGCGCGGGCTGCATCGGTGGAGCGCTCGCCGCGGGCAGACCGGTGGTGGCAGTCGGGCCCTGTGGGGTGGTGGTGCGGTAGGGCGATGCTACGGCTTGGTATACCGCGGCCGCAACAGACCGGCCGGACGGGTGGCGTGCGGGGCGTGGGCGGGGCGCAGGTCGGGTGCGGCGCGGGTGTTCGCGCCGGGCGGTGGGCGGTCGGTGCGGGTGCGGCGCGGCGGTCCGGCGCGGGGTCGGCGACCGGCGTGGGGCCGACGCCGTCGGCCGGTGCGAGGACGGTTCGCACGATCGAAGTGCGACGGCGCCACGGATCGGGGCGGTTCGGCACCACTGTGGTTGTGCGAGCCGACGATCCGACCAGCCGGCCCGGCCGTCCGCCGCCGCCCGCCGCACCCCGCCGCGGCGAACTCCTGGTGAACGAGCGAACACGACACGTGTTGCACGGATACGTTCGACGCACGATGACGACCGAGCGCGATGACGCACACCGATCGGCCATGCTGCTCCCGGGGGAGCTGCTGGGGCTGTCGCTCGACGAGCGGTGCGCCGAGTTCGAGGCGCTCCTGCTCGCACCACCGCTGCACGGCATCCGGCCGGACGGCCACGACTGGCTCCGGCAGCGGTACGCCGAGATCGTCCCGATCGTGCTGCCGGCGGCGCTGCGGGCCGTCGAGCGCGGTGAGCCCGTCGACCGTGACTGCCTGGCACGGCTGCGCGAGGTCGCCGCCGCACGGGCCGAGGACCCGCGGGTGGACGTCTCGGTGGTGCTCCGCGGGGCGCTGCCCGCGATCCGGGTCTTCGCCCTCGTCATGCACACGGCGACGCGCGACCACGCGGCCACGGCGGACCGTGCCGCGCGGACCATGCTCGCGATGAGCCGGGCGTCGCTGGTGGCCCACGAGCTCGGCTCGTGCTGGGCCGAGTCCTGGTCGCACCAGCGTCGACGGGCCGCGGCCGATGCGTCGGCGACGGTGACGACGGGGGAGATCGACCTGGTCGCCGAGGCACCTGGGCTCGACGACACCGAGGAGCGGATGCTGGCGCTCGCGGCCCACGGTCTGTCGAACGACGCGATCGCGCGCGAGACCTCGTACAGCCGGCAGGCGGTGGCGTGGCACCTCGGACGGCTCATGCGGACGTGGAAGGCGCCGAACCGGACCGCGCTGGTGTCGATCGCCTTCGTGAAGGGGTGGATCCGCTCGCGGTGCTCGGAGCGTCCGGACGCCGTCTGGCCGCCGGCGCTCGGCCCGGGGACCAACGCGCACGACGACGGCCCCTGAGACCGGGGTCCCAGGGGCCGGACGTCGTGCGCGACGGGTCAGCCGCCGTTGACGCTGATGACGTTGTCGATGCGCTCGATGTTGCCGAACGCACCCCAGTTCAGCCAGCCGCCGTCACCGTTGTTGGTGATCCGGCCGGCTCCCTTGAACCAGTAGATGACGTAGTTGCCGCCCTTGATGTCGATCGACTGGGCGTCGGCGACGTCGCCCTCGACCGTGATGTCCTGGTTCTTGTTGACCACCGCGACGGTGAGGCGGTCCGGGTTGCCGGCGTTCCAGTAGCCGACGTCGAGTGCGGCCTGCACGGCACCGCCCCGGTCGCCCTGGTCGTTGACCGCGTCCTTGATGGCGTTGACGAGCGCCACCGGGTCGAGGTTGACGTTGACGTTCCCGCCGAGGTCGGCGGTGGAGGAGCTCGGCGCCGGTGCCGGCTCCACGGCCTGGGCGGGAGCGGCGACGAGGGCGCCTGCGATGACCGCGCCGCTGAGGGCGGTGCCGGCGAAGAGCTTGACGGACTTGGACTTGAACGAGTTCATGATCGTGTTCCCATCTCTGCATCGGTGACCCGTGTGGGTCGTCTTGCTCGGACAGGAACCAGCTTGCGTCGGCTCCGGCCGGGATGCACGTGATCCGGCCGGACGTTGGACGATCGTCTGACGACCCGACCGTGGCGGCGCACACGTGGCATGCTCCGCGCGCCTGGCCGCCCGGCACGGGCCGCTCGGACCGGCACCCGGAGCGAGCGCCGCTCGCACGACCGGAACGACCCCGCGCCGCGCGATCCCGCGGTTCGGGGTGACCTCGGTTGTGCGAACCGCGCCGCCGCGGCCGCCGCG
>NZ_MJGU01000024.1:22864-101131 GCF_001864985.1 Curtobacterium sp. MMLR14_006 | reverse complement strand
GGACTCGCACCGGGCCTCCTGCCCGTGCGGTGCGCAGCGACGCCGAGGCGACGCGCACGGCGTCAGTCGCCGGAGGGCTCGTCCGTCGGCGTGGCCGACGGGGTCTCGGCCGGCAGGGTGACCGCACCGGTGGGCGTCGAGGTGGGGGTGAGGGTCGCGTACTCCTCCTGCGCGGAGGAGAGCACCGGGACGTTCGCCGAGACGCCCTCGGTGTCGGGGTAGGAGAAGTACACCTTCGCCAGCGAGCCCGGCTCGGCGTCGGCGCTGTCGAAGTCGAGCGTCGCGTGCTGCGAGTCGTTCGCCAGGTCGACGTGCGCGTTCGCCGGCACGAGGACGGTCTCGGTGTCGCCACCGATCTCCACCGAGACGGTGATCGCGTCGCGCTCGTCGTTGTTCACGAGCGTGCCGACGAAGCGCGCGGCCGTGCCGTCGTCCGAGATGAGGAGGGCGTTGCGCACGTCCACCTTGCCGGTCGAGACGTTGACGCCGTCCGTGATCTGCTTGATGTCGACGGTGTGCGCGGGCGACATGAACTCGCAGCCGGTGGCGCCGAGCGCGATGGTTGCCGCAACGGCGACGGACACGAGTACCCGAGCTCGCAAGAGATTCCTCCGTAAGTCACGATGAGGACCGGACGGTCCCGCACCATCCTACCGATCGACGGGTGGGCGTCGTGCTGAGGGTCCCCTTACCCGAAACGCCCTTGTGGTAAACTGGAAGTCTGGGAACGGAGCCTGATACATGCAATTCGAGGTCGGCGAGACCGTCGTCTACCCCCACCACGGGGCGGCAACCATCTCTGAAGTCAAGACGCGCGTCATCAAGGGTGAGGAAAAGGTCTACCTGAAACTGCGGGTCACGCAGGGTGACCTGACGATCGAGGTCCCGGCGGACAACGTCGACCTGGTCGGCGTCCGCGACGTGATCGGCAAGGAAGGACTCGACAAGGTGTTCGAGGTCCTCCGGGCGCCGTTCACCGAGGAACCCACCAACTGGTCGCGCCGGTACAAGGCGAACCTCGAGAAGCTCGCTTCCGGTGACGTCATCAAGGTGTCCGAGGTCGTCCGCGACCTCTGGCGACGCGACCAGGACCGCGGACTCTCCGCGGGCGAGAAGCGGATGCTGGCGAAGGCCCGGCAGATCCTGATCTCCGAGCTCGCGCTGGCCGAGAAGACCGACGAGGACAAGGCATCGACCGTCCTCGACGAGGTCCTGGCCTCCTGAGCCACTGAACGCGACAGCACGGACGACGACCGCACGGTTCCCCGCAGGGGTGGACCGGGCGGTCGTCGTCGTTGCGGCGGGGTCCGGCACCCGGCTCGGCATCGGCACCGCGAAGGCGTTCGTCCCCGTCGCCGGCACGCTCATGCTCGCGCGGGCGATCGAGCCCCTCTTCGCCCTGGCGACGCCGACGCTCGTCGTCGTGGTCGCGCCGGCGGCACTGCTCGACGACTGCCGCCAGCTGGTCGCCGCGGTCGCGGGGGCTGCCGGGGCGTACACGGCGGTGGTCGCCGGGGGCGCCGACCGGCACGGCTCGGTGCAGGCCGGCCTCGCCGCGCTGCCCGACTCCGTCGAGACGGTCCTCGTGCACGACGCGGCCCGCTGCCTGACGCCCGCCAGCCAGTTCGACCGGGTGTTCGACGCAGTCGCCGGTTCCGTGCGCGACGGCTCCGGAGCCGGGTTCGTCCCCGCACTGCCGGTCGTCGACACCGTCAAGCGCGTCGACGGGGACCTCGTCGTCGAGACCGTCGACCGGTCCGCGCTCGTCGCCGTGCAGACGCCGCAGGGGTTCCCGCTCGGTGCGCTCCGGCAGGCCTACGCCGCGTCCGAGCGTTCCGAGACCGACGACGCCGGCGTGTTCCGGGCCGCAGGTCGCACGGTCCGGTCCGTCCCGGGCGACGCCGACGCCTTCAAGATCACGACGCCGTGGGACCTCGGCCGTGCCGAGTCGATCGTGCGGGCCCGCTCCGCGGCACCTGCCGACACCCGGGTCGGCCTCGGCGTCGACGTGCACGCGTTCGACGCCGCGTCGCCGTGCCGGGTCGGCCTGCTCGACTTCCCCGGCGAACCGGGGCTGTCCGGGCACAGCGACGGCGACGCCGTGGCGCACGCCGTGTGCGACGCCCTGCTGTCGGCCGGCGGCCTCGGCGACATCGGTGGGACCTTCGGCACGTCGGATCCGCAGTACGCAGGTGCCGCGGGCGACGTCTTCGTCCGCGGCGCGGTCGCGATGCTGGCGTCCGCGGACCTCGTCCCCGTGTCCGTCACGGTGCAGGTGATCGGGAACCGCCCGCGCATCGGTGCACGACGGACCGAGATGCAGGACGCCCTGTCGGCCGTGGTCGGTGCGCCGGTCGCGGTGTCCGGCACCACCACGGACGGTCTCGGCTTCACGGGTCGGGGCGAAGGACTCGCGGCGATCGCGACCGCCGTCGTCCGGCGGGCCTGACGTCCTAGGCTGGGATCGTGACCGTTCGCCTCTACGACTCCCGCGCCGCAGCCGTGGTCGACCTCGTCCCGCTGGTCGACGGACGGGTGAGCATGTACGTCTGCGGTCCGACGGTGCAGTCGTCGCCGCACATCGGGCACCTCCGCTCGGCACTGGTCTACGACATCTGGCGCCGCTGGCTGACGTACCGTGGCCACCGTGTGACCCTGGTGCGCAACGTCACCGACATCGACGACAAGGTCCTCGACCTGGCCGCCGGCACCGACGAGGAGTGGTTCGCCCGCGCCTACCGCGTCGAGCTGGAGTTCACGGCCGCGTACGCCGCCCTCGGCATCCTGCCCCCGACGTACGAGCCGCGGGCGACCGCGAGCGTCCCGCAGATGCACGACATCATCGAGCGCCTGGTCGAACGCGGGCACGCGTACGTGGCGGCCGACGGGTCCGGCGACGTCTACTTCGACACCGGCAGCTGGGCCGACTACGGCGTGCTCACCCGGCAGCGCCGCGAGGACATGGTCGACGCCGCCGACGCCGACCCCCGCGGCAAGCGCGACGCCCGCGACTTCGCGCTCTGGAAGGGCTCGAAGCCCGGTGAGCCGGCGACCGCGTCGTGGGACTCGCCCTGGGGGCCCGGCCGTCCCGGCTGGCACATCGAGTGCTCCGCGATGTCCCGCCGCTACCTCGGCCCGGCGTTCGACATCCACGGCGGCGGACTCGACCTGCGCTTCCCGCACCACGAGAACGAGCTCGCGCAGTCGACCGCGGCGGGCGACCCGTTCGCCTCGTACTGGTTGCACAACGGCCTGGTGACCGTCGACGGGCAGAAGATGTCGAAGTCGCTCGGCAACTCGATCTTCGCCGCGGACTTCCTGGCGGCGGCACGGCCCGCGGTCGTGCGGTACTTCCTCGGCGCCGCGCACTACCGCTCGTCGATCGACCACCACGAGGGGTCCCTCGCCGAGGCCGAGGCGGCGTACGACCGCATCGACGGCTTCCTGTCCCGCGCCGAACCCCGGCTCGAGGGCGTGCACCTCACCGACGCCCCGGCCGTGCCGGACGCCTTCGCGGCGGCGATGGACGACGACCTGGCGGTCCCGCAGGCACTCGCCGTGCTGCACGAGACGGTCCGCGCCGGCAACGCCGCCCTGGACTCCGGCGATGCGGAATCCCTCGGGGTCGCGTACCATCAGGTGGCCGCGATGGTCGAGGTCCTCGGCATCGACCCGCGGGCCGCCCACTGGTCGGGCACCGGCCAGGACGCCTCGGCCGGCCCGCTCGCCGCCCTCGTCGAACGCCTCGTGCAGGAGCGCGCGGACGCCAGGGCAGCACGGGACTTCACCGCGGCCGACCGAGTCCGCGACGACCTCGCGGCCGCGGGCATCACGATCGAGGACACACCGTCCGGAACACGCTGGAGCATCGCCTGAACACGGCAGTGCCGAACAGGAGCTACGCATGAAGAACGTCTCGGGCAACAAGAAGGGCCGGCCCGGTGCCGTCCGTTCCGGCCGCAAGGGCAACAAGCAGGTCGGCTCCGGCGGCCAGGGCGCGCAGGCGCTCGAGGGCCGCAAGCCGACCCCGAAGGCCGAGGACCGGCCGTACCACCCCGCCGGCAAGCGCAAGGCCGCGAAGGACCGGTTCGAGGCAGCGAAGGGGCGTCACGGCGCCTCGTCGACGCCGCAGAGCCGCACCCGCCCGCCGGCGCGGAAGACCGACGACTCCGAGCTCGTGACCGGCCGCAACTCCGTGCTCGAGGCGCTCCGCACGAAGACCCCGTCGACGACGCTCTACATCGCGTCCCGCATCGAGGTCGACGACCGCGTCAAGGAGATCCTCGCGCTCGCCAACCACCGCGGTGTGGCGATCATGGAGATCATGCGCCCGGAGCTCGACCGCATCACCGGGCACGACAGCGTGCACCAGGGCGTCGCGCTCAAGGTGCCGGCGTACCAGTACGCGGTCGCCGAGGACATCGCCGAGCAGGCGTTCGCCCGCGACCAGGTCCCGCTCATGGTGGCGCTCGACGGCATCACCGACCCGCGCAACCTCGGTGCCATCATCCGCTCGACCGCGGCCTTCGGCGGGCACGGCGTCATCGTGCCGCAGCGCCGCTCGGTCGGCGTGACGGCGTCGGCGTGGAAGACTTCGGCCGGTGCCGCCGCCCGCACGCCCGTCGCGATGGCTCCGAACCTGACGCAGACCCTCAAGTCGCTCAAGTCCATGGGCCTGTTCGTCCTCGGTCTGGACGGCGACGGCGACGTCGAGCTCGACGCCCTCGAGCTCGCCGACCGGCCGATCGTCATCGTCGTCGGCTCCGAGGGCAAGGGCCTGTCGCGCCTGGTCACCGAGACCTGCGACGCGATCGTGTCGATCCCGATCTCGAGCGCGACCGAGTCCCTCAACGCCGGCATCGCCGCGAGCGTGACCCTGTGGGAGGTCGCGCGGCGCCGTCGCTCCGCGTAGCCGCACGCACTTCGTGAGCAGGAATGGTCNNAGGCGACCATTCCTGCTCACGGGGTGGTGCGCGCTGGGCGTGACGGTCTGGAGGGCCGGCGCCGGTCTCCGGGACGTGGGCCGGGCCTCCAGACGGTCGCGTTCTCGACCCCGAACGGTCAGGACACGTCGGATGGTGCCCGCCGTGTGGTCACGAGTCGTCGCTGCGAGACGCCCCTGCCGGCCGTCTGCGACCAGTCGGCGTCCACCCGGCGGGGTGTCGTGACCGACCGGCGACCGTCTCAGACGGTCGCGCGCCAGTCGTCGACGTCGTCGGAGTCGTCCGCGTCGACCTCGGCGTCGTCGACCACCGGGATCGGCAGCGTCATCGACGAGGTCGGCGGGTTGATGAGCAGTCGCTCGTCACGGCGGTGTCGCAGGACGTCGTTGATGTAGGCGGTCGTGGCCTCGGGCAGGGAGACCGAGCGTTCCTCCTGCTGGGACATGAACCAGCGGTGCTCGAGCAGCTCGTGGAAGACCTCCGCCGGCTCGAGGCGCCCGCGCAGGTCGCGGGGGATCGAGCGGACGACGGGCTCGAAGACCCGGGACACCCACTCGTGCGCCACCATCTCCTCGTCGAGCTCGTCACGGCCGTTGCGGGCACGGTACGAGTCGAGGTCGTTGAGCAGGCGGCGTGCCTGGTTCTCGCCCGCGTCGAGGCCGGTCAGGCGCAGCAGACGGCGCTGGTGGTGGCCGGCGTCGACGACCTTCGGCTGGATCCGCACCTGCGAACCGCCCTCGGTCGTGTGGATCGAGAGCTCCTCGATGTCGAAGCCGAGCTCGTTGAGCCGTTCGACGCGGTCGTTGATGCGCCACCGCTCCTTGATGTCGAACTGCTCGGTGCCGGTGAGTTCCTTCCACAGGGTCCGGTACTGGGCGACGATCCGGTTCGACACGTCGACCGGGTCGGCGTTCTCGTCGAGGCGCCCGCCGGCCTCGAGGTCGAGCAGCTCGCCGGCGATGTTCACCCGGGCGACCTCGAGGTCGTTCTCGCGCTGCCCGTTGGACAGGCCGCCGGGGTAGAGCTTGCCGGTCTCGGCGTCCACCAGGTACGCGGCGAAGGAGCCGGCGTCGCGGCGGAACAGCGTGTTCGACAGCGAGACGTCACCCCAGTAGAAGCCGATGATGTGCAGCCGGACGAGCAGCAGCGCGAGCGCGTCGACCAGGCGGGTGGCGGTCTCCGGGCGGAGCGTCTGCGAGTACAGCGCCCGGTACGGCAGCGAGAACCGCAGGTGCCGGGTGACGAGCACCGGGTGGAGCGGCTGGCCCTCGGCGTCGGCGCGGTTCGTGATGACGGCCACCGGGTCGACGCACGGCACGTCCATGCGCTGCAGGGTCCGGAGCATGTCGTACTCGGCACGGGCGACCTCCTCGCCCGTCTCCTTCACGGCGGCGACGTACCCGCCCAGGTGCACGAAGCGCACGAGGTGTCGCGAGATGCCCTTCGGCAGCGCGACGATCGTCTCGTCCGGCCAGTCCGCGAGCGGCAGGTCCCAGGGCAGGTCGAGCAGTCCGGGGTCGACGGTGGCGGCGGTGATGGACATCGACTCGGGCACGGTTGGTTCCTGTTCGGTGCGTGGGAGAGGCGCGGTGCCGTCCGGCACCGCGCCTCTTGGTCGTGACCCTGCGGTCCTACGCGCTGATGACGGCCTTGTCGTCGAGACGCTCGCCCGACTCGGTGTCGAACGCGTGCACGTGGCCCTGCTTCGGCGTGACGACGATCGTGTCACCGATCGAGGGGTGCGAGCGACCGTCGACACGGGCGACGATGTCGACGCGCGAGCCGTTGACGTCGGCGTGACCGTAGAGGTAGCCGTCGGCGCCGAGCTCCTCGACGACGTCGACCGTGACGGGCAGGCCCTCGCCGGAGGACGACACCTGGACGTCCTCGGGGCGGATGCCGACCGTGATGTTCCCGGCGCGGGCGTTCGAGAGCGTGTCGCGGTCGATCGGGTGGTTGAGCGTGCCGAACTTGATGCCGCCCTCGACCACGTCGGCCGGCAGGAGGTTCATGGCCGGCGAACCGATGAAGCCGGCGACGAAGACGTTGTTCGGCTTCTCGTACAGGTCGCGCGGCGAGCCGACCTGCTGCAGGATGCCGTCCTTGAGCACCGCGATGCGGTCGCCCATCGTCAGGGCCTCGGTCTGGTCGTGCGTGACGTAGACCGTGGTGACGCCGAGACGACGCTGCAGCGACGCGATCTGGGTGCGGGTCTGCACGCGGAGCTTGGCGTCGAGGTTCGACAGCGGCTCGTCCATGAGGAACACCTGCGGCTGACGGACGATCGCGCGGCCCATGGCGACGCGCTGACGCTGACCACCGGAGAGGGCCTTCGGCTTGCGGCCGAGGTACTGCTCGAGGTCGAGGAGCTTCGCGGCCTCCTGCACGCGGGTGGCGCGCTCTTCCTTGCCGACGCCGGCGATCTTGAGCGCGAAGCCCATGTTCTCGGCGACGGTCATGTGCGGGTACAGCGCGTAGTTCTGGAACACCATCGCGATGTCGCGGTCCTTCGGCGGGACGTCCGTGACGTCGCGGTCGCCGATGCGGATCTGGCCGGAGTTGACCTCTTCGAGGCCGGCCAGCATGCGGAGCGAGGTGGACTTGCCGCAGCCCGACGGGCCGACGAGGACGAGGAACTCGCCGTCGGCGACGTCCAGGTCGAGGGAGTCGACCGCGGGACGGTTGCCTCCGGGGTAGAGACGGGTTGCCTTGTCATAGGTGACGGACGCCATGAGCGTTCGATCCTTCCTTCACCGGCAGGTACGTGCCGGACGATCCGAGTGAAGCGGTTGCCCGTGCGGGCCCCGGACGGTCGTCGTCGACCATCGGAGTTCATACAACACGAGTTCCCCGGGGTGCGCCAGTGTTTCCCGGCTGGTTGGGTGGTTCCCAGAGCGGCCCACTACAATCGCCGGGTCCGTCCGCCGAGCGGGGGTGAGCCGTGCGGACGCCGATCAGGAGGACGACGCACCGATGACCAACCGCCCCGAGGGTGACGCCCGCGCCGCGCGGAACGAACGCCGTGAAGCCGCCCGACAGCGAGCCCAGCGTGCCCGCACCCAGCAGAAGCGTCGTCAGCGTGGCGTCCGGCTCGGACTGCAGATCGGCATCGGTGTGGTGCTGCTCGCGGCCGCGACGATCGTCACGCTCGTCCTCGTCGACTCGGTGCAGCCCGCCGGCCCCGGCCCGTCGACGATGTCGCAGGGCGGCATCACGATCGGGCAGGACATGAAGGCCGTGTCCGGGTCGGCTCCGGCCTCGCCGAGCGCCACCGCGTCGGACGGTGCCGGCACCGTCCGCATCACGCTCTACGTCGACTACCTCTGCCCGACCTGCGGCCAATTCGAGGAGGCCAACGGCGACTACATCGAGAGCCTCGTCGACTCCGGCGCCGCGACGGTCGACATCCACCCGGTCGCGATCCTGGCGAACCGGTCGCAGGGCACGAAGTACTCGCTCCGCGCCGCGAACGCCGCGGCCTGCGTGGCCGAGCACTCGCCGGACCGGTTCTACGCCGTGAACAAGGCGCTCTTCGCGAACCAGCCGGAAGAAGGCACCGCCGGACTCACCGACGCCGAGCTCACGAAGGTGGTCACCGGGGTGAGCGGGCTGCAGGACCGTCGGGCGATCGAGCGCTGCATCGCCGACCAGGACTACAGCAAGTGGGTCGACGAGCGCACGAACGCGGTGGCCGGCGGCGACATCCCCGGTTCGTCGATCACCGAGTTCCCGGGGACGCCTCTGGTGCTCGTCAACGGGCAGCAGTACGAGCTCACCTCGCCGATCACGAACGACGACTTCCGCACCTTCGTGGTGACGGCGGCCGGCGCCTCGGAGCCCACCGCGACGCCGACGCCAACGGCGACGCCGACGGCGACGCCGTCCGCGTCGAGGACGCCGTCCCCCTCACCGACCAAGCGCTGACCGCGCGGACGCGAGTCCGGGACGGACGGGAGGCCCGGTGCCAGCTGGCACCGGGCCTCCCGTCCGTCTGTGCGGACGTCGCGTGCCGTCTGTGCGGACGTCGCGTGCGCGTTCCTTCCCATCGCACTCGTAGTAGGAAGCTGGATCGCGCGTAGGAGGTCGGAACGTCCTGCTGCCTACGCGCGGAAGTACTCACCACGCGCGGAACGGCCACCGACGCGCGGAACTGCCCCCGAGCCCCGAGCCCCGCCCCGCCCAGGGGAGGGGGCTACAGGGACGAGCCGGGGACGCTGAAGGTGTCGCAGGCCGTGGCGCCCCGCTGGTAGCCCTGCACGAACCACTTCTGGCGCTGGGCACTCGAGCCGTGCGTGAAGGAGTCCGGGTCGACGCGGCCCGAGGACCGCTCCTGGATGCTGTCGTCGCCGACGGCGCTCGCGGCGGACAGGGCGTCGTCGATCTGCGCGCGGGTGATCGGCTCGAAGAAGGTGTTGCCGGCGGCGTCCTCGGTGTTCGCGGCGTCGCCGACCCATGCACCGGCGTAGCAGTCGGCCTGCAGCTCGACGCGCACGCTGCCGGAGGACGCCCCCGTGCCCGAGCGGTCGGTGTTCGCGAAGGACCCCTGGAGCTGCTGGATGTGGTGGCCCCACTCGTGCGCGACGACGTACATCTGCGCCAGCGGGCCGCCGGACGAGCCGTACTGCGACTGCAGGTCGTCGTAGAACGCGGTGTCGAGGTAGATCGAGCGGTCCGGCGGGCAGTAGAACGGCCCCGTCGCGGCCGACGCCTGACCGCACGAGGTGCTCGTGGAGTCGGTGAACAGGACGAAGCCAGGCGTCGAGTAGGTGATCCCGAGGTCGCGCGCCTCGGCGGTCCAGAAGGCGTCGAGCGACTCGGCGGCGCCCTCCATGCGGCACTCCACCTGCAGGTTGGCGTCGCGCCCGGTGCGGCACTCCGCGGCGGCGTCGACCGACTGGTCCGGCTGCT
The DNA here is from genome assembly GCF_001864985.1 of Curtobacterium sp. MMLR14_006. NCBI lineage: Bacteria > Bacillati > Actinomycetota > Actinomycetes > Micrococcales > Microbacteriaceae > Curtobacterium > Curtobacterium sp. MMLR14_006. The sequence goes on along the minus strand of NZ_MJGU01000024.1, from coordinate 91,280 downwards.
GGATCTGCGTCGTGCCGCCGCCGTCGACGAGACCGGTGAGGTCCACACCGGTGAACTGCGCGATGAGGAACACGATGATCGCGCCGACGCCCACCGCGCCGCCGCCGATCGCAGCCCCTCGGCCCCGTCGCGTGACCTTGCCACCGGACAGCCGGGAGTCGTCGTTGAACGTCATGCTCCCGAATGTACGGGTCACCCGGTGCCCGCGTACCGTCGGAGGTGTCGGCGACCCCGACACCTGTCGTACAACCGGAAGGAACCACACCATGGCCACTCCCATCAGCACCGTGATGAGCCCCGCCCGCTACGTCCAGGGCAAGGACGCGATCACCCGGGTCGGCGAGTTCGTCGCCCCGATCGGCGGGCGGCCCCTGATCGTCGCGGACGACGTCGTCTGGGGCATCGTCGAGGCCGCGGTCACCGAGAGCTTCCAGGCCGCCGACCTGCGCGTCGAGCGCGTCGGCTTCGGCCGGTTCGCCACCCCCGAGGCGGTCGACGCGCTCGTCGCGCAGATCCGCGACACCGAGGCCGACGTCATCGTCGGGCTGGGCGGCGGGTCCGCGATCGACGCCGCGAAGGCCTCCGGGCACCTCGCCGGCATCCGGTGGGCGAGCGTCCCGACCGCCGCCTCGACCGACGCCCCGACCTCGGCGCTCGCCGTCATCTACTCGGAGGAGGGCGAGTTCCTCGAGTACCGCTTCTTCCCGCACAACCCCGACCTCGTGCTCATCGACACGAAGCTCGTCGCGAACGCCCCCGTGCAGTTCCTCGTCGCGGGCATCGGCGACGCCCTGGCGACCTGGGTCGAGGCCCGCGCCGCCAAGCGCGCCAACGCCGACACCATGGCCGGCGGGCTGCAGACCGAGACGGGCGTGGCCCTCGCCGAGCTGTCCTGGAAGCTGCTGCACGAGAACGCCCTGCAGGCCATCGAGGCCGTGAAGGCGAAGGTCGTCACGCCCGCGCTCGAGAAGGTCGTCGAGGCGAACACGCTGCTCTCCGGGCTCGGCTTCGAGTCCGGCGGGCTCGCCGCCGCGCACGCCATCCACAACGGACTGACCGCGGCACCGCAGACCCACGGCCTCGCGCACGGGCAGAAGGTCAACATCGGCACGCTCGCCCAGCTCGTCCTCGAGGGCGCCGACGCCGCCGAGATCGAGGACTTCGTCGTCTTCACCACGAAGGTCGGGCTGCCGAACACCCTCACCGAGATCGGCCTGACCGTCGACGACACGACAGAGCTCCGGGCCGTCGCCGACGCCGCGACCGTCGCGGACGAGACGATCCACAACATGCCGTTCCCGGTCACGCCGGAACTGGTCGTCGACGCGCTCATCGCGATCGAGGGCATCGCGCGCAGCATCCGCGCCGCGCACGGACTGCCGGAGCCGGAGCTGTACCGCGCCCACTAGGACGCCGTCGAGGGGGTGCGGAGCACGATGGGGACATGCCCGTTCTCGACGAATCCCACCCCCTCTTCCTGCTCGCCATGGACCAGCGCTCGTCGCTGCTCGAGCACACCTACGGCTCCGACACCGGTGCGGCCGCCGACGAGTCCGAGGCCGAGCGGGTCCGCGCCGGCAAGCAGCTGGTGTACCGGGGGCTGCTCGGCGCCCTGGCCGCCGGGGCGTCCCGCGACCGCACGGGCGTGCTCGTCGACGAGCGCTACGGCGCCGACGTCGCCCGGCTTGCGAAGGAGGCCGGCCTGCAGCTCGCGATGCCGATCGAGCGCTCCGGTCGCGACTGGTTCGAACTCGAGTACGGCGACGACTGGCTCGCCCACGTCGAGGCCTTCGACCCCGACTGGGTGAAGGTGCTCGTCCGCGACAACCCCGACTTCGACGCCGACCGCCGCGCGGACCAGGCCGACCGGCTCGCCGCGGTCGCCGGCGCCCTGCGGGACGCCGGTCGGCCGTTCCTGGTCGAGCTGCTCGTGCCCGGTACCGACGAGCAGCAGGCGTCGGTCGACGACTACGACCGGGACCTGCGCCCCGAGCTCGTCGTCCGCGTCCTCGAGTACCTGCAGGACCGCGGGGTCGAGGCCGACGTCTGGAAGCTCGAGGGCCTCGACCGCCGCGAGGACGCCGAGCGCGTCGTCGCCACCGCTCGCCGCGACGGCCGTGACGCCGTGCAGTGCATCGTCCTCGGCCGCGACGCCCCGGAGGACCAGCTCGACCACTGGCTCCGCACGGCGGCACCGGTCGACGGCTTCGTCGGGTTCGCGATCGGTCGGAGCAACTGGGAGTCGGCGCTCGACGACGTCGTGCAGCACGGCCTCGACACGGGCGCGGCCGAGCAGCGCATCGCCGCGAACTACCGCCACTTCGTGGACACCTGGCTCGAGGCGCGCCCCGGCGTCGAGCACGGGGTGGACGCCGGCGGCCACTGACCGCGGTCGGCGCGGGATCAGGTGCGGACGAGCGGCTCCACCGCCGCCAGGTCGGCACCGATCCCGACGTCGACGAGCTCGATGCGCCCGGCCAGCGTCGCCGCCGGACCCACCAGCAACCCGGCCTTCACCCCGCCGAACGTGACCGTGACGTCGGCGTGCAGGACGTGCTCGTCGGCGATCCTGCCGGTGTCCACGTCGATCCCGCTCGGCACGTCGACGGCGACGACGAACGGCGCCCGCTGGTCGCGGGCGAGCTCGCGGATCGCGTCGACGACCTCGCGGGCGGGGGAGCGGAGGGCCGCCGGACCCCGCACCCCGATGCCGAGCACCGCGTCGAGCACGAGGTCGGCCTCGAGGGCCGCGTCCGTCACGACCGCCTCGGGGCTGGCGGGGTCGTCCAGGAGGCGCGCCCCGGCGTCCAGCGCCGCTGCCAGGCCCGCCTCGTGGACACGTGAGCCGACGCGCACGACCGCCACGTGCCTCCCGTCCGCCGCGAGCCGCGCACCCGCGAACAGGGCGTCACCGCCGTTGTCGCCGCTGCCGACCAGCAGGAGCACGGACCCCGGGCCGTCGCCCGGCCGGACGGCCGGGTCGTCGAGCAGGTCACCGACGACGCGGGCGAGCCCGTCGGCAGCACGCTGCATGAGGGGTTCCCCCGCCTCGAGGTGCGGGCGTTCCGCCGCGCGGATCTGATCGGCTCCGTACCCGTCCATGGCCACCACAGTGCCCCGGTAGCCTGGAGGGGACATGTCACTCGTCCCCGCAGCGCCCGCTCCCCGCATCGTGATGTCCCCCGACGGGCTCCGGCTCGCCACGTACGACTTCGGCGACCCCGACGCACCCGCGGTCGTCGCGGTGCACGGCTTCGCGTCGGGCGCGCTGCTGAACTGGCACGCCTCGGGCTGGACCCGCGACCTCGTGCGCGCCGGCCACCGCGTGGTCGCGCTCGACCAGCGCGGGCACGGGGCGAGCGCGAAGCCGCACGACCCCGACGCGTACTCTATGGACCTGCTCGTCGCGGACGTCACGACCGTCATCGACACGTACCTGCTCGACGACGTCGCGTTCGTCGGGTACTCGCTCGGCGCACGCGTCGGCTGGCACACCGCCGACCGGCTGCCCGACCGCATCACCCGCGCGGTGCTCGGCGGCATCCCCGACGCCGACCCGATGCGCCGCGTCGCCGTCGACCAGGCGAAGGCGTACATCGCCGACGGCACCCCGGTCGAGGACCGCGTGACGAACGGCTACCTGACGATGGCGGCCGGGGTCGAGGGCAACGACCTCCGCGCCCTCGTGGCCATGGTCGAGGGCATGCGCAACAGCGTCGAGCCGACGCCGGAGAACGCCCCCGCGCAGCCGATCCTGCTGGCGGCCGGCAGCGAGGACGGCATCCGGGACAGCGCCGTGCGGCTGGCCGAGGCGGCACCGCACGCCTCGTTCTCCGAGATCCCCGGACGCAACCACTTCAACGCACCCACCTCGCGGGCGTTCCGGGACGCCGCCGTGGCGTTCCTCGGGCCGGTCGGCTGAGGGGTACTGGCAGGTCCTCGCTGTCGCAGGGCGCCGCGCGTAGCGTCCCCGCCATGGACCACAGACTCCTCGGCAACAGCGGGACATCGGTGTCGACGCTGACCCTCGGCACGATGACGTTCGGCAGCGAAGCCGACGAACCCACCTCACACGCGATCCTCGACGCCTTCGTGGCGGCCGGCGGCACCCTCGTCGACACGGCCGACGTCTACTCGGGCAACGAGTCCGAGCGGATCATCGGCCGCTGGCTCGCCGCCCACCCCACCGAGGCGGCGCAGGTCGTCCTCGCCACCAAGGGACGGTTCCCGCAGGGCGACGGACCGAACGACGTCGGGCTCTCCCGGCGGCACCTGCGGGTCGCCCTCGACGCCTCGCTCGAGCGGCTCGGCGTCGACCACATCGACCTGTACCAGATGCACGCGTGGGACGCCCTCACGCCGATCGAGGAGACCCTGCGCTTCCTCGACGACGCCGTCTCGGCGGGGAAGATCGGCACGTACGGCTTCTCGAACTACCTCGGCTACCAGGTCACGAAGGCCGTGTACGAGGCGAAGGCGCACGGGTGGGCGCCCCCGGTGACGCTGCAGCCGCAGTACAACCTGCTCGTCCGCGACATCGAGCACGAGGTCGTCCCGGCCTGCCTCGACGCCGGCATCGGACTGCTGCCCTGGTCGCCCCTGGCCGGCGGCTGGCTGTCCGGCAAGTACCAGCGCGACGAGGCCCCGACCGGGGCGACCCGCCTCGGTGAGAACCCGCAGCGCGGCATGGAGGCCTGGGAGGCCCGCAACGGCGACGAGCGCACCTGGGCCGTCCTCGACGCGGTGTCCGCGGTCGCCGACGCCCACGGCGCCTCGCGGTCGCAGGTCGCCCTCGCCTGGCTGCTCGCCCGGCCGGCGGTGACGAGCGTCATCCTCGGCGTCCGGACGCTGTCCCAGCTCGAGGACAACCTCGGCGCGGCCGACCTCGTGCTCACCGAGGACGAGCTCACGCGGCTCACCGACGCCAGCGCACCCCGGGTCGACGACTACCCCTACGGCACCGCGGGCGTGGCGCAGCGCGAGCGGAAGATCGCCGGGGGCCGCTGACCGGATCGTGCGGTTTCCCGCCGATGACCGGGCCGGGTGTGGACCCGGGCCGTCGGGCGGGGCATCCTCGTTGCACGACCGGCTGGTTACCGAGTCCAGCGAGCGGGACGTCCCCCTGAACCGCGTCCCGTACGCCGATGCCCCGGGCGAAGAATCGCCCGGGGCATCGTCTCGTCCGCGCTGCGTTGCTCAGCGCTGCATTGCTCAGCGCTGCGTTGCTCAGCTCCGCTCAGCGGAGCGAGGACTCGTGGGCCGGCAGCGGGACTCGAACCCGCAACCCCCGTATTACAAGTACGGTGCGCTACCAATTGCGCCATGCCGGCTGACGCCGCTCATCCTACCGGTGAGGGCGTCGGGGCCTCACTCGGCGGTCGCCGCCTCGGTCTTCTCCGAGAAGTTCAGCGAGATCGAGTTCATGCAGTACCGGTCGCCGGTGGGGGTGCCGAACCCGTCGGGGAACACGTGGCCCAGGTGCGAACCGCAGTTCGCGCAGCGGACCTCGGTGCGGACCATGCCGAGGGACTTGTCCTCGATGAGCTGCACGGCGTCCGGGTCGACGGACTCGTAGAACGACGGCCAGCCGCAGCCGGAGTCGAACTTCGTGCCGCTCTTGAACAGCTCCGCCCCGCAGGCCGCACAGGTGTAGACGCCGGCACGCTCCTCGTCGAGGAGTTCACCCGTCCACGGCCGCTCGGTCCCCGCCTGACGGAGGACGGCGTACTGGTCCGGCGAGAGCTCCTCGCGCCACTGGGCGTCGGACTTGTCGACGTTGTATGCCATTGCTTCCTCCTGCTTCCGGTCGGGTTCCACTGGCCACGCCCGACCACTTCAGTAAACTCGCCGCGATGTCCGAGCATTCCGTGCGCCGCGCCCGTTGGACCCGTCTGACGACGGACGAACTGTACGGCATCGTCGTGCTCCGGAACCGCGTCTTCGCGCTCGAGCAGCGGGTGACCGCCGAGGACTTCGACGGCCGCGACCGCGAACCCGACACCGAGCACTGGTGGTTCGGCACGGACACCGAAGCGGTTGGGTACCTACGACTGATCCGTCCGGCGGCGGACGAGGTCCACCCGCCCGGCACGACGCCCCCGGCCTGGGTGATCGGCCGGGTCGCGACGTCCCCGGACCACCGCGGCCGGGGGATCGCCGGCCGGCTCGTCGCCGCCGTCCTGGCGGAGCACGAGGGCGACCCGGTCGTCCTGCACGCCCAGGAGTACGTCGCCGCCCTGTACGAACGGCACGGCTTCGTCCGGTTCGGCGAGCCCTACGACGAGGCCGGCATCCGCCACGTCGGCATGCACCGCCCGTGAACACGCGCGACCGGTACGCCGCGTACGCGGACCGCATCGAGGCGGTCTCCCCGTCGTACGCGGCGTGGGCCCGGTCGCTCGACGACGCGCTCGTCGCGCTCCTGGCCGAGGTCCCCGAGCAGCAGCGCCAGCCGGAGCTGTTCTTCGCGGTCGCGCGGCGGCTGGGTGCGGATCCGTCGGACCCCGGTGCGCTGCGCGCCGTCGGCCGGGAGGCCCGCCCCGCCCTGGTCGCGGCCCTCGCCTCCGCCACGGTGCAGGCCAACGACCCGCGGCGGCTCGCGCCCGTCGTCCCGCTCTTCGCGGCGCTCGCCGCGGCCACCGAACGGCCGCTCGGCCTCGTCGACGCCGGCGCGGCGGCGGGGCTGTGCTCGATCCCGGACCGGGTGACGCTCGACCACCGGACGTCGGGGTCCCGGGTGCCGACGGACCGCGCCCCGGTGCCGTCGTCGCGCCCCGACTCCTCGGGGCGCGACGACCACGGCGGGGTGCGCACCGAGGTCGTGCGGATGCACACGGCGGTCGACGAACCCGCGGTCCGTCTCGTCGCCGAGGTCTCCGGGGTCCTCCCGGCCCCGGCGAGCAGGCCGATCCGGATCGGCGCGCGGATCGCCCTCGACCCGAACCCGATCGACCTCGCCGCACCGGGCGCGTTCGACCGGGTGGTCGAGGCCGTCCCGCCCGAGGCGACGGACCGGATCGCCCTGATGCGCGAGGCGGCGCGCGCGACGCTCGCCGTGCCTCCCGTGCGGATCCGGGGCACACTGCCCGGCGACCTCGACCGCGCGCTCGACGCCCTGCCGGACGACGTCGAACCGGTCGTGCTGACGACCGGCACCCTGGTGTACGTGCCGGGCGCCGGCCGGCAGCGGTTCGTGGACCGGATCCGCGAGCGGGGCGTGCACTGGATCGCGCTCGAGCGCACCGGGATCCTCACGGACGTGGCCACGACGCTTCCGCCGGACGTCGACCCCGCCGACCCGGACGCGTTCGCCACCGCCTCGCTCGACGGGGTCGCCGTCGCGGTGTCCGACCCGTTCGGCACGCGCGTGCGCTGGCTGCGGGCACCGAACCTGTGACCGGGGTTCGCGACAGTCCAGCGGCGTGCCAGGGAGCGGGTGCACTCCGCCCCTACGATGTGCTCGACCCGCCCGCCGACTCGTGATCGGAACCGCAGTGACCGCCAGTCCCACCGACGAGCACGGGGTCGACCAGCACAGCGCTGGTCGGTCCGACGCTGATGGACTCAGCGAGCTCGCGAAGCACGTGCTCTCGTTCGAGCACGAGCGGGTGCGTCACGACCGCACGAAGGAAGCGGACATCCGGGTCGAGTTCGAGATGTCGGCGGCGCGCTACTACCAGGTGCTCAACCGTGTGATCGACTCGCCCGCGGCGCTCGCCTACGACCCGCAGCTCGTCACCCGGCTGCAGCGGCTCCGTCACGCGCGCACCGGCGCCCGGGCCGCGCGGAGCTTCGTCGCGCCAGGAGCCGCTCCCGAAGGACGTGAAGAGGAACGATGAGCACCAGATTCCCCCGAGACCGGTTCGACGACGTCGTGGACGGCCCCCGGGTCGGCGCACACCGCGGCGTCCAGCGTCGCGGCCGCGGCTGGGTCGTGTTCGCCTGGGCCGCCCTGGCCACCGGCGTGCTCGTCGGGATCGGCGTGCTCGTGCTCGCGCTCGTCAACGACAGCTACTCGTTCCCCGGCTCGGACGCACCGAGCACGAGCGCCTCGGCGACCGCGAAGCCGTCCGCCTCGTCGAAGCCGTCCGCGTCGGCGTCGTCCGGTTCCGGTTCCTCCGGCTCCGGGTCGTCCTCGGGCGGCGCGGCGGCCGCGACGCCGGCGCAGCAGGGCACCACGACCGTCGTCGTCCTGAACGGCACGACGACGAGCGGACTCGCCGCACGGGCGAGCACGGCGCTGACGGGTGCCGGGTGGCAGGTCGCCTCGACCGGCGACGCGGGCACCACCGGCTCGACCGCGACGATCGTCTACTACCAGCAGGCCGCGCAGGCAGCGGTCGCGCAGGGCGTCGCGAAGCAGCTCGGGGTCACCGCGGTGCAGCAGTCGTCGGCCTTCCCGAACGCCGACGTCAGCGTCGTCCTCGGGGCCGACTACGCCGGCTGAGGTGCGCTTTCCGCCCGGTTGTGTGACGGGCGTGTTTCGAACTCGTTGATTTCTGCGGGAAACGAGGTGAAACAACGTCACACCTCTTGCCTGATCGGCTCGCGTCGGTCAGAGTCCCATCAGACGGCGAACACGTCGTCCGCACAGCAGTACCAGGGAGCAAGAGATCATGGCCAACGGAACCGTGAAGTGGTTCAACGCTGAAAAGGGCTTCGGCTTCATCACCGTCGATGGAGGAGGTCAGGACGTGTTCGTGCACTACTCGGCCATCGACATGTCGGGCTACAAGGTCCTCGAGGAGGGCCAGGCGGTCGTCTTCGACGTCGGCACGGGGTCCAAGGGCCCGCAGGCCGAGTCGGTCCGACCGGCCTGAACCACCGGCAGCAGCACCACCGCGAACGCGTCGTCCCCTCCGGGGCGGCGCGTTCGTCGTGTGCGCCCCGAGGGTCCGGATCGGCGGCGCACGGGCCCGGACCGGCGGCCCGCGCCGTGCCGGCCTCTCGCTCCTGCCGCACGGTGTCCTGGGAACTCGACACAGGCCTGCCGATCGTGTTGCACTCGCACCCCGCGAGTGCCAGAATCGGCGTTGGCACTCGCTCACGCTGAGTGCCAGCACGACCCCCAAGACGACGTCCGGGAGGGACGAAAAACCACATGGCTAAGATCATTGCTTTCGACGAGGAGGCCCGCCGTGGCCTCGAGCGCGGCCTGAACCAGCTGGCCGACGCCGTGAAGGTGACGCTCGGCCCGCGCGGCCGCAACGTCGTCCTCGAGAAGAAGTGGGGCGCCCCCACGATCACGAACGACGGTGTCTCCATCGCCAAGGAGATCGAGCTCGACGACCCGTACGAGAAGATCGGCGCGGAGCTCGTCAAGGAGGTCGCCAAGAAGACCGACGACGTCGCCGGTGACGGCACCACCACCGCGACTGTCCTCGCCCAGGCGCTCGTCCGCGAGGGCCTCCGCAACGTCGCCGCCGGTGCCGACCCCGTGTCGCTCAAGCGCGGCATCGAGAAGGCCGTCGCCGCCGTCTCCGACCAGCTCCTCGCCAACGCGAAGGACATCGAGACCAAGGACCAGATCGCCGCGACCGCGTCGATCTCGGCTGCCGACCCGACCATCGGTGCGCTCATCGCCGAGGCCATCGACAAGGTGGGCAAGGAAGGCGTCGTCACCGTCGAGGAGTCGAACACCTTCGGCACCGAGCTCGAGCTCACCGAGGGCATGCGCTTCGACAAGGGCTACCTGTCGCAGTACTTCGTCACCGACCCCGAGCGTCAGGAAGCCGTCTTCGAGGACGCCTACATCCTGATCGTCAACTCGAAGATCTCGAACATCAAGGACCTCCTGCCGGTCGTCGACAAGGTGATCCAGGCGGGCAAGCAGCTCCTCATCATCGCCGAGGACGTCGACGGCGAGGCCCTGGCCACGCTCGTCGTGAACAAGATCCGCGGCATCTTCAAGTCCGTCGCCGTCAAGGCCCCGGGCTTCGGCGACCGTCGCAAGGCCATGCTGCAGGACATCGCGATCCTCACCGGCGGCCAGGTCATCTCGGAAGAGGTCGGCCTCAAGCTCGAGAACGCCACGCTCGACCTGCTCGGCAAGGCCCGCAAGGTCATCATCACCAAGGACGAGACGACCATCGTCGAGGGTTCCGGTGACGAGGAGCAGATCGCCGGCCGCGTCCGTCAGATCCGTTCCGAGATCGAGGCGACCGACTCCGACTACGACCGCGAGAAGCTCCAGGAGCGCCTCGCGAAGCTCGCCGGTGGCGTGGCCGTCATCAAGGCGGGTGCCGCGACCGAGGTCGAGCTCAAGGAGCGCAAGCACCGCATCGAGGACGCCGTCCGCAACGCGAAGGCAGCCGTCGAAGAGGGCATCGTCGCCGGTGGTGGCGTCGCCCTCATCCAGGCCGGTGCCGTCGCGCTCGAGTCCCTCGACCTCGAGGGTGACGAGGCGACCGGTGCGAACATCGTCCGCGTCGCCATCGACGCGCCGCTCAAGCAGATCGCGCTGAACGCCGGTCTCGAGCCGGGTGTCGTCGCCGCCAAGGTGCGCGAGCTCGAGTCGGGCTGGGGCCTCAACGCCGCGACCGGTGAGTACGTCGACCTCGTGGCCGCCGGCATCATCGACCCGGCCAAGGTCACGCGCTCGGCGCTGCAGAACGCCGCGTCGATCGCCGGTCTGTTCCTGACCACCGAGGCCGTCGTCGCCGACAAGCCGGAGAAGACCCCGGCCATGCCGGCCGGCGACCCCACGGGTGGCATGGACTTCTAGGCAGTCCCACCGGAAGGGCCCCGCACGCTGACGCGTGCGGGGCCCTTCCGCGTGCGGGGCGGGCGGGCTGGGGCGGGCGGAGGCCAACCGGCCCGACGCCCCGCTCAGTTTCGTCGAGTGGTCACGAAGTGTCGGCAGGCTTCGACTCTGCCGACGCCTGGCCCCCGGTCGCCAGGGCTCGTGCGGCGATTCGTGCCCACTCGGCGTTCGCGCCTTCCGCGCGGCGCTGACAGCGATCCCCTCACAGGAGGAGCGGTTCGGCTCCTCGTCCACAGGCCGATCCGACAGGCGGTCGCGATCCGAGCCCGCGCTCGATGCTTGCGAGATGCCACGTCCTCGCCCGCTGCCGCCGGACCTCATCACCCGCTCGTTCTCCGTATCCGAGGCGTTCGCGAAGGGAGTCCACCCGGAGCGTCTTCGTCGCCGCGACCTGGTGGCTCCGGTGCGCGGCGTCCGTGCTGCAGCGGACGACGCAGACTTCGTTGCCGCAGTGGCACTCGTCATGCGCCCGGACCAGTACTTCAGCCACACCACCGCTGCAGCGCTCTGGGGAGCACCGCTGCCTCCTCGCGTCCGCGACGACTCGATGGTCCACGTGACCACCGTTGGCGAGGACGGGCGGATGCGGCGTCCGGGAGTGATCGCGCATCGTCGGTCCGGTGTCGAGGTCGTCGAGCACGCGGGGTACCGGGTGAGTTCACCCGCGGGGATGTGGTTCGAGTGCTCGGCATGTCTCGATGTGGGTGCCCTCGTGGCGGTCGGGGACCACCTGGTCGGACGGTCGGGTCTGGCGACGATCGACGACCTCCGCGCGGCAGTGGTCGCAGGCAGCAGGTACGTGCGGGTTGCTCGGGCTGCCCTGCACCGCGTCCGTGTAGGAGCCGAATCCGCGATGGAGACGTGGTTGCGCCTGGCCGTCGAGGATGCAGGGTTCCCGGAACCAGAGCTGAACGTCGACGCGCACGATGCGGACGGCCGATTCCTCGGCCGTGTCGACCTCGCTTGGCCGGAGTACCGGATCGCGCTCGAGTACGACGGTGATCACCATCGGGAACGCGACGTCTTCCGACACGACCAGCGACGAGACAACGGCTTCGTGGTCAACGACTGGTTGGTGATCCACGCGACCGCGGCGGACGTGAGTCGCCCCTCGGTGCTCCTCGAACGACTGCGGCAGGCGTTCGCGGCTCGCACGGCCGCGTGATGCCCACCGGTCGTGAACCGCTGTCGCTCGGCCGCGTACTGGTCACGCGCCGTCGATGAGCTCGCCGTCAGTCGACAGGAGGTGACCGGTCGGCGGAGTCGAGCGGGGTGTTGTGTCCGGTCGGCCGGGAAGGCCGCCGCCCGCCGGCACCGGCCCGCGCGTCAGACGGCGTCGCGCGGCAGCAGGGGGAGCCAGACGCGGAAGGTCGCGCCGCCGCCCTCGGTGTCGAAGACCTCGACGGAGCCGTTGTGCGCGGCGACGATGCCGGACACGATGGCCAGGCCGAGGCCCGAGCCGCCGGTGTCCCGCGCGCGCGAGGTGTCGGCACGCCAGAAGCGCTGGAAGATCTTGTCGCGGAGCTGCGCGGGGATGCCCTCGCCGTGGTCGATGACGTCGAGGTGCGCCATGCCGCGCTCGTCGTCCACGCCGATGCCGATCTCGATCGGGTCGTCGTGCGCCGTGAACCGCATGGCGTTGCCCATCAGGTTCGTGACGATCTGGCGGATCTTGTTCTCCTCCGCCAGGACGATCGGCGGGCGCTTCGGCAGCACGACCGTGGGCAGCGGCGTGGTCTCGTCGGTCGGCGCGGCCCCGGCGTCGATGTTCATCGCCCGGGTGCGGCGGGCGCGGAGGCGCGCGATGGTCTGCCGCGAGAACGCGATCGGCCCGGTGGTGTTCGCCGAGGTGGGCGACGCCGGGGCGACCTCGCCCGTGTCGGACGGCGAGTCCGACGAACCGGACGACAGCGACGACAGCGGGCGGACGGCCTGGGGCACGCTCTCGCCGGTCAGGGCGTCCTCGACGAGGACCTGGATCTCGCGGTCGGGGTTGGACGCCATCGTGTCGAGGGCGGAGTCGCGGGCGATGGCGACGAGGTCGACCGGGCCGAGCTCGAGCGGCTTCGACTCGTCGATGCGGGCGAGCTGGAGCAGGTCCTGCACGAGGAGACCCATCCGCTGCGCCTCCTTCTCGATGCGCTCCATCGCCTGGGCGACGTCCTCTTCCTTGCGCAGGGCGCCCATGCGGTAGAGCTCGGCGTACCCGCGCAGGGACACGAGCGGCGTGCGGAGCTCGTGCGAGGCGTCGCCGACGAACCGACGCATCTGGGCGATGGTGCGCTCGCGGTCCTCGAACGCCGAGTCGATCCGTTCGAGCATGACGTTGAGGGAGCGGTTGAGTCGACCGACCTCGGTGTTCGGGGTGTCGGCCTCGAGGCGCTGGTTGAAGTCGCCCGCGGCGAAGCGGGCGGCGGTGTCCTCGACGTCGCGCAGTGGGTCGAAGGTCGCGGTGACGAGCAGCCGGGTGAGCATGGCGCCGAGCAGGATCACCGAGGCGCCGAACCCGAGGAAGATCGCGGTGAACTTGCCGATCGTCTCGTCGGTGCCGGCGCTGGAGACCGCGATGAGCACGTAGCCGGTCTCGGTGGTGCCGTCGGACTGGTTCTGCAGCGACGCGGGGATCACCTGCGCGCGCCACTCGTGGTTGTGCTGGCTGTCGTAGAGCGAGACGCGCTGGTTGGCCTGCGCGGCCGACACGAGCGTCGCCTGGCGGATGTCCGGGCGGCTCGGGGCCTTGGTCTCGCAGATCTGGTCGCCGTCGGCGTCGTAGGCCGCCACGTAGGCGCTCTGCGACAGCACGATCGACAACCGGCAGTACTGCTTGCCGTCACTAATGTTCTGGCCCTCGAGCTGCTCGGTGGTCTGCTTCACCGTATTGTCGAGCTGCTGCATGAGGTACGTGGAGAGCACCGTCATCGTGCCGAGGCCGGCGACGAGCAGGCCGAGCGCGACGAGCAGCACCGTGATCCCGGTGATCTTGGTGCGCAGGGAGATCCCGTCCCACCAGTGGCTCATTCGCGTGTGCATGCTGCCCCAACGATAGACAGCGGGCGCCCGGTGAAACCGGACGCCCGCCGTGAAGACCTGACGGTGCTACGAGGCCTTCGAAGCCTTCAGCATGTAGCCGAAGCCGCGCTTCGTCTGGATGATCGGCTCGGCCGAGTACTGGTCGAGCTTGCGGCGCAGGTACGAGATGTAGCTCTCGACGATGCCGGCGTCGCCGTTGAAGTCGTACTCCCACACGTGGTCGAGGATCTGCGCCTTCGACAGCACGCGGTTCGGGTTGAGCATGAGGTAGCGGAGCAGCTTGAACTCGGTGGGCGAGAGCTCGATCTGCGCGTCGCCGATGGTGACCTCGTGCGTGTCCTGGTCCATCGTGAGCTCGCCGGCGCGGATGATCGCGTCCTCTTCGTCGTTCATGGTGCGACGGAGGATGGCCTTGATGCGGGCGACGATCTCGTCGAGCGAGAAGGGCTTGGTGACGTAGTCGTCGCCGCCGACGGTGAGGCCGGTGATCTTGTCCTCGGTGTCGTCCTTCGCGGTGAGGAACAGGATCGGCGAGGTGTAGCCCGAGGACCGCAGGCGCTTCGTGACGCCGAAGCCGTTCATGTCGGGCAGCATGACGTCGAGGATGATGAGGTCCGGCTCTTCTTCGAGCACGGCGGAGATCGCCTGTGCCCCGTTGCCGACCGCGCGCACCGCGAAACCGGCGAAGCGCAGCGAGGTCGTCAGGAGGTCGCGGATGTTCGGCTCGTCATCGACGATCAGGATCTTGGGGCCATCGCTCATGGTCCTATCTTCTGACCGTTCCCTCGGGGTTTCCTGGGAGCGGTGCGAGCGTCAGCCCACCGGGGTCTGGACCTGGTCCGCGTCGAGGATCGTGTACGAGTAGCCCTGCTCCGCCAGGAACCGCTGCCGGTTCTGGGCGAAGTCCTGGTCGACGGTGTCCCGGGCGACGAGCGTGTAGAACGACGCGGGCAGGCCGTCCTTGTTCGGCCGCAGCAACCGGCCGAGGCGCTGTGCCTCTTCCTGTCGTGATCCGAAGGAGCCGGACACCTGGATGGCGACGGTCGCGTCGGGCAGGTCGATCGAGAAGTTCGCGACCTTCGACACGACGAGCACGTCGACCTCGCCGGACCGGAACGCGTCGTACAGTCGCTCGCGTTCGTCGACGGGCGTCGCGCCGGTGATCTCGGCGGCGTCGAGCGACGCGGCGAGTTCGTCGAGCTGGTCGATGTACTGCCCGATCACGAGGATCTGCTCGCCGCGGTGCTTCTCGATGAGCTCGCGCACCACGGGGGTCTTCGCCGGAGAGGTCGCCGCCAGCCGGTAGCGCTCGTCGTCGCTGGACGCCGCGTACTCGAGCCGGTCCTGGTGCGGCAGGTCGACGCGGACCTCGTAGCACTCCGCGGGGGAGATGTAGCCCTGGGCCTCGATCTCCTTCCACGGGGCGTCGTAGCGCTTCGGGCCGATGAGCGAGAACACGTCGCCCTCGCGGCCGTCCTCGCGCACGAGGGTCGCCGTCAGCCCGAGCCGACGGCGGGCCTGCAGGTCCGCGGTGAGCTTGAACACCGGCGCCGGCAGCAGGTGCACCTCGTCGTAGACGATGAGGCCCCAGTCGAGGGCGTCGAGCAGTGACAGGTGCGTGTACTCGCCCTTCCGCCGTGCGGTGAGGATCTGGTACGTCGCGATGGTGACCGGCCGGATCTCCTTGACGCTGCCGGAGTACTCGCCGATGTCCTCGGGCGCCAGGGTGGTGCGCTTGAGCAGCTCGTTGCGCCACTGCCGCGCCGAGACGGTGTTCGTCACGAGGATGAGCGTGGTCGCCTTCACCGTCGCCATCGCACCGGCGCCGACCAGGGTCTTGCCGGCGCCGCAGGGCAGCACGACGACACCGGAGCCCTGGGCGAAGAACGTGTCGACCGCCTGCTCCTGGTACGGCCGCATGTGCCACTCGGCGGTGTCGAGGTCGATCGGGTGCGGCTGGCCCGGCGTGTAGCCCGCCAGGTCCTCGGCCGGCCAGCCGAGCTTCACGAGCTCCTGCTTGACCTGCCCGCGTGCCCACGGCTGCAGCTCGACCTCGGAGGGGGAGCGCATGTCACCGAGCAGCGGCTTGATGCGCTTGGACCGGATCACCTCGGCCAGGACGGCCGGGTCCTCGGCGGTGAGCAGCAGCACGGGGAGCCGCTCGAGTTCCTCGGCGGGGGAGTTCGCGATGACGGGTGCGTCCGCACGCTCCTCGCGCCGGATCACGAGCCGCCCGTAGCGCGACACCGTGTCGCGGATGTCGACGGTGACGCTCTGCGGGACCGGGAACTTCGCGAAGCGTTCGAGCGTGTCGATCATCGCCTCGGCGTCGTGTCCGGCGGCGCGGGCGTTCCACAGGCCGAGGCGGGTGATGCGGTAGGTGTGCACGTGCTCGGGGGCACGTTCGAGTTCGGCGAAGGCCGCGAGCTCGTGGCGTGCGTCCTCGGCGTCGGGGTGTGCGACCTCGAGGAGCACGGTGCGGTCGCTCTGCACGATCAGCGGTCCGTTCATGACCTGCCAGCCTAGCCGTCGCGACCTGCGTGCGGGTGTCGGTCCGGCTCAGGCGTCGCTCTCGACCGCCACGACGAGCGACAGTGGGAGCGTGCGCTCCACGTCGACGGCCGTGTCGCGCCCGCGGACGCGCCCCGCCGCGACCGAGGTCGGCATGATCGAGAACGACCGCTCGGCGCCGTCCGGCATGCGGACGGTCAGCCGGATCGGTGTGCGTCCGCGCACGGCGAGGTCGATCTGCCGTCCGAGCCACTCCTGCTCCGGCTCGGCGTCGCCGCGCTGCGTCGTCAGCCGGAGCCGTTCGACGAGTGCGTGCGCCGCCTGCTCCGGCGAGCGTCCGGCATGGCTGCGCCGGACGGGAGGCCCGTGGTGCCGCACCGGGCGGGCTGCGGTCGCCAGGACGGCCGGGTAGCGCTGGTCCTCGAGCGCGGAGTGCACGACGTGCGGCGGGTAGCGGGTGACGAGGGTCGTCAGGTCGCTGCGCTCCCACGCCATCTGGCGCAGCTCCGCGTCGACGCCGACCAGGTCGAGCTGGTCCGGCGTGCCGCGCACGACGGCGCCGAGACCGTCGTCGCCCCGGTCGACGACGATGCTGCCGTCGCGGCCGGCCACCTGGTCGACCAGGTAGGCCAGGGGCTGGGGGATCCCGGTGGACGACAGGCGTCCGAGCAGTTCGAGCACGTCCTCGCGGGATCGTCCGGCGCGGAACGCCGCCCGCAGGGTGTCCTCGGAGATCCGGTACCGCGCGGCCAGGCCGGGCGCCTCGAGCACGGCGACGCTGCGGAGTGCGTCGTCGTCGACGGGGGCGAGCGGCCCGGGGGCGATCACGGTCAGGTCGTGCTGCAGGTAGACCTGCTCCACCGTCCCCGGCAGGTCGTCGGCAGCGGGGGCGGCGTCACCGGCGAGCAGTGCCCGGCCCGTGCTCGTGAGCACTCCGTCGACCGCCAGCCCGAGGGAGCCGGCATCGCCGACGGCCTCGAGCAGCGCGGCGTCGAGCCAACGTGCGCCGGCGGGGTAGGCCCACCGCCCGAGCGGGACCGGGTCGCGCAGGTCGCCGTCGGCCAGGGCGAACACCTGGTGCACGGCGTCGCCGAGGGTGGCCGACCAGGCGGCGACGAGGGTCGCCCAGCGGTCCGGCCAGGGGGCGAGGAGCCAGGAGCGACCGGCCTCGGTCACCGTCCAGTCGCCGGCGCCGGGCTCGGCGAAGCCGATGCGCTCGAGGAGCGCGAGACGCCCGGCGACGAGCTCGGCGTCCGTGCCGATGCGTTCCGCCAGGGTCCGCGAGAGCGGTGCGCCGATGCCGCCCTTGACGAGCTCGTGCACGGCGCCGGCGTCGACGGCGCGCAGGAGTTCGGCGAGCACGGTCATCGTCGAGAACGCCTGCTCCGCGCCGGTCGTGCGGGCACGCTCCGGAGCCGCCGCGTCGTCGACGTCGGCGGCGGGGCGGGGGTGGTCCGGGCCTCCCGGCCGCTCGTCGAGCGAGGTGAGGTCGGGGTGGGCGGCCACGCGTGCGGCGACCGCGTCGTCGACGGCGCCGTCCTGGTCGGCGAGGCCGAGCGCGATCGCCGGGCCGAGCGCGTCGGGGGCCCCGCCGTCGCGCAGCGCGAGGATCGTCGCACGGGGCAGGTGCTCGACGGCGGCGTCGACCGCGTCGTCGGCGCGGAGCGCCTCGGCGAGGTCGAAGAAGTCGGTGATCCGCTGCGGGCCGGTCTCGGCGAGTGCGGCGGCAGGCAGTCGCCGGGCGGCGACCAGTCGCTCGAGGGCGTCGTCCGGCATCGCCCGGAGTCGGGCGGCCAGGTCGGCGGTGGTCGTCATCGTCCGGTGCCAGCGTCCGGGGCGGACGTCAGCGCGCCGTCCGGTTGGCTCGTGCCCGACGGGTCCAGGTGATGCCGAGGAGCGTGAACACCAGGAGCATGGCGATCGGGAAGCCGACGAGCGGGATCGCCATGACGACCGGCCACGGCATCGACCCCTGGGCGCCCGAGTCGGTCAACCACATGATGATCATCGCGATGAAGCAGAGCACGCCGAGGATGATGATCCCACCGATCATGAACGCCAGAGCGCGTTCGGTACGATTGAACGTCACCGGGGGTTCAGCGGAATCCTGCGGGTTCCCGGTCGATCGGGTCGGCTTGGCCATCGACCCAGGATATCCGACGCACCACGGCCGTACCACGACCTCGAGGAGTCCACGCATGCCCACCGGCAAGGTCAAGTTCTACGACGACGACAAGGGCTTCGGCTTCATCACCGGAGACGACGGCGACCAGGTGTTCCTGCACGCGTCGTCGCTGCCCGACGGCGTCACGACCGTCAAGGCGGGTTCGCGGCTCGAGTACGGCGTGGTGCAGGGCAAGAAGGGCTCCCAGGCCCTGTCCGTCCGTCTGCTCGAACCGCAGCCGTCGCTGTCCCGCATGTCCCGCCGCTCCGCGGACGACATGGCCGTGATCGTCGAGGACCTGGTGAAGGAACTCGACCGCATCAGTGGCGACCTGCGCCACGGGCGCTACCCGAAGAACGGCGACCGGATCGCCGCGATCCTGCGGCACGTCGCAGACCAGCTGGAGGCGTGACGCCATGACCGAGAACGACGCAGTACTTCCCGATTACGCGGACTTGGCGCGGACCGCGCTGCTCGAGGTGACCCCAGAGTCGAGCGTCGGTGCCGTCGTCGACACCGTGGACGAGGGCGACGGCGTCGTCTCCGTCCTGTTCGCGAACCGCATGCCGGGGTACCCCGGGTGGCGCTGGACCGTCAGCATCGCGAAGGTCGGCGACGACGACCCGACCGTGCTCGAGGTCGAGCTCATGCCGGGCGACGGCTCCCTCGTCGCGCCGGAGTGGGTGCCGTGGTCCGAGCGACTGGCCGAGTACCGCGCCGCGCAGGAGCACGAGACCGGCGACGCGGACGACGAGTCGGACGACGACGAGTCGGACGACGATGACGACGTGGACGAGGACGAGGACGAGGACGACGACCTCGACGACGACGCGGAGTACGACGACGACGCGGACGAGTCGGACGACGACGCCGACGAGGACGACGACGAAGACGATGACGACGAGTTCGACGCGGACGAGGACGACCTCGCCGAGTCCGACGACGACGACATCGAGGGGGTCGACGTCGACGCGCTCGACGACAGCGACAGCGACAGCGACAGCGACGAGGACGAGGTCGAGGAGGCGCCCGCTCCGTCCCGCGGCGCCCGCCGTCGGTCGCGTCGTGTCCGCCCGGTCGACCCGGACGACGACCTCGACACGGCCCGGCTCGACCCGGCCGAGGTCGACCCCGAGCACCACCGGGACTGACCGGCACCGCCTCCGACGACGAACGCCCCACGGGATCCGTGGGGCGTTCGTCGTCGGGCTCGCGTGGTGCAGGCGTCCGGGTGCCGGGCGTCAGCCGAGTGCGTCGACGGTGAAGTCGATCGCGCGGACGAGCTTCGCGACGTCGTCGGGGTCGATTGCGGTGAAGGTGGCGACCCGGAGCTGGTTCCGGCCGAGCTTGCGGTAGGGCTCGGTGTCGACGATGCCGTTCGCCCGCAGGGTCGCGGCGACGGCCTTCGCGTCGATCGACTCGTCGAGGTCGATCGTGGCGACGACCTGCGACCGTGCGGCCGGGTCGGCCACGAACGGCGTCGCGTGGTCGGAGGCCTCGGCCCAGTCGTAGATCGTCGACGACGATGCCTTCGTGCGGGTGTCGGCCCACTGCAGGCCGCCGGACTCGTTGATCCACCGGACCTGGTCATCGAGCATGAGCAGGGTGGCCAGGGCCGGGGTGTTCAGCGTCTGGTTCAGCCGCGAGTTGTCGACGGCGTTCTGCAGGGACAGGAACTCGGGGACGTAGCGGTCCGAGGCGGCGATCCGCTCCACCCGCTCGAGCGCTGCCGGCGAGAACAGCGCGAGCCAGAGGCCGCCGTCCGAGGCGAAGTTCTTCTGCGGCGCGAAGTAGTACACGTCGGTGGCGGACACGTCGAACGCGACACCGCCGGCCGCGCTCGTCGCGTCGACGACGGTCAGGGCGCCGGGGTCGCCCTCGGCGCGGACCACGGGGGCCATCACGCCGGTGGAGGTCTCGTTGTGCGGGTACGCGTAGACGTCGACGCCCTCGACGGTCTCGAGCGCGGCGAGCGAGCCACCGGGGGCCTCGACGACGTGGGGGGCCTCGAGCCACGGTGCGGCGACGGCCTTCGCGAACTTCGAGCCGAACTCGCCGAAGGACAGGTTCTCGGCGCGGCGCTCGACGAGCCCGAAGGCCGCGGCGTCCCAGAAGGCGGTCGAGCCGCCGTTGCCGAGCACGACCTCGTAGCCGTCCGGCAGCGAGAACAGGTCGGCGAGCCCGGAGCGGACGCTGCCGACCAGGTCCTTGACGGGCTTCTGCCGGTGGGACGTGCCGAGGATCGTCGCCCCGCGCGTCACGAGGGACTCGAGCTGCGCGCCGCGGATCTTGGACGGTCCGCAGCCGAAGCGGCCGTCGGTCGGGAGGAGTTCGGCGGGGATGACGATGTCTGCCATGCACCGATCCTAGCCAGCCCGATCCGCGTCGCGACGCCCCCGCACCGGCCGGACGGGGCGGCTGTGGAGCGGTCCACCCCGACGCCGCGCGGGCGGTCGGCTCCGCGCACGACGGCCGTCGTTCGGTGCCCGTCGGGTCGAACAAGTAGGGTGGTGGCCGCTGGGCCCAGACATGAGAGGCGGACCGTGACCGATCTCGTCGACACCACGGAGATGTACCTGCGCACGATCCTCGACCTCGAGGAAGAAGCGATCGTGCCGCTGCGTGCGCGCATCTCCGAGCGCCTCGGCCACTCCGGTCCGACGGTCTCCCAGACCATCGCCCGCATGGAGCGCGACGGCCTGGTCGTCGTCTCCGGCGACCGGCACCTCGAGCTCACCGACGAGGGCCGCTCCCGGGCGACCCACGTCATGCGCAAGCACCGCCTCGCCGAGCGCCTGCTCGCCGACGTCATCGGCCTCGACTGGGCGTTCGTCCACGACGAGGCCTGCCGGTGGGAGCACGTGATGAGCGAGCAGGTCGAGGTCCGCCTGCTCGAGATGCTCGGCAACCCGACCGAGTCGCCCTACGGCAACCCGATCCCGGGCCTGGCCGAGATCGGCGGGCCGGCCGCCGCCGGGTTCCTCGACGGCGTGCAGCACATCGTCGCGGCGACCGAGGGCACGGACGCCGTCGCCACCGGGGTGATCCGCCGACTCGGCGAGCCCGTGCAGTTCGAGCCGGAGCTCCTCCACCAGCTCCGCACCGCCGGCGTGATGCCCGGACGGCTCGCCCGCGTGCAGCGCGCCGGGGCCTACGTCGCGGTGCGCGTCGACGGCGAGGACGCCGGCATCGAGCTCCCGGTCGAGGTCGCGCAGCACGTGTACATCGAGCGGGACTGATCCTCCGGCCCTGACCAGGGCTTCTTTACCGGATCGTTACAAACGGGCGTTTTGGTCTCGACAAGGTAACGACGCCTGCGTACACTCGTCCGAGTCCCCGCGCTGCGCCTGGCGTGGAGACCCGTGGCAGGACGTCTCGAACCCGTCTCCTGCCTCGATCGGAAACGATGACGAACGGATGGGGTTGCACGTCGCCGGGTACCCACGGCCGCGTGATGACGAGACGCCGGAGACCCACCCTTGACGCAGACCGGTTCCGCCGCGGACGCCCCGACGCCCGCGAACCCGACGAACGCCGCGACCCTGACGAACACCGAGAACGCCACCGACGCACCGCTCACCCGGCGGTCCCTGCGTCAGGCCGACAGCCGACCGACCCGCACGGTCGTGCCCGTCCGCAGCGCCCCGCTCCCCGGCGGCCGCCGAGCCGCGCAGGCCGCGGCCGACGCGACCGCCGCCAAGGCGAGCGCCTCGTCGCGCAAGCGCCGGTTCCTCGCGCCGGTCGTGCTGACCGTCGCCGTCGGCATGTTCGGCACCGTCGCGGTCGCCCCGGCGTTCGCCGCCTCGCAGTCGACCACCGGCACCGACGCCGCCTCCGCCCAGCGCGAGGCCCGTGCGACCCAGAGCCAGGAGCTCTCCGTCTCCGACGCCGTCGCCCTGGCCGACACGAGCCGCGACGGCTACGGGGCCACCTCGACCGCCACGCTCGACGCCCGCGCGGAAGCCCGCCAGGCAGCGGCGCAGCAGGCCGCCGACGAAGCCGCAGCTGCCGAGGCCGCCGAGCAGCAGGAGCAGTCGGCCGCGACGTCCGACGCCCGTGCGCAGACCGCCCAGCAGTACGCGTCGTACTCCGGCCCGTCCGCCGCCGACTACGTGGCCAGCTCGACCGCGGCGGACACGCCGTTCTCGCTGCCGGCCGTCGTCGCCACCGCCAAGCAGTACATCGGCACCCCGTACGTCTTCGGCGGCGCCGACCCGTCCGGCTTCGACTGCTCGGGCTACGTGATGTTCGTCTACGCCCAGCACGGCATCAACCTGGCGCACTCGGTCCCGCTGCAGGACCAGGCCGGCACCACGATCCCCGAGTCCGAGGCCCAGCCCGGCGACGTCGTCATCTTCAACAACGAGGCGCACGACGGTTTCTACATGGGCAACGGCATGATCATGGACGCGCCGAAGCCCGGCGGCTCCGTCTCGATCCGTCCGATCTGGACGAGTGATTACCACATCGTCCGCTTCGGGATCTAGCGACCAGCGTCCCTCCGGCGTGTGAACTCCACCCGAACCGGTCCGTGCACCCTCGTGCCGGGCCGGTTTCTGGGTTAACCTGACGCTGCACCGGTCCGTACCGGCGCGGACAGGGAGACCTGATGTCGATGTTCCGCACGACCCGCACCATGGGTCGGCGCGCGCGCGTCGACATACGGTCGACCACAGCCTGCGTGCACGAGCACGCCCCTGCATGACGAGAGCACTGCCCATCCGGGTGGTGCTCTTCGTGGTTCCGGGGAGTGTGAGCAGGTCGGGGTCACCCGTTCGTCGTCGACGGTCCGACGCACCCGCAGCGCCTGGAAGCCGTCCAGGCACGTCGGAAGGGAACCCATGCGCACTCTCGTCCTCAACGCCGGTTACGAGCCCCTCGCGGTGATCTCGTTCCGACGAGCCCTCGTACTGGTCATGAACCAGAAGGCCGCCATCGTCGCCGCGGACCTCGACCACCCGGTCACCGGGTCCACCGCGGTCTACGACCGTCCGTCCGTCATCATCCTCACCCGCTACGTCCGCATCCCGCACTCGCGCTTCGTCCCGGTGTCCCGCCGCGGGGTCCTGCGCCGTGACGGCAACCGCTGCGCCTACTGCGACCGGCAGGCGACGACCATCGACCACGTGCAGCCGAAGTCGCGCGGCGGCCAGGACTCGTGGGAGAACCTCGTCGCCTGCTGCCTCGCCTGCAACAACACGAAGGGCGACCGCACGCCCCAGGAGATGGGGTGGCACCTGCGGTTCCGCCCGAAGGTGCCGCACGGGGCGTCGTGGGTGGTCCGCGGCATCGAGCGCCCGCAGTCCGAGTGGGACGAGTACCTCGTGGCCGCGTAGCGGCGCCGCCCGCTCCGTGAGCAGCAACGGCCGGGTCGCGTCCGTCGACCCGATCGTTGCTGCGCACCACGCGGCGGACGGGAGACCCGTGGCGGCGCCGCCACGGGCCTCCCGTCCGTCTGTCGGTCGCGCTGACTAGCGTCACCGACATGGGCGAGACACCGCACATCGACGACGCGACCATCGACGACCTGCGCGCGCGGTTGCGGGCGACGCGCTGGCCCGATGCGCCGGCCGGGACCGGTTGGTCGCTCGGCGTGGACCTCGACGTCCTGCGCCCGCTCGTCGAGTACTGGGCCGACGGGTTCGACTTCGACGCACACCGCGCCGAGCTCGCCGCACTGCCCTCGCGCCGTGTCGTCGTGGACGGCATCGGCATCCACGTCCTGCACGCCCGTGCTGCGCAGCCGGACGCCCTGCCCGTCCTGCTCGCGCACGGCTGGCCGGACTCCGGGTGGCGGTACCGCAAGGTGCTGCCGATGCTCGTCGACGCCGGCTACGACGTCGTCGTGCCGGACATGCCGGGGTACGGGTTCTCGGACGCCCCGCCGCAGGTGCTCGACGCCCGGCAGGTGGCCGGCACGTGGGCGACGCTGATGACGGAGCTCGGCCACGAGCGCTTCGCGGTGTCCGGCGGCGACATCGGCACGCACGTCGCCCGGTACCTGGCACTCGACCACCCCGACCGGGTCGTTGCCGTGCACCGCATCGACGGTGGGCTCGCCTGGCCGGGCCTCGACCCGGCGACGCTGTCCGGACCCGAGCGGGAGTTCGTCGCCGCGACCGACCGGTGGCGCACCGCCGAGGGCGCCTACGCGATGCTGCACCGGACCAAGCCGCAGACCGCCGCCGTCGGGCTGAACGACTCACCTGCGGGACTGGCCGCCTGGATCGTCGAGAAGCTCCGGGCGTGGAGCGACTGCGACGGCGACCTGTGGTCGGTGTACACACGCGACGAGGTCCTGGCGCTGCTGACCGAGTACTGGGCCACTGCGACCATCGGGTCGGCGATGCGGATGTACCACGCGAACGCGGCGATCCCGGCGGAGCAGCTCGAACGGAGGGTCGAGGTGCCGTCAGGGTTCTCGATCTTCCCCGGCGACATCGTGCGGGCGCCGCGGGAGTGGCTCGAGCGCACCACGAACCTGGTGTTCCACCACGAACTCGACCGCGGCGGCCACTTCGCGCCGTTCGAGCAGCCCGACCTGTTCGTCGACGAGCTGCACGCGTTCCTGGGCCGGTTCCGCCGCTAGAGTGGTCGGGCCAGCCTCTGTAGCTCAATGGAAGAGCAGTTCCGTCCTAAGGAAACGGTTGGGGGTTCGAGTCCCTCCAGGGGCACCACGGGGACCACGGGGCACCGCAGGTCACCGCAGGGCTCGAGTCCCTGCGGCGATCCCCGCGATCAGCCGGCCTCGTCCGGGATCGGGTGCTCGCCCTGCCAGATCGCGTCGACCTGTTCGAACTCGCGCGGCGCGCACTGCGTGTCGAGGACGTCGAGGGCTTCCATCGGCGTCGACCAGATGTACCACGGGCCGGCGCCGGGGCCCGTGCTCGACCACGAGCCGTCGGCGTACCACGACGGCGCCACGTCGCCGATCGGGTGCCCCGCCTGCGCCATGCAGGCCGCGAGCCGGTCGAACGCGGCTGTGTACTCGGCCAGGGTGACGGTCCCGTCGGCGACCGCGGCCTGCTGCTGGGTCGAGGGCTGCGCGATCCGTGCCGACCGGGCCCACGACGCCCACACGGCGTAGCGGGCACCGCCGCCACCGGAGACCGACACGGCGGCCGCTCCGGACCCGGTCAGCGGGGAGAGGCTCCACCGCGGCATGGACCCCGGTGTGCACGCGACGGCGTCGGCGACGGTCGTCCCGCCGACCTCGACCGTGAAGGTGCCCGGGTCGAGGCACTCCCACGTGAGCGTCACCCGGTCGGCTCCTCCCGGCCGCGTGCCGAGCGAGAACGAGGCGTCGCCGTGGGTGACGGCGAACGCGGGGGAGCCGAGCATCGATCCGTGGTTGACCGCGACCGTCCCGTAGCGGGTCGTCGTCGCGAGCAGGTCCTCGCGTGCGGCGTCCGCGGTGGCGCCGGGGAGCGCCGCAGCCGTGATCCCTCCGGTGAGCCCGGCACCGACGGCGAAGGCCGTCACGACCGCGGCGACCGTGCTGCGGGTGGGGCGTCGTCGTCGCGGACGCGCGGGGTGGGCCGTCGCGTCGACGTCGGCGACGAGTGCGTCGCGCATCGAGGCGAGTCGGGGGGAGATCTGGTCGTCGTTCACGGGGTGCCTCCGAGGGGTGCTGCGGTGGTCGAGTACTGCTGCTGGAGCCGGGTCTTCGCCCGGTGGAGTCGGGACTTGACGGTCCCGGGTGCGACCCCGAGGGCCACCGCCGCTTCGCGTTCGCCGAGGCCCTCGAGCACGCAGAGGGTCAGGACCCGCTGGTCGGCGACGGGGAGTCCGCGGAGGGCCGCGACCGCCTCGGCGTCGGTGTACGCCTCGGCCGGGTCCGGTGCAGGGTCGTCCACCGGGAACCTGCCGAGGAAGGCCCGGTGACGCCGTGCGGCGCGGGTCGTGTTGTGCGCGGTGTTCGTCGCCGTGACGAGCAGCCAGGGCAGCATGGAGTCGTCGACGAACCGCACCCGGTCGCGCTTCCGCCAGGCCTCCAGGAAGACGATCGCCACGACGTCGTCGGCGTCGGTCGGTGTGGGGACGAGTCCGGCGACGTGCCGGCGGAGCCGCGGTGCGTGCCGGTCGAAGACCCTGCCGACCGCGCGCCCGTCCCCGGCGACGGCCAGGGCCCAGTCGGCCCGGTCCCCCGTGATCTGGTTCATGCTCCGTATTGTCCGGTGGCCCCGGATCGGTTCCCGCGGCCGGCCCCGCGTTCTCCACAACCGTCGCGCCGGACGGTTCCGCGCTCCGCGCGCCCCGTACGATTGACCCCGTGTCCAAGGTCCTGAGCAGTCTCCCCGTCGGCGAACGAGTCGGCATCGCGTTCTCCGGAGGTCTCGACACCTCCTGTGCCGTTGCCTGGATGCGTGAGAAGGGGGCGATCCCCTGCACGTACACCGCCGACATCGGCCAGTACGACGAGCCCGACATCGACGCGGTGCCCGGCCGCGCGCACGAGTACGGTGCCGAGATCGCCCGGCTCGTCGACGCGAAGAGCGCCCTGGTCGAAGAGGGCCTCGTCGCCCTGCAGACCGGCGCCTTCCACATCCGTTCCGGTGGCAAGACCTACTTCAACACGACGCCGCTCGGCCGCGCGGTGACCGGCACCATGCTCGTCCGTGCCATGAAGGACGACGGCGTCGACATCTGGGGCGACGGCTCCACCTACAAGGGCAACGACATCGAGCGGTTCTACCGCTACGGCCTGATGGCCAACCCGCGCCTGCGCGTCTACAAGCCGTGGCTCGACTCCGAGTTCGTCCAGGAGCTCGGCGGCCGCAAGGAGATGAGCGAGTGGCTCGTCGAGCGTGGCTTCCCGTACCGCGACTCCACCGAGAAGGCGTACTCGACCGACGCGAACATCTGGGGTGCGACGCACGAGGCGAAGAGCCTCGAGGAGCTCTCGAGCGGGCTCGACCTCGTCGAGCCGATCATGGGCGTCGCCGCCTGGCGTGACGACGTCGAGGTCGCGACCGAGGTCGTCTCCGTCCGCTTCGAGGCCGGTCGCCCGGTCGCGATCAACGGCGTCGAGTACCCCGACGCGGTCGCCCTGGTCTACGAGGCGAACGCCATCGGTGGCCGCCACGGCCTCGGTGCGTCCGACCAGATCGAGAACCGCATCATCGAGGCGAAGAGCCGTGGCATCTACGAGGCGCCCGGCATGGCCCTGCTGCACATCGCCTACGAGCGCCTGCTCAACGCGATCCACAACGAGGACACCGTCGCGTCGTACCACAACGAGGGTCGCCGACTCGGTCGCCTCATGTACGAGGGGCGCTGGCTCGACCCGCAGTCGCTCATGCTGCGCGAGTCGCTGCAGCGCTGGGTCGCGTCGGCCGTCACCGGCGAGGTCACGCTGCGCCTGCGTCGCGGCGACGACTACACGATCCTCGACACGACGGGTCCGGCGCTGTCGTACCACCCGGACAAGCTGTCGATGGAGCGCGTCGGCGACGCGGCCTTCGGCCCGGACGACCGCATCGGCCAGCTCACCATGCGCAACCTCGACATCGCCGACTCGCGGTCGCGGCTCGAGCAGTACGCGGCCGCCGGGCTCATCGGCGGGGCGACGGGCGACCTCGTCGGCACGCTCGAGTCGGGCGAGGCCGAGGAGATCCTCGGCGGTGCGGTGCAGTCCTCCGACGCCGAGCTCGCGCGTGACCGCGCGACGGACGCCGCGTCCGAGGGCGCGGCCTTCGACTCCGGGACCGACTGACCCGAGCGATCACGCGGCCCGGACGCCGCGACCAGCGCCGGACGGGGAGCTGCCCACCGGGCACGGCCGGTCCGGCGCTGGCGCGTCAGCCCGGAACCTGCCCTTCGGGCACGGCCCGTCCGGCGCTGGCGCGTCGGCTCGGGACCGGCCGGTGGGGGCCGCGGTGCCAGCCGGCACCGCGCCTCCCGTCCCATCCGGAACACGCGTCGGAGCGGCCACGAAACGCACCGCGTTCGACGCCGGGCGGGCGCCACCCTACGGTGGAGGTACCGGGTCGGTATCAGGGATCCGTCGTCACGATGCTCCCCACGTCCTGTGGGGTCTGGCACAGCGGGTCGACCCGGACGGATCCGGGATGCGCATCATCCCGACGAAGGGCTGGTCGTCATGGCCGCCAGGATGCCCCACGATTGGCACCGCCACGGTCTGCGGTCGCCGGAAGACCTCGCCGCCCTCGTGGCGGAGCGACTCGAGGGGACGGGCCTCGTGTCCGCCGCCTCGGCCGACCTCAACCACGAGCCGTCGTACGCCGACTTCCTCGGCGAGCAGCTCTGACTCCGGGCCGTCGGAGGAGCGCGCCCCAGTAGCATCTGGGCATGCGCACCGGCGGAACCAGAGCAGCGGCCCTCGCGATCGTCATCGGCGGGTTCCTCGCGCTCGTCGGCGCCCAGCCTGCCTCGGCGCACGCCGGGCTGACCGGCAGTGACCCGGCGGACGGTTCGGTGGTCACCGAGCCCCTCGACCGCGTGGCACTCACCTTCACCGAGGCGCCGCTCGCCGGCCTCGACGCCGGCCTGCGCATCGAGGTCACCGGTACGGACGGCACAGCCGCGTCGCGCGGCGACGTGACCGTCGACGGGACGACCATGAGCACGGCGGTCGACCTCGAGAACGGTGCGTACACGGTGCTCTGGCGCTACCTCTCGCCGGACGGGCACCCGATCGACGGCTCCTTCGGGTTCGAGTACCGGGTGCCGACGGCGGAGGCCACGGCCGAGCCGACGTCCCCGGCGAGCACCCCCACGAGCGCCTCGACGAGCGTGCCGTCCGCCTCGGCGGTCGCCGTCGCGGACGGAGCGCCGGCAGCGACGGACGGGATCGCTCCCGGGGTGTGGATCGCGCTCGGCGCGGGCGTCGTGCTCGTGCTGGCCGCCCTCGTCGTGCTCGTCGCGCGGCGCGGTCGGGGCGCCGGACCGACCGCCGTCGAGTGAGCAGGACCGCTCGGTCCACCACCCGCCGCCGCGCACGGGTCCGAGACCGGACCGCGCTGTACCGTGCGCGCGCCTGACCCCGGAACGGGGGTATCGCCAGGGAGTGCCCGAGCCGCAGTAGATTGACCCCGACGGCGTCTCACCACCGCCGTCGTCGCCCGGTGCCGACGCCGGGTGCCCGATGGGATCAGGGATGGCACGACGACCGAGGACGCGCGCACGCTCGATGCGCCCGATCGTGTCCGCCGCCCACCCGCGTGCCGCCTGCTCCACCGCCCGCCCGCCGTTCCGTGCCGCCTGCTCGGCCGACTGCCGGACGCGCAGCGCCGCAGCCCCACCGCCACGGCGACGGCGGAGCGACCCCGCCGGCCGAGTGGGCGTGCGGCCCGCGACCAGGACCTGACCCGCGGCGATCCCGCCTCCCCACCTCCAGCACCACCTGCGCCACGACTCCAGAGGACCGCCGTGCACGACCACGACACCCACCCGCTCGACCGCCACGTCGGCCCGCCGCACGTCGAGCGCTTCCGCCTGACCAGCAGCGACGAGACGCTCAGCGTGGTCTGCACCTGTGCGATCGGTGCGGACCACGACAACACCATCCGACCGATCGGGATCCTCCCGGTCAGTTGAGGCCGATCGGCGCGATACTGGGAGTGTGCGTGAACTCCAAGCCGCCATCGCAGCGGACCTCAACGTCCAGCCGACCATCGACCCGGAGCAGGAGGTCGCCCGACGCGTCGGGTTCCTCCGCGACTACCTGCTCACGACCGGTGCGAAGGGGTACCTCCTCGCGATCAGCGGCGGCCAGGACTCCACGCTCGCCGGCCGCCTGACCCAGCTCGCCGTCGAGTCCCTGCGCGCCGAGGGGCAGCCCGCCGAGTTCACCACGGTCCGCATGCCCTACCGCGTGCAGGCCGACGAGGACGACGCCCAGCTCGCCTTGCAGTTCATCGCGGCTGACCCGGGCATCACCGTGAACATCGAGCACGGCGTCGACGGGGTGGTGCAGGACACCGCGGCGTCCGGCGTCGAGCTGAGCGACTTCGTCAAGGGCAACGTCAAGGCGCGCATGCGCATGGTCGCCCAGTACGCCGTCGCCGGCCAGCGCGGGCTGCTCGTCGTGGGCACCGACCACGCGGCCGAGGCGGTCACCGGCTTCTTCACGAAGTACGGCGACGGCGGTGTGGACCTCACGCCGCTCACCGGCCTGTCGAAGACCCAGGGGCGGCAGCTGCTCGAGCACCTCGGGGCACCGGCCCGCCTGTACGAGAAGGCCCCGACCGCGGACCTGCTCGACGACCTGCCCGGCCAGACCGACGAGGCGAACCTCGGCCTCACCTACGCCGAGATCGACGCCTACCTGCAGGGCCACGACGTGCCGGTCGAGGTCGCCGAGGCGATCGAGGCGCGCTACCGCGCGACCGAGCACAAGCGCCAGGTGCCGGCGACGCCCTTCGATGACTGGTGGCGTGCCGGGGCGTAGGCGCTGACGCGCGGACGGACAGGAGGCGCGGTGCGGGTCCGACCCGCACCGCGCCTCCTGTCCGTCGGTCGCGTCGCAACCGACGCGTGCCTGCTCAGGCCTGGTCGCGTCCCTGTTCGTCGCGGTGGTCGCGCTGCTGACCGCCGGCGTCCTCGCGGTCCCGGGCCGGGTCGGCGTCGCCGGCGGCGTCGTCCCGCTCGTTCGCGAGTCGCTGCTGCCAGACGACGCTGCGGGCGGCGCCCTCGAGGACGTCGTCCACGCTCCGACCGGTCTGCGCTGCCAGGGCGCCGCTGAGCCCGGCGGTGAGCGTGCCCCCGGCGGCGGCCAGCCGCTCGAGGACCTCTTCCTGGCGCTGGGTCAGGGGCTCGTCGACCAGTTCGTCGACGGTGTCCCGGATGTTCTGCTCGCTCGCGTCCAGCGCTGCCTCGTCGCCGGAGTGCAAGGCCGCCGCTTCCCCGACGACGACGAGACCGAGACGCGCGGCATCGTCTTCCGGACGAGATGTGCTCTGCTCATCAGTCATGGTGGGGACCGTACGCTCCGGCGCACCGCGCTCCCTGGACAGCGGCGTCCCCCGGACGGGTCGCACGCGGTCAGGCGGCGCGGTCGGCCCACCGGCGGAGCAGCCACTCGGCCGCGGCGATGCCCTCACGGCGCTGGAAGTCGCGGATCGTCGGCATGTTCGGCGGTGCCGGCGGCAGGGCGTGCTCGAAGAAGAGCCCGGCGAGCCCTGCCAGCACGGCGTCGACCGCGTCGTCCGGTACCCCGGCGAACACCGGGTGCGTGGCGAGGTGGTGCTCGACGTCGACGTCCTCGCCGCGGACGAGCGCGTCGAGCAGGTACGTCAGCGGGTCGAGCCAGTGCGCGCCGATGCCCGCCCACGGCCAGTCCACGACCCACACACGCCCGGCGGGGTCGACGAGCAGGTTGTCGGCACGACAGTCCGCGTGCACGAGGTGTCCGCCGTCGACCATCGCGGCGGCGCGGGTGGCGGCGCGGGCCATCGCCGGACCGGCTCCCAGGACGTGCGCCGGGACGACCTCGCCGACCCGTCCCGCCAGGGGGCCGTCACCGAGCAGCCGGTCCCAGGCGGCGAACTCGTGGCGCAGGTCCTCGGCCATCCGCGGCAGCGCCGCCAACCCGCCCGTGGCGAGGGGGAGCGTGTCGAGGGCGTCGAGGACCGCCGCGACGTCCGATCCGTCGCCCACAGCGCCTGGATGCGCGCCGTCGACGTCGTCGAGCACGAGGGCGACCCAGTCGTCACCGTCGACCGTGTCGGTCAGGACGTCGAGCAGGCGGGGTGCCCGCACCGACGCCGGGAGCTGTGCCACGACGTGGGCCTCGCGGCCGTGCATCGTCAGCGCATCCTCGTTGCGGGAGCGGGAGACCGTCTTCACGAAGGCCCGGCGGCCGTCCGCCGTCGTGACCCGGTCGGCGCTGCCCGGCGACCACCCGTTCGCCTGCGAGCGCGCGCTGACCACCGGCCCGCCGAGGACCCGACCCACCCGTTCCCGCAGTCCCACCGGCACGTCGGTCCATGCTGTCCGCCCCATGCCGGACGACACTACTGGTCGGCCCGCACCTCCGCGGCACCGCCCGGGAACGACGAACGCGCCCCGTCTCGGACGGGGCGCGTTCGGTGGTGCAGGGTGCCGACTAGCGGGTCTTGGCGCCCCGACCGGCGAAACGGGTCCAGATCAGCAGCACGATGATCGCACCGATGATCGAGCCGATGATGCCGGCCGGCTGGAAGAAGCCGTCCATCGGGTCGTGCTGGAAGATCAGGAACCCGAGGAACCCGCCCACGAACGAGCCGATGATGCCGAGCAGGATGGTCATGGGGATCGAGATGTGCTGCTTGCCGGGGACGATGAGCCGCGCGAGCGCGCCGGCGATGAGTCCGATGATGATCAGGCTGATGATGAGACCGAGCACGGTTTCCTCCTCGTGGATGCGGTTGCCGCGGCATGGATTGCCGGAGTCAGGGCCGACGCCTGACTCAACTCCGAGTTCCCTGGGAAGCCTCTCGGTTTCATTGACGACCGCCCCTCATGTCGTACAAGGGCCGACGTCGCGCAGGTGGTCGAGGGCGGTCAGACCACCCCGCCGGCCTCGAGGGCCGTCCGCAGCTCCTGGTCGGACGGCTCGACGAAGTGCCGACCGTCCGGCAGCACGACGACGGGGATGTTCTTCCGCCCGCTGATCTCCTCGGCACGTGCGGCCGCGGTCGGGTCCGCCTCGACGTCGACATAGTCGTAGTCGACCCCGAGGGTGTCGAGCAGCGCCTTCGACCGTCGGCAGTCGCGGCACCAGTCCGCGCCGAACATGGTCACCGTCTCGGTCGTCGCATCGCTCATGCCCAGAGGGTACGTCAGACGGGGTCGGCGCATTCCCTACGATTGCACCATGGCACCCGACCCCGAGACGCTGTCGTGGGCATCGGCCGCCGTCCGGCGCTTCGCCGCGGCGACGAACCTGCTCGTCGCCGCTCGCCGGTTCCGCATCGTCGGCGGCGACCGGGGGGACGTCGCGGCACTGCACGCCCTGCTGACCGGCCTCGGCGCCCGTGCCGCCGACCCGCAGGAGACCGTCGACCAGCTCTGGTGCCTCGGCACGCCGGAGGGATCGACGCCCGCGATCGAGCAGGCCGCCGACCGCCCGCGCGGCGCCACACTGATCGTCATCGACGCCGGTCGACACCTGCCCGCCGTGGACGAGGACGCCTTCGGCCCGGTCGCACCCGCCCGCCCCGGCGTGCTCGCCGTCCCGGTGCTGTCCGACGACGTCTTCCTGGTGCCGACCGGCCGCGACCCCGAGGACGACCCCGCCGCCGACGCCCGCCTGCGCTGGGCGCGACGATCGATGCCGGTCGCCCGCTCGGTCGCCGCGGAGCTCCGGGACGGCGGACTCCTGCGCGGCACGCGCGTCGGTGTCGCGATGGTCCTCGAGCCGAAGACGGCCGTGCTGAGCTTGCTGCTCCGCGATGCCGGTGCCGAGGTCGTGGTCTACGCGCACGCCGACGAGACCGACGACGCCGTCGCCGACGCGCTGCGGTCCGCCGGGCTGACGGTCTTCGCGAGCAGCACGGCGACGCTCCCCGAGCAGGAGCAGCTGGCCCTCGCGATGCTCGACACCGCCCCGCACGTCCTGCTCGACGACGGTTCGCACGTCATCCGGCTCGCCCACCAGCGACGCCCGGACCTGCTGCCGACGATGCTCGGCGCCGCCGAGGAGACCACGAGCGGCCTGCGGCCCCTGCGGGTGCTGGCGGCGCGCGGCGAGCTCGGCATCCCGGTCATCGCGGTGAACGACGCCCGCACGAAGACGTCCTTCGACAACCGGTACGGCACCGGGCAGTCGACGGTGTTCGCGGTGCTCGACCTGGTCGACGGGCTCGCGTCCGGCGCGCACCGGGTCCGGCCGGGAGGCACGGCGGTCGTCGCCGGGTTCGGCCCCGTCGGCGAGGGGGTCGCCATGGTGCTCACCGCCCTCGGGTTCCGGGTGACGGTCGCCGAGACCGACCCGGTCCGCGCCCTGCAGGCGCGGTTCGCCGGGTACGCGGTCGTCCCGCTCGTCGAGGCGGTGCCCGGCGCCGACCTCGTGGTGAGCGCCACCGGGGTGCCGGACACGATCGACCTCGACGTGCTCCGCGCCTGCGCCGACGGTGCCGTGGTCGCCGTGGCCGGTGGCGTCGACCAGGAGATCGCCGTCGACGACGCCCTCGCCGCGGGGGCGCGGCGCCGACACGTGGGGCCGAAGGCCGAGCGGTTCGTGTTCCCCGGGGCCGAGGGCGGGCCGATCGTGCTCGACGACGGCGGCTGCATCAACATCACCGCGGCCGAGGGCAACCCGGTCGAGATCATGGACCTGTCCTTCGCCGTGCAGCTCGGCGCCGTCCGCATGCTCCTCGAGCGGGGCGACGAGCTGGAACGCGCCGTCGTGCCGATCGACCCCGCGGTCGACGACGCGACCGCCCGCGCGACGCTCGCCGCCTTCGGGAGCCCAGCCGCGCCTCTCCCCACCGGCACGGCCGGGCTGCCGCTGGCGCGTCAGCCCGGAACCGGCGGCGTGGGCCCACGCCGGCTTCCCGAGCAGCCTGCGGACCGCGAGCCGGACGTCCGGACGCACCGCTTCGGGGACCCGACGTGACCGCGGGACAGCGGCCGGTCACCGTGCACTCGGCGCGCGTCGTCGTCCCGATGACCGCGCCGCCGATCGCGGACGGCGCGGTCGCCGTGCAGGACGGCCGCATCCTGCACGTCGGCGACCGCTCGTGGGTCGTCGACCAGCTCGACGGGACACCGTTCACCGAGCGCCGGTGGCGCGGCGCGCTCCTGCCCGGACTCGTGAACGCGCACGCGCACCTGCAGTACACCGGCATGTCCGGTGTCGGGCAGCGCCAGTACGACGGGTTCGAGGACTGGGCCGCAGCGTTCAACGTCGACTACGCCGAGCCGCACGACTGGCGGGCCGAGGCGGCGGACGGGGCGCGGGCGTCGATCCTCGCCGGCGTGACGAGCATCGCGGACATCGTCACCGACATCGAGGCCTCGACCGCCCTGCAGGACGCCGGACTCGGCGGCATCGCGTACTGGGAGGTCATGGACTGGGAGAACGACGCCTGGCAGTCGCACGGTCGCGACCAGGTGCTCGACGAGCTCGACCGCGTCCCGACGACCCCCGGCGCCGGCCTCTCGCCGCACGCGCCGTACTCGCTCGACGTCGCGCCGCTCCTCGAACTCCCCGACATCGTCCGGCAGCGCGGCCTGCGGCTGCACCTGCACCTCGGCGAGGCCGCCTTCGAGGGCGAGCGCACCGCCCTCGGTCCCGTCCCCGGACTCGAGGGCGTGGACGGCGTCGGCCACGGCAGCGACTGGCACCTGGCGAACGCCCCGTCGTTCCGCGCCATGCGCGCGCTCGGGTTCGGTGCGAGCGCGACCGCCTTCGTCGACCGCCTCGGCGTGCTCGGTCCGGACTGCCACATCGCCCACGGCGTGTACGTGACCGCCGCCGACCGGGCGCTCCTGCGTGCCCGCGGCACCGCGGTGGCGCTCTGCCCCCGGTCGAACGCCGTCATCGGTCTCGACCCGCCGCCCGTCGCCGACTACCTGCGCGAGGGCAGCCCGATCGCGATCGGCACCGACTCGCTGTCGTCGTCGCCGTCCCTCGACCTGATGGCCGACGTCACCGCCCTGCACCGGATCGCCCGCGCCCAGGGCTACGGGCACCGCGACCTGCACGAGCGGCTCCTGGCGGCGGCGACGCTCGGCGGCGCGCACGCCATGGGGCTCGCCGTCGGGCCGGACCGCATCGGTCACCTCGCCGTGGGGGCGCGCGCCGACCTGGCCGTCTTCGACGTCGACGCCCGGACCGTGCCCGACGCGCTCGCCGAACTCGTCGAGGACGGCGCCGGGCGCACAGCCGCCACGGTCATCCGCGGCGAGGTCCGCGCCGTCGCCCACGCACTCACCCCTGTCCCACCCGTCCGCCCTGTGGAGGAACGATGACCGAGACCGCACCACGCCCCGGCACGGCCGCACGCCGAACCGTCACCGGGGAGCTGATCGAGTGGCTCGACGTGCCGAAGCGCGCGATCGCCCTCGGCATGGAACCGCACCCCGAGGGCGGCTGGTACGTCCGCACCTGGACCTCGCCGGCGACGGTCACCACCCCCGCGGGGGACCGTCCGGCCGCCACCCTGATCCACTTCCTGCTGCCCCCGGGTGAGGCCTCGGCCTGGCACCGGGTGACGAGCGACGAGATCTGGATGTGGCACGGGCCGGACACCGTCGAGCTGCAGCTCGGCGGCGACGGCGACGCTCCCGAGCCCGGCGCGACGATCACCCTCGGCCCGGACGCCGGGCGCGACCGGGTGAACGACGCCCAGGCGTTCGTGCGCGGCGGCGTGTGGCAGCGGACGCTCCCGGGCGACGGCGAGGTGCTGCTGAGCTGCCTCGTGTCGCCGGGCTTCTCCTTCGAGGACTTCACGATGGCGGACGACGCGGCCACCGCTGCCGAGTAGCGCCGCGACACCGTTTCGCCGTGGTATCCCACCGCGAAGTACACTTCGACCTGCCCCCACCCCCTCGCACGAAGGCCCGACCGTGACCCGTTCCCTCCGTCTCACCCTCGCCGTCGCCACCGCCGCGGTCGCCGTCCTCGCCCTGTCGGCGTGCTCGGGCAGCAGCAGCAGTGGCTCGAACGCCGACGGCACCGTCACCGACGGCAAGCTCACGATCGCGACCGGTGAGCCGGCGTACTCGCCGTGGATCGACGACAACGAGCCGGAGTCCGGCAAGGGCTTCGAGTCCGCCGTGGCCTACGCCGTCGCGAAGGAGCTGGGGTACAGCAAGTCCGACGTGGTGTGGAAGCGCAGCACCTTCGACAGCGCCATCGCCCCGGGGCCGAAGGACTGGGACCTCAACGTCCAGCAGTTCTCGATCGACGCCAAGCGCAAGAAGGCCGTCGACATGTCGAGCGCGTACTACACGACGACCCAGGCCGTGGTGACGACGAGCACCTCGAAGGCCGCCGACGCCACCACCGTCGACGCACTCAAGCAGGACGCGATCGGCGTGGCCACCGGTTCGACCTCGATCGCGAGCGTGAAGAGCGTCCTCGGGGTCACCCCGCAGGTCTTCAACTCGAACGACGACGCCGTGCTCGCGCTCAAGTCGGGCCAGATCGACGCGATCGTCACCGACCTGCCGACGGCGTTCTACATGGCCGCCGCGCAGCTCGACGACGGCACGGTCTCGGCGCAGTTCCCGTCGGATGGCAAGGGCGACCAGTTCGGCTTCGTCCTGCCGAAGGGCTCGGCGCTCACGAGCAAGGTCGACGAGGCACTGGAGGAGCTGAAGGACGACGGCACCCTCGAGGACCTGCAGACCAAGTGGCTCTCCTCGGAGACCAACACCCCGGTCCTGAAGTAGCTCCGTGACCGTGCCAGCAGGCGCCGGGACCCCGGTCGCCGCTCCCGCGCCGAGCCAGGTCGAGCTCGAGCGCCGGCTGTACCGTCGGCAGCGCGGACGCCGGTCGATCGTGGTGTCGGTGGTGTCGACGCTGGTCGTCATCGCGATCGCCTACTTCGGTGTCGTGAACACCCCCGGCTGGGCCGCGGTGCAGCAGTCGTTCTTCGACCCGCAGACCGCGGTCGACACGTTCCCCTCGATCCTGCGAGGCCTGTGGCTGAACGTCCGGATCCTCTTCTTCGCGGCGATCGGCGTCGCGGTGTTCGGCACCCTGCTCGCGGTGGTCCGGGGCCTGCGGAGCCCGGTGTTCTTCCCGCTGCGCATGCTCGCGACCGGTTACACGGACCTGTTCCGCGGCCTGCCGCTCATCATCGTGCTCTACCTGGTCGGGTACGGCATCCCGGGCCTCGGGGTGTTCCCACGGCTGCCCGCCGAGGTGTGGGGCACCGTCGCGATCGTCCTGACCTACTCGTCGTACATCGCCGAGGTGCTGCGCGCCGGCATGGAGGCCGTGCACCCCTCC
Organism: Curtobacterium sp. MMLR14_006; assembly: GCF_001864985.1. Classification (NCBI taxonomy): domain Bacteria; kingdom Bacillati; phylum Actinomycetota; class Actinomycetes; order Micrococcales; family Microbacteriaceae; genus Curtobacterium; species Curtobacterium sp. MMLR14_006. The sequence goes on along the minus strand of NZ_MJGU01000024.1, from coordinate 52,907 downwards.
CAGCGCCTGGCCGCCCGGTCGCTCGGGCTCTCGCACGCCAAGACGCTGCGGTTGGTCGTGCTGCCCCAGGCGATCCGCAAGGTCACGCCGGCGCTCATGAACGACTTCGTGTCGATGCAGAAGGACGTCGGCTTGGTCTCGATCCTCGGTGCCGTCGACGCGGTCCGCTCCGCGCAGATCGCACAGGCCGAGACCTACAACTTCACGCCGTACTTCGTCGCGGGCCTGCTCTTCGTGGTGATCAGCCTGCCGCTGATCCGCGTCACGGACGCGATCGCGCGTCGGCAGCAGCGGCGCGAGCAGATCGGAGGGACCGTGTGAGCGAGCGATCCGAGGCGGGCGCGGGCCGCGCCTCCAGACCGGACGTCGGTCTGGGCCCACGCCGCCGGTTCCGAGCTGACGCGCCAGCGGCAGATCGGCCGAGCCGGCGGGGAGAGGCACGGGGCGGGTCGCCGACGTCGGTTCCCGTCCTGGAACTGCGCGGGGTGCGCAAGGCCTTCGGCGACCACGAGGTCCTGCGCGGCATCGACCTGACCGTGCACCGGCACGAGGTCATCTGCGTCATCGGGGCGTCCGGCTCGGGCAAGTCCACCCTGCTCAAGACCGTGAACCTGCTCGAGGGCATCGACGACGGCGAGATCCTGCTCCAGGGCACCGACGTGGCCGACCCGCGGATCGCCGTGGACGCCGTGCGGGCCCGGATCGGCGTGGTCTTCCAGCAGTTCAACCTGTTCCCGCACATGAGCGTCCTGGACAACGTGACGCTCGCGTCGCGGCAGGTGCACGGCGTCGGACGGGTCGAGGCCGAGGCGACCGCGCGTCGGCTGCTCGACCGCATCGGCCTCGCCGAGTTCGCCGGTGCGTACCCGGACCGGCTCTCCGGCGGGCAGCAGCAGCGCGTGGCCATCGTGCGGGCGATCGCCTCCGACCCGGAACTGCTCCTGCTCGACGAGGTCACGAGCGCGCTCGACCCGATGCTCGTCGGCGAGGTGCTCGACCTGGTCACCGACCTGCAGCGCCAGGGCTCGACGATCCTCATGACCACGCACGAGATGCACTTCGCGCGGAACGTGGCCGACCGCATCGTGTTCCTGCACCGGGGCGAGGTCGTCGAGCAGGGCACCCCGGCCGAGGTGCTCGACGCGCCGACCCACCCCGCGCTCGTCGAGTTCCTCGCCCGCGTGCACGCCTGATCGCGACCGCGGTGGTGCCCCCGCGGGGCGGTGGTGCTGTCGCGGGGCGGTGGTCGTTGCGCGGGGTGCGGGTGTGCGTCACCGGGCGGCCGAGGACCGGCTCACCCGGCCCGCCTCCGGCCTAGAGCGTCAGCAGGACCTTGCCGACGACCTCGCCGTCGCGGACCCGGCGGTGCGCCTCGTCCGCCTCGGCGAGGGGCAACACCGAGTCGATGACCGGTCGGATGCGACCGGCGGCGACGAGCGGCCAGACGTTGTAGCGCACGGCCCGGACGATCGCGGCCTTCTCGTCGAGGGGACGGGCACGCAGGGTGGTGCCGCTGACCGTCGCACGCTTGCGCATGAGGGTGCCGAAGTCGAGCTCCGCCGTGGTGCCGCTGCCCGACGCGATCACCGCGACGTGCCCGTTCGGCGCGAGCGCCTGCAGGTTGCGATCCAGGTAGGACGGACCGACGACGTCGAGCACCACGTCGACGCCGCGTCCGTCGGTCTCCGCGAGGACCCGCTCGACGAAGTCCTCGGTGCGGTGGTCGATGACCACGTCGGCACCGAGGTCCTTCGACGCCTGCACCTTGCGAGCGCCGCCGCTCGTGGCGATCACCGTCGCGCCGAGGGCCTTCGCCCACAGCACCGCGTGCGATCCCATGCCGCCGGTGCCGCCGTGCACGAGGAGCGTCTGACCGGGGCGGAGCCCGGCGAGCATGCCGATGTTCGAGTAGACCGTACAGGCGGCCTCCGGCAGGCCGGCCGCCTCGACCAGGTCGACGCCGTCGGGGACCGGGAGCACCTGGGCGGCCGGGGCGACCACGAGCGAGGCGTACCCACCGCCCGAGAGCAGGGCGCAGACCCGGTCGCCGACGGCCACCGTCGTCACGCCCGCCCCGAGCGCCCGCACGGTGCCGGAGACCTCGAGCCCGAGGATCTCGGACGCCCCGGGAGGCGGCGGGTAGTTCCCGGCACGCTGCTGCAGGTCGGCGTTGTTCACACCGGCCGCGGCGACCTCGATGAGGACCTCGCCGGCACCGGGCACCGGATCGGGCAGGTCGGTCACGGAAAGACCGGCGTCGTCGGACGTGATGGCTCGCATGCCCTCGACGGTACGCGCGGTGCCGAGGCCTCCGACCGGTCGGAACCCGACAAGCAGCCGGACGAACCTGTGGATGTTCCATGTACGCTCGGCGACGCATCCGCACCTCAACCGGGGGCGTGCGGACCGATCGAGGGGGACACTCCACCATGCCCAAGAAGTTCATCGCACTCGCCACCGCCGGCCTCGCGCTCACGCTGCTCGCGGGCTGTGCCTCCGGCCCGTCGAAGGCCGAGCAGTGCGACACGTTCGAGAAGACCGTGAAGAGCGCGGCCCAGGGCGTGCAGCAGGAGGCCACCAAGCTGCAGTCCGACCCCGACGCCGCCGTCAAGAAGCTCAAGGAGCTCGACGAGACCATCTCCGACGGCGTCGACGACCTGTCCGACGACGACCTCCAGCAGAAGGGCGAGGCGTTCGAGGACGCGTACGGCGACCTCGTCGACCAGATCGAGGACGTCGCCGACGACCCGAAGTCGGCCGACGTGCAGGCGCTCACGAAGTCGAGCACCAAGGTGCAGGAGACCGGCAACGCCTTCGAGAAGGCGTGCAACTCCTGATGCGCCGACCGGTCATGGCGCTCGCCGCCGCGGGTCTCGGCCTCGCCCTGCTGACGGGCTGCTCGTCCGGCGGCGGGTCCTCGGACGCAGCGTCGGATGGCCCGAGCAGCGCTGCGTCGACGACCGCCTCGAGCGCGCCGAGCACCGCGGCGGCCGCTCCGGCACAGTCGCGTGAGCAGGCGTGCTCGGTCGTCGAGGACGAGTTCAAGTCGTTCATCGCCGCCCAGTCGTCGTCGACCGCGCCCGCGGACGCCGCCGGTCGCGCCGAGCTCGTGCAGGGGATCGCCGACCGGATGGACGAGATCCTGCCGAAGGTCGGCAACGACGACGTGCGCTCGGCCTTCGAGGACTTCTCCGACTCCGCGCGGGACTACGCCGAGGCACTCGAGGACAGCGGCTCCGCCACCTCGACCGAGGCGACCGAGGCGCAGACCGACGTGCAGTCGACGCTCGCCCAGGTGTCGAAGGTCTGCCCGAACGGCTGACCCGGACACGACGACGCCCCGCTGCCCGGACCGGACAGCGGGGCGTCGCGGCGTCCGCGGCGGCGTCGCTGGTCAGCTCGTGGCGGCGCCGGCGGCGTCGAGGCGGGCGACGTCCTCCGGGCGGAGCTTCACCGTCGGCGCGGTGACCGAGTCGAGGATCGACTGCGGGCGGGACGCCCCGGGGATCGGCACGACCACGTCGCTCTTCTGCAGCTCCCAGGCGAGCGCGATGACCTGCGGGGTGACCCCACGGTCCCGGGCGATGTACGCGAAGTCCTCGAACGCGGTGCCGAGGTCGGCCGCGCCGGTGATCCCGCCGAGCGGGCTCCACGGCAGGAACGCGATGCCGAGCTCGTCGCAGAGCTCGAGTTCCGGCTCGCTCGACCGGAACCCCGGCGAGAACTGGTTCTGCACCGACGCCAGCCGTCCGCCGAGCACCTCGTTCGCGGTGCGGATCTGGTCGGGGTCGGCGTTCGAGATGCCCGCCATCCGGATGACGCCCTCGTCGAGCAGCTCGGCGAGCGCGCCGACCGACTCGGCGTAGGGGACCGCCGGGTCCGGGCGGTGGAACTGGTACAGCCCGATCGCCTCGACGCCGAGGCGCTTCGCCGACGCCTTCGCGGCCTCCTTGAGGTACTCCGGGTGCCCGTTCTGCGCCCAGGCACCGGCCTCGGGGCGGAGGTGACCGCCCTTCGTCGCGATGAGGACCTCGTCGGTCTGCCCGTGGAACTCACGGACCGCACGCGCGATGAGCTCCTCGTTGTGCCCGACCTCGTCGTGGGCCGCCAGGTGGTAGGCGTCCGCGGTGTCGATGAGGGTGACCCCGGCCTCGAGCGCGGCGTGGATGGTGGCGATCGACCGACTCTCGTCCGGCCGACCCTCGATCGACATGGGCATGCCGCCCAGACCGATGGCGCTGACGGACACGTCTCCGATGACTCGTTGCTTCATGCGCCCAGCATGCGCCGCTCGCCGTCCAGGGCGCCCAGCATGCGGACGCTGCACACGCCACCGGTCGCACACGGAGTCGGCGGCGCGTGCCTGCTGCGGACGGTCGCAGCCCGAGCGCGACGGATCCGGCGACCTCGGTCGTCGTCGTGGCACGCAGCACCACGCGGTGCGAGCGATCCGGGTGCGCGGTCGACCACGTCGAGCGGGTCCTCGGCACCGGTGACGAGGACCGTGACGGCCGGCGACCAGTGGACACCGCTGAGCCCCGTCACTGCTCCCGCGGTCGTCGATCCGCCGTTCCGCGCCGGTAGCATGTCGCGATGTCGTCCCCCGTGCACACCGGCAACGCTCCCCACGACATGCGGGGCGACGCAGTGCCTGGAAGAAGCGTCCTCGACACCGGTCTGGTGGTGCGCATCCGGCAGGCCCGTGTCGAGGACTCCGCGACGATCGGGCTGTTCCAGACGCTCGCGTGGGAGCAGACCTACCGCGGCATCGTCCCCGACTCGTTCCTGGACGCCCGGTCCGCCGGTTCCGCGGCGGAGCGCTGGGCCGAGCGCATCGACACCGGCAGCCGGCTCGTGTTCGTGGCGGAGTCGTTCGACGGGCGCGTCCTCGGCGTCGCGAGCACCGGTCGCAGCGCTGACGTCCCAGCCGGTTTGCCGCACCTCGAGCTCGTTTCCTTGTACGTCGATCGGGAGGCGCACGGAGCCGGTGTCGCGTCGAGCCTCCTCACGGCCGCGCTCGCCGAGGACGATGCGCACCTCCTCGTGTTCTCGTGCAACGAGCGGGCCCGGCGCTTCTACGCCAAGCACGGCTTCGAGCGCCGAGGGGACCAGCAGGTCGATCCGGGGACCGGGCTCCACGAAGAACGTTGGGTCCGGCAGCTGACGGCGGTCCCCATCCACCCGTCTCGGTGAACGGTCGCTCCGGGCAGCACAGCGGACGACCTGTCGGCCGTCATCCTCGAACCGCGCCGTGTGCCGCCGTTGCGATGCCGGCCGATCGTCAGAACGCGAGCAGCCCGACGGCCGTGTACACGGCGCAGAACGCCACGGCGACTGCGGCGGTCGCGATGATCGCAGCGACCCGGATCGCCGGCCGGGAGACGTGACGGACCAGGACCACGGCGAGCAGCGCGGTCCCGAGCACGCCGATGAGGATCCAGTAGAACGGCGACGTGGTCTCCGCGACCACGGTGAGCCCGTAGACGCACTCGCCGGTGGCGAGCCCGGCGAGTACGGCGGCACCCATGGCCGGTCGCTGCTCACGCCGGTGCAGCCACGCAGCCGCGACCCCCACGAAGGGGCCGACGACCAGCCCGATGACGCCGAACACGAGCGGGCCGTAGTGGATCCCGCGGAGCTCCGACGCGATCGTGTACCCGGCGACGAGGCCCACGAAGCTGACGGCCCCGAGCACTGCTGACACCCCCGTCCGCTGGCGGAGCGACCAGACGAGCGCCGCCGTGACCAGGGTCCACCCGCTCGCAGAGTTGGCGAACGAGCTGATGAGGTCGGGGAGGACTCCTTGCGCGAAGAACGTGGCCGCGCCCAGGACCACACTGGCGACGAGGGCCAGGGCGATGCCGGGCAGCGCTCCGACGCGGCGGCGGGTCACGAGCGGGTCGAGAGACATGGTCATCATTCTGGGGCGCAGCGCCTGAGCACCGCGTCGCCTGGTCACCGCGCCGCGCGACCACCGGTCGTCCCGGCGCCCGGACGCCGTGCGGCCGGGCCCGGGTCAGCGGTCCGGCAGCTCGACGATCCTGGTGGCCCGCTCGGCGAACGCGTCGTCCGAGGACGTGACCACCGCGGTGAGCCCGTCGCGCTCGACGAGCCGGGCGATGAGGTCGACGATGCCTGCCGAGGTCACACTGTCGAGCTGTGCGGTCGGTTCGTCGGCGAGCAGCAGGCCCGGTCGGCCCACGACGGCGCGCGCGACCCCGACACGCTGTTGCTGCCCGCCGGAGAGCTGGTCGGGGCGCTGCGCGGCGTGGTCGGCCAACCCGACGTCGGCGAGGACGGCGCGGACCCGGTCGTCGCGCTCGGCCGGGTCCGTGCGCGCGATGCGGAGCGGTACCTCGACGTTCTCGGCGGCGGTGAGTTCGGGCAGCAGCCGGAAGTCCTGGAACACGAAGGCGACGCGGTCCCGTCGCAGGGCGAGCAGCTCGGCCTCGGAGCTCCGCGCGAGGGGGACGCCGTCGAGCAGGACCGTCCCGCGACTCGGCCGGACCAGGCCGCCGAGCACCTGGAGCAGCGTCGACTTGCCCGAGCCGGACGCGCCGTGCACGACGACGAGTTCCCCGCGGTCGGCGACGAGGTCGACGCCGTCGAGCGCGTGGACCGGGCCGGCGGGGCTGCGGTGGTCGTGTCCGACGCCGGAGGCGACCAGGAACGGTGTGGTGCTCACGCGTCGGCCCCCGGTCGGATCGCGACGTGGTCGTCGTGCAGGCTGAGGCGGACACGGTCGTGCAGGCCGAGTGCGCGCTGGAACGACTCCGGCAGTTGGAGCCGCCCCGCGGCGTCCACGACGGCGTACTCCGCACCGGGTCCGGCGCCGAGGTCGTCGCGGATGGTCTCCGTCGAGGTCCGGCCGTCCCTGATGCGGACGGTCCGCCGGATCTGCGACGCCACCTGCTCGTCGTGGGTGACCACGAGCATCGTCACCCCGGCCGCCTCGTTCACCGCCCGCATCGTGGCGAGGACGGCACGGGCGCTCGCGCGGTCGAGGGCCCCGGTCGGTTCGTCGGCGAGCAGCACCCGTGGGCTGTTCGCCAGGGCGACACCGATCGCGGCGAGCTGTTGCAGGCCGCCCGTCAGGTCCTCGGGCAGGGCCTGTGCGTGGTCGGTCATGCCGACCAACGCGAGCACCTCGTCCGTGCGCTCCGAGCGCGCGCGGCCCCGGACACCGGCGACGGCGAGCACCGCGGCGATGTTCTGCGCCACCGTCAGGTAGGGGATGAGGTTGCGGGCGGTCTGCTGCCAGACGAACCCGACGGCGTGCCGGTGGAAGGCCGTCCGGCCCTTCGTCGAGAGGCCGGTCAGGTCGGTCCCCGCCACCACGGCGGTGCCGGCGGAGGGCTCGTCGAGCGCCGAGAGGATGCCGAGCAGCGTCGACTTGCCGCTGCCGGACTCGCCGACGACCGCGACCATCTCGCCGCGTCGCACGGTCAGGGTGAGTCCTTGCAACGCCTGCACCTCGACGTCCTGCGAGCGGTAGATCCGCACGAGGTCACGGCAGACGATGTCGTCGGTCTCGCTCATGGACGGTCCCTCTTCCCTGGTCGGTTCGCTGTCGGTCGTGCGCGGTGGCGGCCGCGCGTCGGGTCGTCCCGGTCTGCGGCCCGTCGTCGCGGCGCGGGGCCGGACGCCCCCGGTGGGCGACCGTGCCGCGCGGAGCGAACGGGTCGCCGCCCGCCACCGCGGACGGTCCCGGCGGCGACCTCGACCCCGAGGACCGCGAACAGCGCCCCGACGACGACGGCGACGGTCCCGGCGAGCAGCAGCGGGTCGACGGCGACCGGCGGTCGCACGGGGCTCCCGGTGAAGGACCGGAGGTCCGCCGCGGGCAGCGTCACCGCCACGACCAGGGCTGCGGCGACCAGCGCGGTGGCGAACGCGGCGACGAGCGTCGGCGCGGCCTCGGTGGCGACCACCCGCCGGTCCTCGCGGCTCCCGAGTCCGAGGACCCGGAGCAGCCGACCGCGCTCGCGCCGTCGGGGACCGGCCAGGACGCCGGCGAGCGCGAGCGCCCCGGCCCCGACGAGGGCGCCGAGGCCGGCGGCGACGAGTGCGATCGCCCGGACGCCCGGCACACGGGGATCGGTGGTGAGCTGCCGGGCGACGCTCGCCGTCGTCCGCACGGCGACCCCGTCGTCGACCCCGGCGCGCTCGAGTGCCGCCGCGACCCGGTCGGCCTCGGCACCGGGCCGGAGCCGGGCGAGGACACGGTCCACGCTGCCGGTCGAGGTGATCGCGTCGGCGTACCGGTCGTCGACGAAGGCCCACCGCTTGGTCAGGGTGAACGCGGACGTGTCCGGCACCGTCCCGACGACCCGCACGGTCGTCCCCCCGACCTCGGAGACCCGGGGGAGTTCGGCGGCCAGCGTCTCCGACACCAGGATCGGCACGCCGCGGGCGTCCGACCCGCGCAGCGCCCGGGGCACGGGGACGGCGCCGGGCACCCCGCGCTGCACCGTCGCCAGGCGCGCGGAGTCCGCGACGACGAGGGACGCCGTGACGCGGCCGGCCGGCGTCGTCAGGTCGATCGAGCCCGAGGTCGAGAGTCCCACGGCCGGCCCGACGCCGGGGACGCTGGACAACGCGGTCACGCGCTCGGCGTCCAGCGCCGTCGACTCGACGGAGACGTCCGCGCCGACGGAGCGCCGCGCGGCCTGGTCGAGCCCGTCCTCCAGCGTGCTGCCGACGACGCTGCCGAACAGGGCGACCGCGAACCCGGCGACCGCGACGGCGAGCGCGACCGTCCTCGTGCCGTGGGTCCGCGCGGCGGTGACGGCGCCGAGGAAGCCGGGCAGTGTGGCCCGCGCGCGCCGGCGCCGGACGACCGCACCGAGGACCGTCGGCAGGACCCGGACCGCGACGACGGTGACGGTGGCGGCCAGCAGCACGGGCAGGACCGCCGCGAGCGGGTCGACCCCGCCACCCGGGGTGGCTGTGGCGATCCCGGACCGGAGCGTGACGACGAGGGCGACGACGGTGAGCACGACGACCGTGCCCTCGAGGAGTCCGCGGAGGCGCAGGGCCCCGACGCGTCGGTCCCGGCCGGGCACGACCAGCGCGGCGAGCGCGCAGGGCAGCAGGGCGCAGACGGCTGCGGTCGCCGCCGCGGTGGTCGCAGCGGCCGCGGTGTCCTGGGGGAGCACGTTCGTCCGGGTCGCGACCGCCCAGGCCGTCGCCGCCCCGAGCACCGCGGCGGGCACGGCGGCCGCCCCGACGAGCCCGGCGGCCAGCGTCGAGCGGAGGCGTCGGTCCGCGCCGCGCGCCGCGAGCAGTCGCCACCGCTCGCGGTCGCGGTCGACGGTGATCCGGGCGAGCAGGACCAGCACCCCGACCACGGCGACGAGCGGACCGGACCCGAGTGCCGCGGTCAGCGTCCCGACGCTCGCGTCCCGCGCGGCGGAGGCGTCGAGGAGGTCGGGCAGCCCCGTGGTGATCCGCGCCGCGGAGGTCACCGTCGACGACAGGGGGGTGGTGCCGGCGAGGACCTGCCGCACCTGGGTGGCGATCTCCGTGCGGTCGCCGGCGGAGACCGCGTCCGTCCGCAGCGGGAACCAGCCGCGACCGGTCGTCACGCGCGTCCGGGCGACGGCGGCGAACGAGTCGGTGGCGGTGTAGGCGACACCGGACGCGGCCGTGCCCCCCGGACCGAACGGAACGGCAGCGGGGCGCAGGGTCGCCGGTGTCTGCTCCCAGGCGTCGGCTCCGGGGTCATTCGCCGCGTAGAGGCCGACGAGCACGAGCTCGACGGCGACGCCGGTGTCCGTGACGGTGCGGGACGTGCCCACACGCCACCCGATCGCCTCGGCGACCGCCGGTGACACGACGACCTCGATGCGACGTTCGCTGTCGGCGGCGCGCGGTGCCCGTCCGGAGGTGACGTGTGTCCGACCCGCGAACCCGGGGTCGGCGGTCAGCGACACGAACGCCGGTGGTGCGGACGGCTCCGGGTCGAGCTGCAACGGGTCGGTCTGGGCGTAGTACTCGCCGGGCCCCGTCACGGACCGCAGCAGGGCGGGCATGCCGGCGCGGGCGTCGGCGAGCGAGTCGCCGACACCGGTGAGCGCACCCTGGGGGTCGGGGCCGTACGGTTCGGTCGCCGTGTAGCGGACCTGCAGGTCCCGCTCGGCAGCCGTGGCCCGTCCGAGGTCGTGCTGGGTGCCCGCTGTCCCGAGCGCCGCGAGCACGGGCACGACGAGCACGCCGAGCAGGGTCGCCGCGAACGTCACCGCGGCGACGGCGGCGAGCGGTCCCCGGTGCGCCCGGCCCACCCGGCCGACGGCGGCTCGTCGGCCCGCCGGTCGTGCCCGCGCCGTCCGCCGGGGCCGGACGTCGTCCCGGCTCACGGGCGGCCCTCCGCCCGGCGTCCGCGCACGAGCACCGAGGCGGCGACCGCGAGGACCGCGAGCACGAGCAGCGTCGGGGTCGTCCACGTCGTCGCCGACGCGACCACGGGCGCGGTGTCGACCAGGCCGTCGGCGGTCGGGACCGCCGCGAGCGCGAAGGGCGTGACGGTGAGGGCGACGGCGACGAGGCCGGCGAGCGTGCCCCCGACGACCCCGAGTCCGGTGGTGACGGCGAGCGCGGTGGCCCGGGCGAGGGCGGAGGCGCTCGCCGGCACCCCGGCGGCGCGGAGCGCGGGTCGGGACCGGTCGGGCCCGGCGACGGACATCGAGGTGACGAGCACGAGGAGGAGCCCGCCGAGCAGGGCCACCGCCGCGAGCCCGAGGACGGCGGTGCCGACGACGGGGGCGGCGCGCACGGCGGACGGCGTCGTCACCGTGGAGTCGCCGGGCAGCTGTCCGCGCAGGTCCCGCGCGACCGCCGCCGGGTCCGACGTGTCGATCCACCGCTCGTCGGCCCGGGGGACGGGCGAGCCGGCGTCGACCGCGCCGCCGTCGATCGAGTTCGCGACCACGGCGCCGAGGTCGAGCGCGAGTGCGGATCGGCTCGCTGCGCCGGGCACCGACGGCACCACGGCGACGACGGTCGTGCGGAGCGTGCTGCTCGTCGCGGCGGGGGTGACGTCGAGGTCGGCACCGGTCCGGACGTCCAGTTCGTCGGCGAGGGTCCGGGTGAGGACGACGGGCAGGCGCTCCTGGTCGGGAGCCGGCCCGAGCACGACCCGGTTCGGCGGTGCGAGGTCCTGCACGGTGACCCGGCCGGACCCGCCGTCGCCGCCGCCGACCGCGGCCGTGACCTCGACCTCGAGGCGCGGGGCCGGCTCGGTGTCGGTCCCCGTGACGATCTCGGTGTCGGCCGGCCGCGAGGAGAACGACAGCGTGGGTTCGACGGCGAGCAGGCGCCAGGCCGACCCGCCCTCCGGCAGCCGCCCGCTCAGTTCCCCGGACGAACCGACGGGGACGGCGTCGTCGCCCGACGGCGCGGACAGCGGGACGAGCGCCGGTGTGCCCTCGCCGTCGACCACCCACGCGTCGAACCGCACCGAGCCGACGGCATCGGGCCGGGTGGTGCCGGCGAACGTCGCCGGCGCCGTCCGCACACGGACCGAGACGGAGTCGCCCGTCACGGGGACACCGGACGGCGTGGTCGACCGTGCCCGCTCGAGCGCCGCACCGGCGGCCCCCGGCAGGACGGCGGCGGCGCGCGCACCGGGGACGGCGACGACCTGCGCGTCACCCGCACCGAGGTCCGCCGTGTCCGTCCACACCGGCGTCACCGCGGTGGAGCGGACCCCGGGCACCCGGAGGTCCGGCAGCACGCTCCGTCCGCCCACCTGCGCGTCCCCGTCGACGCGCACCCGGACGTCCGTGCCGACGACCGCCCGGACGGTGGCCCCGTCCACGGCCGCCACCGTCGCGGCGAAGCCGGCGACGAACACGCCCGTGCCGGCGACCACCGCGGCGGTGAGCACGACCGGCGCCGTCGCGCTCCAGGAGCGCGCGGTCCGGCGGGCCGTGACGGCCGGCAGGAGTCCCCGGGTCGTGCGGACGGCGCGGGCGACCGCACGGGCGGCGACGGCGCCGACGAGCACGACCACGGCCGCACCGGCGAGCACCCAGACGACCGGGGCCACCACGGCGACGGGGTCGACCGCGACCGCGGTCCCGTCGACCGTGATCGGCGGCCCGCCCGCCAGCAGGCGCCACGTCGAGAAGGCGGCCGCGGCCACCAGGACGGCGGCCGTGACGACCTGACCGGCGACCCCGGACCGGCGGTCCCGCGCGCGTGCGGCGAGCACGGCGGACACGAGCGCGTTCCCGAGGACCGCCACGGCGACGACGGCGACCGCGGTGAGCACGACGACGTCGGGCTGCGCGGAACGGGCCGGGTCGGCGGCGGCACCCCGTACCCGCCCGACCAGGACGACGGCGAGCACGGTGCCGACGGCGACCCCGGCGGCGGACCCGACGACGCCGACGAGCGCGCCCTCGGCCGCACCCCACCGGCCGAGCTGGGCACGGGTGGCGCCGCGGGCGGTGTACAGCAGGTCCTCCGCGCCGCGGTGCTCGCCCACGCGGCGCGCGACGACGACCAGGGCCACCGCGGTGAGCACCACGACGACCGCCACGGCCAGGCCGTCGAGTGCGGTCGCAACGGTCACCGCGGCACGGGCGGCGACGGGATCGGTCACCGCGGCCGCCCGCGACGCCGCTGCGGCGGGCCCCAGCACGACGAGCAGCACGACCGCCGCGGACGCGGCCGCGGTGACGGCTGCGTCCAGGGCGAGCAGGCCGGCGCGCTCCCGAGCGCGTCCCCACCAGGGATGCCGTGCGGCGGTACGAGGTCCCACGGGGTCGAACCTAGGGCAAGGCCGACACCGATCCCGGCGACGTGCCGTCCGCGTCGTCGACGGCGTGCGCGAAGACGACCCCGCCCACGGTGACGATCGCGATGGCGAGCACGAAGCCGATCGCCGCGATCCACCACGACGTGCGGCGGCGCACCCAGGCGGCGATCGCGAGCACGACGGTCGCGACGCCGACGACGAAGGAGCCGCCCACGGCGATGCCCGCGCCGGTGAAGTACCCGCCCGGCGTGCACCCCGCCGCGGCGTCGCACGAGGCCGTCGCCGACGCGACCGCGACGATGGCGACCACCGCGGCGACCGCCGTCAGGACGGCACCGGCGGCGAGCAGCAGCACCGTCGAGATGCGGTCGGCGAGCTTGCCGGCGGGGAACAGCGTGCTGCCACCGCGCTCCCACGCGGCGCGCTCGGCGTCCGTGGGGCCCGGGGTGGGACCCGGGGGCGGGCCGGGGACGTTCGACCAGGTCATGGGAGCAGTCCTACCGCGCCTCGACGCCGAACGCCCGGGCGAGGCGCTGGATCTTCTGCGCACGGCCCAGGCGCGGGAGGTCGGAACCGTCGCGGACGACCTTGCCGCGGGCCTCGAAGTCGTCGAGGAAGTCCTGCGCCCAGGCGACGTCGGTGGGCGTGGGGGAGATGACCTCGTTGATGACGGGGAGCTGCTCCGTGTCCAGGCACAGCTTGCCGGTGAGGCCGAGGGAGACGGCGACCTGCGACTGCTCGCGCAGGATCGGGTGCGACGACCCGACGGTCGGCCCGTCGATCGGACCGGGCAGGTCGCCGACGCGCGAGGCGACGACGAGCCGCGACCGCGGGTAGGCCATGGCGAGCATGTCCGCGCTCGTCCCGGTGTCGCGGCGGTAGTCGCCGGAGCCGAAGGCCAACCGGAACGCGCCCTGGGCACGGGCGATGGACACCGACTCCTCGATGCCGAGCGCCGACTCGACGAGCGCGATGACCGGGGTGTGCCCGCCGAGGCGGTGCCAGGTGTCGGTGACCTGGGCGGGCGACTCGGTCTTCGCGAGCATGACGCCCTGCAGGCCGGGCAGTCCGCGGAGCTCCTCGACGTCGTCCTCCCAGAAGTCGGTGGTGACGTCGTTGATGCGGACCCAGGCCTCGCCACCGCCCGCCAGCCAGGCGGCCACCCCCTGCCGCGCGGACGGCTTGGCTGCGGGGTCGACGGCGTCCTCGATGTCCAGGATGATCTGGTCGGCACGGGACCGCTGCGACTTCTCGAAGCGGTCGGTCGCCGTGCCCGAGACGAGCAGCCACGAGCGGGAGATCTCGGCGGGGACGGATCGACGCCGGTCTGGCGTGGGGGCGGGCGGGGCGGAGCGGTCGTCGATGGCCATGCCCCGTTGGTACCACACCGTGACCTCGGCCCCGCGTGTCGGACCGCCGAATCCGGAAACCCTCCGGTTCATTGCAGGAGCGCGGCTCCGACTCCGCCTACAGTGTCGGATGTGTGGCGAGACAGGGTGACCGACGGTGGGGACGACGTGAACGACGACGTCCCCGTCGAGGGCGCCCCCGCGCGCCCCGAGACCGGCAACGACGACCAGCGCGAGCAGCGTGACGGGGCCGGACGCGACGGACAGCGCGAGCAGCGCGACGGGGCCGGACGCGACGGACAGCGCGAGCAGCGCGACGAGACCGGCGACGACGACCAGCGCGAGCAGCCCGACCGGGACCGCGCCGACGTGCCGGACCGGACCCTGCGCCCGGAACTGCAGGTGACGAGCCCGCACGCGATCAGCCTGGGCGACCCGCGCCTCCAGGCCGGCAACGCTGCGGAGCCCACCTGGGACGGCTGGCGCACCCAGCTCACCGGCGTCGGCGGCACCAGCCCGCTCACCCACTTCGGCGACCACCCGCGCGCCCGCATCGAACTGTCCACGACGCACCCCGGCGGCCTCGCGCAGTTCATCACCGGCAAGACCACCCTGCTCTCCAGCCTGATCCGCGACGAGGTCGCCCTGCGCGCCGCGCGCATCGCCGCCGGGCACGTCGAGGCGAAGGGCACCGAGCTCGCGACCGTGCGCGGCATCGACGCCGTGAAGCTCGGCATCGGCATGGCCGACTGGCAGCACGGCGACGAGCACTTCCGGGGGCCGGTGCTCCTGCGCCCGCTGGCGATCCGTCGGCACGGCCGCGACTTCGAGGTCCGGCTGCTCGGCGAGCCGGTGCTCAACCCCGGCCTCGCCGACGCGCTGCACGAGCAGTTCGGGGTCATCCTCGACGCGCAGTCCTTCGTGGCGCTCGCGCAGCAGGACGGCTCCTTCACGCCGAACCCCGTCATCGACCGCCTGCGCGGGCTGACGGCGCACATCCCCGGCTTCTCGGTGCACGCGCGACTCGTCGTGTCCACCTTCGCCGAGGTCGCGACCGGCATGGTCGAGGACACCGGTGACCTGTCCCACCCGGTGCTCGACGCCCTCGCCGGCAACCCGAGCGCGAAGTGGCAGGTCGAGCAGTCGTACCACCCGGTCGAGCAGACGCCGTCCGACGAGCGCAGCCCGGAGACGGACACGCTGCTGCTCGACGCCGACGACGAGCAGGAGAACGTGATCGCGCAGATCGCGGCCGGCAACTCGATCGTCGTGAAGACCCTGCCCGGCACCGGCAGCACCCAGACGATCGTCAACGCGCTCGGCGGCCTCGTCGCCGCAAACAAGCGCGTCCTCGTGGTGAGCCCCCGCCGGGCGACGCTGCGCGGGATCGCCGCACGTTTCGGCGAGGTCCAGCTGCCCGGGGTCGCGGTCACGCCGTCGACCCTGCGCCGCGACGTCGTCCGCGCCATCGCCCGCAACGAGAAGGCGGCGCGACCGAACCTCCGCGAGGTCGACGACGCCCTGGTCCGGCTCCGCAAGGTGCTCACCGACTACCGCGGGTCCCTGACCCGCAAGGACAGCGCCTTCGGCGTCTCGGTGCTCGACTGCCTGGTCGAGCTGTCCCGCCTGTCGCTGCTGCCGGTCCCGCCGTCGACGACGGCACGCCTGTCGAAGACCTCGGTGGCGAGCATGGTCGAGGGGCGCCCGCGCGTCGCCGAGACGATGGTGAGCGCCGCCAACCTCGGCGAGTTCCGCTACGGCCCCGACGACTCGCCCTGGTACGGCGCGAAGTTCGGGTCGAGCGACGGCGCCCAGCGCGCGCACCGCATCGCGAAGGACCTCGACGCCGACGGCCTGCCGACCCTGCTCCGCCGTGCGCACGACCTCGTCGCCACGACGCACATGCGCCAGTTCACGACGATCAACGAGCTCGGCATCTACCTGCGCCTGCTCACCGAGATCCGGGACACGCTCGACCGCTTCCTGCCCGTCGTCTTCGACCGGTCGGTGTCCGAGCTCGTCGCCGCCACCGCCCCGCGCGGCGAGGGCGCCCCGATGTCGAGCACGAACCGCCGTCGGCTCAAGAAGCTCGCCCGCGAGTACGTCCGTCCGGGGGTGCACGTCTCCGACCTGCACGAGGCCCTGACCCGCGTGCAGCAGCAGCGCGTGCTCTGGCAGCGCTACGTCGCGGCCGGGGTGAACCCCGAGGTCCCGACCGGCATCGCGGACGTGCAGGTGCTGTTCTCGAACGTCGTCGAGGACCTCGCGCGTCTCGACGAGCCGCTCGGCCGCACCGAGCGCGACCGGCAGCTCGCGAACACGCCCGTCGACCAGCTCGTGCCGACGATCGCCGAACTCGCCGCCGAGTCCGACGTCCTGCACAACCTGCAGGAGCGCACCGAGCTCATGCAGACCCTGCGCGACCTGCAGCTCGAGCCGCTCATCAGCGACCTGGCGAACCGCCACGTGCCGGACACCCAGGTGCCCGCCGAGCTCGAGCTCGCCTGGTGGCAGTCCGCCCTCGAGACGATGCTCGAGTCGGACCGCGCCCTGCTCGGCGCGAACACCGACATGCTCGACCGGGTCGAGGCGGACTTCCGCCTCGTCGACGACGCGCACGCGGCCGGCGTCTCCCAGGGCCTGGCGTGGCAGCTCGCCGAGAACTGGAAGGTCGGGCTCGTCGACTGGCCGGACGAGGCCGCTGCGCTGAAGACCCAGCTGCGCGAGGGCGCCATCACCTCGCGCCTGCTGCAGGACTCCGCGCCGCACCTGTCCCGCTCGATCGCGCCCGTCTGGCTCGCGAGCCCGTACGAGGTGCCGCAGATCGCCGACACGATGCCGTTCGACACCGTGATCCTGGTGGACGCCGGTGCCGTGACGATCGCCGAGACCGTCGGCGCCGTCCGTCGCGCCCGGCAGACCGTCGTGTTCGGCGACCCGGTCACGCAGACCCCGTCGCCGTTCCGGATCGCCGTCGACCCCGAGCACCGCGCGATGCAGGTCGACGAGGGCACCCTCGACGCCTTCCACGCCGACTCGGCGCTCGCGAAGCTCTCCACGCTGCTGCCGACGCTCTCGCTCTCGCGCTCCTACCGCGCCGGTGGCGAGGACCTCGCCGAACTCGTCAACCGCCGCTTCTACGGCGGCAAGATCGAGTCGCTGCCGTGGGCCGGTTCGTTCCTCGGGCACGGGTCGATCGCGCTCGACTACGTCAGCGACGGCAAGGCTGTGCCGGACCCCGAGTCCGGAGCCGTCGAGAGCGTCGACGCCGAGGTGGACCGCGTGGTCCGGCTCGTCATCGACCACGCCCGCACCCGTCCGACCGAGTCGCTCATGGTCATCACCGCGTCGGCGAAGCACGCCGTCCGGGTCGAGCAGGCCGTGCTCACCGCCGCGCAGGGCCACAAGGACCTGACCGAGTTCGTGATCGGCGACCGCGCCGAGCCCTTCATCGTGGCGACGCTCGAGCAGTCCGTGGCGCAGAGCCGCGACCGGGTCGTCTTCTCCATCGGCTACGGCCGCACCCCGCACGGCCGCGTGCTGCGCGACTTCGGTCCGCTCGGCAAGCCGGGCGGCGAGCGGCTGCTCGCGGTGGCGATGACCCGTGCGCGCCGCTCGATGGTGATCGTGACGTGCTTCCAGCCGTCGGACATCGAGGCCGAGCGGATGGGGCACGGCACCATCGCCCTGGCCGAGATCCTCGCCGAGGTCCGCGCCCGCACCACCGCCGAGTACGTGCCGGACGACTCCGACCCGCTGCTCGTCGACCTGGCCCGCCGCCTCGAGATGCGCGGCATCCCGGTCGCGCTCGGCCACCGCGGCAAGCTCGGCCTGGTGGCCGCGCACGGCGGTGTCTGCGTGACGATCGAGACCGACGCGTCGCTCGTCCAGGGCTCGCTGCGCGAGTCGCTGCGCTTGCGCCCCGAGGTCCTGCGTCGCCTGGGCTGGCACTACGTCCGCGTGCACGCGTTCCAGCTGTTCTCCGACCCGGACCGCGTCGCCGACACCGTCGCCGCCGTGCTCGGGGTCGACCGCGGCGTCACGCAGGAGATCTCCATCCCGCCGATCCCCGCACGCCGGTGACCCCCCGGCCGAGTCGGCGAGCCTCCCGGCCCGCCGGTCCGGTCACGCCGGAGACGGACCAGCTGGTGGGCACGTGGACGCGGGCCGACGACGCGTCGGCAGTCGCGCCTCCCGTGCGACCAGCGTCTGACGGTGGCGAGACGGGGGAGGCGGGCGAGCGGCCGGGAGGCCCGGTGCGGCGCCGCAGACGCGTCACCACCCAGCCGGTGCCGGGCTACGTCCCTGACGCGCCCCCGGAACCGGCGCGCCACCGCGACGGCGAGAACGACGACCAGCTCCGGCGCGACGTCCCGCCGCACTGGTAGCGGGTAGCCTTGCCTGCGATGAGCGACACCGTACGGCAGCGACCCGACTGGCAGACCTGGCCGAACCTGATCTCGCTGGTCCGGCTCCTGCTGATCCCGGTGTTCGTGTGGCTCGTCGTCGCCGGGCACCCGGGCTGGGCCCTCGTGACCCTCGTCGTCATCGGCGTGAGCGACTGGGCGGACGGCTTCATCGCGCGGCGGTTCGACCAGGGCTCGAAGCTCGGCAAGGCCATCGACCCCGTCGCCGACCGGCTCGCGATCATCGCGATCGTGCTGTCCCTCGTGCTGACCGGGCTGCTGCCGCTGTTCGTCGTCATCGTCGTCGTGGCGGTCGACCTCGTGCTCGCGGTGCTCTCGAGCGTGCTGTTCCGCGGCAACCCGGACCTCGACGTCACCTGGACGGGCAAGGTCCGCTCGGCGCTGCTGTTCGTCGGGCTGCCGGTCCTGCTGTTCTCGGCCGTGCACACCGTCGACGAGAACGCCCCGTGGGTGCGCGTCGTCGCACTCGTGTTCGTGTACCTCGGCACCGCCGGCCACGTGCTCGCCGGCGCGCAGTACGCCGTGGCGATGGTCCGCAAGCGCCGCGCGCTCGCGTCCGTCTGACGCGCACCGCCCCCCGCGTACGAAACCAGGTTCCGGACACAGCGCCGCGGATCTTCGTGGTGGCGTGTCCGGAACCTGATTCCGGGTCGAGCTAGAGCTTCGTCGAGCCGGCGATGCCCGGGCCCTCGGGAGCGGTGCTCGGCGCGACGTGCGCACCGCCGCCGGCGCTCGGGGAGTCGCCGTTCTGGGTGCGGAGCAGGTCGCGGATCTCGAGCAGGACCTCGACGTCGGTCGGGGGCACGTCCTGCGGGGTCTGCTGCTCGTCGTTCTTGACGCGTTCGAACGCCACCTTCTTGAGGTGGTTCACCGGCACGACGAGCGCGAAGTACACGACGGCCGCGACGATGAGGAAGTTGAGGGCAGCACCGATGATCGCGCCGAACAGGATCGATGCGTGCCCGCCGGAGACCGTCGGGATCTTCCACACCAGTGCCTCGTCCAGGCTCGAAGCGTTGAAGACGGCACCGATCAACGGGTTGATCAGCGAGTTCACGATCGCCGTGACGATCGCGGTGAACGCGGCACCGATGACGACGGCGACCGCCAGGTCGATGACGTTGCCGCGGAGCAGGAACTCCTTGAAGCCCTTCACGGGACTCCTTCCGGGTCGAGGACGGCCGCCGGCCGGCGGACCGCCCCAACCTACAGACGGAGCAGCGTCGTGGTCAGGACGCGGCGGGCTTCGCCGTGCTCGGCTTCGACTCGGTCTTCGCGGGCGCGGACTTCGCCGGCTCGGACTTCGCCGGGGTGCTGCTCGAGCCCTCGGACTTCGGAGCCGGGCGCGAGTCGGTGCGGTAGAAGCCGCCGCCGTTGAACGTCACGCCGACCGGCGAGAACACCTTGCGGAGCGCACCGCCGCACACCGGGCACTCGGTGAGCGTGGCGTCGGAGAACGACTGCTTGATGTCGAAGGCGTTGTCGCACTCCGTGCAGCGGTACGAGTAGGTGGGCACGTCAGCTCCGGAACGTGAGGATGCGCGACGGCGTGATGATGCCGTCCACGGGTTCGTCGTGGGGTTCGCGCGGGACCTCGTCGAGGTACTCCGCGTCGAAGATCACAGCATAGACGGGCGGGCGGTTCGCCATGGACCCGAGGGTCTTGTCGTAGTACCCGCGGCCCCAGCCCATCCGGACCCCGTCGTGCCCGACCGCGGCGGCCGGCGCCAGGATCGCGTCGACGTCGTTGATCGCCAGGGGGGAGAGGACCTCGCCGACGACCTCCGGCACCCCGGCGATCCCCTCGGTCTCGCTCTCGCCGTCGCTCACCGCCCAGTCGAGCAGGCCGTCCTCGCGGGTGATCGGCAGCAGGACCCGGACCCCCTGCTCGCACGCCCAGTTCAGGAACGGCCGGACGTCCGGCTCGTCGGGCGCCGACAGGTAGAGGGCGAGCGAGGTGACCTGGCGCTCCTCGACGAAGCGCTGCAGGGTCGCGGTGAGGGCCGTGCTCTCGGTGGCGCGTTCGGTGGTGGTCCGGGTGCGCCGCCGCTGCCGGAGGTCGGCTCGCAGGGCGCGCTTCTCGTTCCCGAGATCGGCGGTCATGCGGAGGAGTCTACCGAGCGCGGCCTTGCGGGAACCCGCCGCGCAGCGCGCAGGAGCGCTGTCCCCAAGAGCGACGACATGCTCTCGGAAGGGTGATCGGATACGGTTTCGACCATGGGCTTCCAGATTTCCAAGGCGGTGATCCCAGCGGCAGGGCTGGGCACCCGCTTCCTCCCCGCGACCAAGGCGATGCCGAAGGAGATGCTCCCCGTCGTCGACAAGCCGGCCATCCAGTACGTGGTGGAAGAGGCCGTCGACGCCGGCCTCCACGACGTCCTGATGATCACCGGCCGCAACAAGAACGCCCTCGAGAACCACTTCGACCACGTGTCGGAGCTCGAGGAGACCCTCAAGAAGAAGGGTGACCACGACAAGCTGCAGAAGGTCAACCAGTCGACGGACCTCGCCGACATGCACTACGTGCGGCAGGGCGACCCGCTCGGCCTCGGGCACGCGGTGCTCCGCGCGAAGATGCACGTCGGCCGCGAGCCGTTCGCCGTGCTCCTCGGCGACGACATCATCGACGCCCGCGACCCGCTGCTCAAGCGCATGATCGAGGTCCAGGGCGAGAAGAACGCCACCATCGTGGCGCTCCTCGAGGTCCCCGAGTCGCAGACCCACCTGTACGGCATCGCGACCGTCGAGCAGACGGACACCGACGACGTCGTGAAGATCACCGGTCTCGTCGAGAAGCCCGCACAGGGCGAGGCCCCCTCGAACCTGGCCATCATCGGTCGCTACGTCATCCGTCCCGAGGTCTTCGACGTTCTCGAGAAGCAGGAGCCCGGCAAGGGCGGCGAGATCCAGCTGACCGACGCGCTCATGAAGATGGCGAGCGCCGAGGAGTGGACCGGCGGCGTGTACGGCGTCGTCTTCCGTGGACGCCGCTACGACACCGGTGACAAACTCGACTACATCAAGGCGATCGTGCAGCTCGCCTCGGACCGCGATGACCTCGGCCCCGACCTCAAGTCGTGGCTCAAGGAGTTCAACGCGGGCGAATGAGTCGGCCCATCTCGCTCGGACCCGGAACGTCCCGGGTCCGAGCGGGACACCCGTCCCGCACAGCAGCGGGGCACCGGAGGAACCTGAGCGATGACGACGATCCCGACCCTGTCCCACGGGCGGGTCACCATCCGGCCGCTCCGGCTCCGTGACACCCGCGACCTCGACGTCGCGCTGGCCACCAACCGGTCGTGGCTCCGCACCTGGGAGGCCACCAACCCCTCCGGCCAGGTCTCCACCGACGTCCGTGGCAGCATCCGCGCGCTGCAGGCCAACGCCCGCGCCGGCCTCGGACTGCCGTTCGCGATGGAGCTCGACGGCCGCTTCGTCGGACAGCTCAACGTCTCCGGCATCACCTACGGCTCGCTCGCGAGCGCGTCGATCGGCTACTGGGTCGTCGAGGGCGCCGCCGGCCACAACGTCACGCCGATCTCGGTCGCCCTCGCCGTCGACCACTGCTTCCGGTCCGTCGGGGTGCACCGCATCGAGATCTGCATCCGCCCCGAGAACGCGCCGAGCCTGCGCGTCGTCGAGAAGCTCGGCTTCCGGTACGAGGGGCTCCGCCGCCGGTACATCCACATCAACGGGGACTGGCGCGACCACTTCTGCTTCGCGCTCGTCGCAGAGGAGGTCCGCGAGGGCGTCCTCGAACGCTGGGTCCGCGGGCAGGTGCCGCCCGGCGTGGGCAGCGTGCCGCTCGCCGCCCGCGACGAGGCAGCGCTGCCGCTGCACACGACGCCGCACCTCTGACGGGAGGCCCGTGGCGCGTCCCACGGATTCCGTCGCGACACGCGCAACACGCGTCCGGCAATCACGTGGCGGGGTCACCCGCGCCCCTACCGTGTTCGCATGGCAGGTATCGGCTCGTGGGGCGGGGGCATCGTGCTGCTCGTCGCGGCCGTGCTCTGGCTCGTCTACCTCATGCCGTCGTGGGCCGCCCGACGGCAGTACCTCGCGACCGAGCGGAACGCGATCCGGCTGCAGCAGACCCTGCGCATCCTCGCGCAGACCGCCGAGCTGCCGGAGGAGGTCCGCGTCGAGATGAACGCGAAGTCCCTCGCCGAGGCGCAGCGCGTCGCCCGCTCGGAGGAAGCGAAGCGCACCGCCATCGTCCGCGCCCACGAGGCCGCGCGGCAGCGGGAGATCACCCGCCGGCTCGCCGAGCAGGCCCCCGTCCTCGAGCGCGCGTCGTCGGTGCCGGCGCTGACCGCGATGCGCATGCGTCGCTCCCGGCTCGGCGCGACCCTGCTCGGCACGGTCGGCCTCGTCGTCGCCGTCGTCGTCCTGGTCGCGGCACCGTCGCTCTGGCTCGTCGCGGTCGCCGGGCTCGTCGCCGCGGGCGGGTCCGCGGCGGTCCTCGCCCAGCTGCACCAGGTGGCGACGGCACGGAAGCAGCGGATCGCGACGGCCGAGGCGGGCGCGAGCCGTGCCTCCCGGCCGGCGACCGCGTGGACGGACCCGGCACCGCCGCTGTCCACCGAGCAGCCCGCGGAACCCGCGCAGGACCGGAGCTGGACCCCGAACCGCGTCCCGAAGCCGTTGTACGTCGAACGGCCGTCCGCTCCCGCGCCGTCACCGGAGTCGTCGGCGGAACTCGCCGCGCGTCTGAAGGAGCGCGTCGCCGCGGCCAAGGCCGAGGCCGAGGCCGAGGCCGCCGCGATCCGCGCGGGCGACGCCGACCCGTCACTCGCCCGGGTGTCGCGCATGCGGCCCGAGCTCGAGGACGCTGCCGCGTCGCTGTCCGCGCACGACCAGGGGCGACTGGCCGAGCGCCTGGGGCTGCGGGCGCCGGCCGTGCCCGAACTCGTCGCCGAGGAGCCGTCCGCGCCGACCGGCCCCCCGGCGCCGCCCAGCAAGTGGGCGGGCATGGGCGTCATCGACGACGACGCGTACCAGCAGGCCGACCTCGACGCGATCATGCGTCGTCGCCGCGCGGTCTGACCCGCGGCTCGCCCGGACCGCGCCCGGCGATTTCGGATCGGCGGACCGAGGGTGTTAGTGTGGTCGAGCACTCGGGGCTATGGCGCAGTTGGTAGCGCGTCTCGTTCGCAATGAGAAGGTCAGGGGTTCGAATCCCCTTAGCTCCACCGAGCAGCACCACGAGGACGGCCCGGAACCGACAGGTTCCGGGCCGTCCTGCGTTCCGGGGATGCCAGATGGGCCGATCGGTCCATCGACGGATCGTGGTGGTGTGTCGTCCGGCGCACCGCTCTAGACTCCCGGTGCGCCGCAAGGGCGCGTGAACGGGGGAGCACGTGCGCATCAGGACCGCCATCGCATCGATCGGGACGGTGCTCGCCGTCACCGCCGGACTGCTCGTCGCCACACCGGCCGCGCCGGCGTCGGCCGCGGCACCGACGACCGGACGGTTCACGCCCGTGGCACCCGCACGGGCATGGTCCGGCACCGCCACGAAGACGGCGACGACCGTCACCCTCGGCGGGCGGAACGGGATCCCGGCGACCGCCACCGCCGTGGTGCTCACGGCGACGGTGACCGCTCCGACCGCGGCCGGGTACGTCAGCGTCGCACCCGCGGGCAGCACCGCGAGCCCCGCGATCCAGAACTTCGCGAAGGCGCAGCCGATCTCCGGCACGACCACCGTCGGGCTCACCTCGGGCAAGGCCCAGGTGCGGGTCTCGGCCGGCAAGGCCACCGTCGCGCTCGACGTCGCCGGCTGGTACGGCACGAGCGCCTCCGGGTCGACCTACACGCCGCTCGCCCCGTCGAAGGTGCTCGACGGCACCGTGCGGACCACCGCGACCCGCGTGGTCGTCGCGGGCCGGGCCGGGGTCCCCACCAACGCCACCGCGGTCGTGCTGCAGGCCGACGTGTCGCGTCCGGCGACGTCCGGCCGCCTGCGGATCACCCCGAGCGGCAACGACGCCGGCGTCGTGTCCGTCATGTACTCGAAGGGCGTCACGGTCGCGAACACCACGACCGTCCGCCTCTCCGGCGGGGCGGTGCAGGCGCGGGTGTCCTCCGGGTCCGCGCGCGTCCTCGCCGACGTCGTCGGGTACTACGCCCCGGTCAGCACCGGCTCAGTGTTCGTGTCCACCCACCCCGTCCGCGCGGCCACCGTGGCCGCCGGCACGACCGCGAAGACGATCACCGTCGCCGGCACCGCCGGGGTCCCCCGGAACGCCACCGCCGCCGTGATCAACGCGAAGGTGGGCAAGGGGACCGTCGGCGGTTCGCTCCGCGTCGTCGGCGCTGGTCTGGCGTCGAGCGTCCCGACACAGGTCTACGCGAAGGGCCAGACCATCGGCAACGCCCTCATCGCGCCGCTCGCGTCCGGGGGCCGGGTGCAGGCCAAGGTGTCGGCCGGCTCGGCGACCGTGTACGTCGACGTGGTGGGGTACTTCCTGGACGGGTCGAGCGGTTCCGGCACCGGGGTCGACGTGTCGTACCCGCAGTGCGGCAAGAGCGTGCCGACGGACCAGTCGTTCGGCATCGTCGGGGTGAACGGGGATTTGGGGAACACCTCGAACACGTGTTTCCAGCAGCAGCTCGGCTGGGCTGCGTCCTCGATCGGGGGCACGAAGCAACCCAAGGCACAGCTCTACGTGCTCGCAGCGAATCCGGGAGCCTTCGGCTCCAATTCCGATCCTCAGGAACCTGGATCCAAGGAATGGCCCACTTCGAACACCTACCCCGCCGGTGTCCAGGTACCGAATCCCCTGGGCACATGTGTCAAGACATCAACCACTAAGCCAGTGACCACCGCAGCATGCTCGTACATGTACGGGTACATGCGCGCCTTCGACGACGTCAAGAAGTACGGTCCGTCAAACCCTGCCTCCTACCGTTGGTGGATCGATGTCGAAACGGGCCTGTCGTGGCAGATCAAGACGTCGCTGAATCAAGCGTCACTCCAGGGAATGGTCGACGGACTCAAGGCCGCTGGGGTGACTTCGGCGGGGGTGTACTCAACTGGGTACCAGTTCAGTCAGATCATGGGAGACATCCCGGCGACAAGTGCCCTGAGGAAGCAGAGGCTGCCCAGCTGGATCGCCATTGGCGACGGAAGGCTCGATCAGGCCCAAGCCGCCTGTTCCTCGAGAGCACTCCTGGACGGACCAGTTCTCATGACGCAGTACGTCACCCCGTTCGGCTCGTCGAAGATCGACCGTGACTGGTCCTGCTCCTGACCAGGGCGCGGCGTGACGGCCGCTCCGCGGTGACGCCGCCGTGACCCCGTCACGCGGACCGGTGACGGCACGCTTCAGCGTGCCGGACACCACCGCGCCCTCGCCGTCCGAGCAGGACCGGGACCGTTCGTCCCGGGCGCGCTTCGCCCCGCTCGCGAACCAGACCGTCATCGCCGGGCTCACCGTCGTCGCCGCTGTGAGCAGCGTCCTGCTGCCCTGGCTCGAGGTCACGAACGGCCCCGCCATGTGGAGCGGGGTCGTGCTCGCGCTCCTCGGCCTGGCCGCCACCGCCCTGATCGTGTGCCGCCCGGCGCTGCTCGCCGTGGAACTGCTCGTCCCTGCGCTCGACTTCGTCGCGATCGGTCTGCTCCGCTTCGGCACCGGTGACGCACGGTCGGTGTTCCTCGCCGCGATCCTGCTCCCGCTCATCTGGATCGCCGCGCGACCGGGTCGCCGGCACATCGTGTACCCGCTCGCGGGCACGGCGGTGACGTTCCTGCTGCCGATCGTCCTCGACCCGGGTGACATCCTGGCGAGCGAACTCGTCCGCCTGGTCTTCGTGCTGCTGGTCTTCGCCGCGGTCGCCGGGGTGACGAACGAGCTCGCCCGTCAGGCCGCCCTCCGCCTCAGGACCGCGCAGCAGCTGCGCCGTATCGCCGAGAGCGAGATCGGTCAGGCCGCACGCGTGCAACGGGCGCTCCTGCCCGGGTCGGACGTGGGCATCCCCGCCGAGTTCACCGTGCGGGGCGTCTGCCTGCCGGCGCGGTCCGTCGGCGGCGACTTCTACGACTGGTTCCCGACGTCCGACGGCGCGGCCTTCACGCTCGGCGACGTGATGGGCAAGGGGGCCGGTGCCGGCATGATCGCCGCGGTGGTCCGGTCGGTGATGCGCACGAGCGTGGACGCGGCCGATCCCGCGGCGTCGGTGGCGGCGGCATCGGGCGCGCTCAGCACCGACACGGGTGACGCGTCGACGGACCAGTTCACGACGTGCTTCCACCTCCGGGTGGCCGCGGACGGCACCGCGCGGTGGGCCGACGCCGGGCACGGGCTCAACCTGCTGCTCCGGCGGGCGGGCGGCAGCGAGTGGTTGCGGTCCGGGGACCTGCCCATCGGCGTCGACACCGCCTGGACCTCGGCGCGCACGACGCTCCTGCCCGGTGACGTCGTCGTGAGCGTCAGCGACGGGGTGCTCGACCTGTTCGGTGGCGACGTCGACGCGCTCGAGGCCTTCCGCGCCTTCGCGACCGCGCACCCCGACCCGGACGACCTCGTCACCGGGATCGGCGCGCTCGGCGACGACGTCGAGCACGACGACGACGTCACCGTGCTCGCGGTCCGCTACGACGGGCGCTGACCCTCGGGACGGCGGAGACCGACCGCGGTCAGCTCGCGAAGCTGTCCGTCAGGACCCCCGCCTGCGTGAACGTGGCGTGGATCGCGTTGGCGGCCTGCTCGAACGCGCGGTTGCCGCGGGAGATGCCGAGCGCGCCGCCCTTCAGCGCCGACTTGCCGGACCCGCGGAGCAGGCGGGCGACGGTCCGGCCGTCCGGCGCCACCATGATCTGCACGTCGAGACGGGTGTGGAAGGTGCGGTCGTTCGCCATGCCGCCGATGAGCAGCGTCAGGCCCATGCTGCCCCGGGTTGCGCGGAGTGCGCCCTGCTCGCCGTCGTCGACGGTGTAGCCCTCGTTCGTGAGGGCGGTGCGCACCTGCGCCCGAGCGGTTTCGGGGTCGGTGGCGACGAAGAAGTCGTGGCTCTCGGGCATGTGTGGTGGTCCTTCCGGAGGCTGCGGTCCGCACGCGGAGGACACGTGCCCCCCGCACACGATCATGCACTGTCCGGGCGTCGGGTGCGTCGCCTACGCTGGACGGGTCATGACTGCCTCGATGAACCGCCGCGCCCTCTTCTCCCTCGCCGGCGTCGCCGGGATCGGACTCGCGGTCGCCGCGTGCTCGTCGGGCGGTGACGGCGACGACACGGGCGGTGGGCGGAGCTCCGGCGGGTCGAAGCGCCCGACGAAGGCGGCCTCGCCGACGGCGAAGGCCCTCAGCCCGGCCCAGGTGCCACTGGCCGGCGGCGTCACCGTCACGGTCACGGGATCCGGCCTCGCGGCCGTCAAGGGCGTCACGGTCGGCGGTGTCGCGGCGCGCGACGTGCAGGCATCGGCGACGACGGTGACCTTCACCGCTCCCCACCAGGCCATGTACACAGCGGGGGACGCCGACGTCGCCCTGTTCACCGACACGATCGAGCCGAGCCCCTCGGCGAACCGGTCCTCGGACGGCAACGGCAGCGCGGCCAACGACGGCCAGACGGGAGCGACGCAGGACGGCGCCACCGCCACCCCGACGCCGGCCGCCGCACCGGTCCCGGACGCATCGGACGCCGTCGCCACCACGTCACTGGCGTACGCGGCGCTCACCGACGTCGATCGGCAGCTCGCGTACGCGATGCGGTACTGGGAGGACTACAACCTCACCGAGTACGGCACGATGAACCCGATCGGCGGCGACTGCGCGAACTACGTCAGCCAGACCCTCATCGCCCGCGGCTGGGAACAGCGGTCGGACTGGTACAACCGGGCCGCCGGGGCCGAGCACTCGGCCACCTGGACCTACTGCCCGACGATGGACCCGTGGCTCTCGGCCAACGCCGCCGAGTTCGGACTGACGCGCCGCTCGCTGGACGAACGCGACAAGGTCAAGGTCGGCGACATCGTGTTCTACGACTGGAACGACAACGACTCGCCGGACCACACGACGATCGTGTCCGAGGTCTTCACCGAGCCCGACGGCACCATCCGCATCAAGTCGGCGAGCCACAACCAGGACGGCCCGTACCGCGACCTCGACGAGATGATCACCGTGCAGCACCCCGGCGGCACGGCCTGGTTCCACACGTTCGACGCGTAGGGCGCCGCAGCCGCCGCACCGTCGCAGCCACCGCGCCACTCACGGGTACCCGAGGAACCACAGCAGCACGATCGCCACGGGCTGCAGGCACACCCCCACGACCAGCCACGTCACCGCCCGCCGCCGCGTCCGGACGAACACGTCCGACCCGAGCAGCGGCGCCGTCGGCATGAGCAGCCGCGGCAGCGACTGCTGCGGCAGGAACACCGCGAACAGGTACAGCACGTAGGACGCAGTGAACGAGAACACGTCGACGCCGAGCGCCCGGACGTCCCGACGCCGGAAGAACCACACCGCCCCGGCCACCACCGCCAGGACGAGCACGGCACCGAGCGGACCGAGCCACGTCGTCGCCATCGTGAACCACGGCGTCAGCGGGGCGAAGTGCTGCCGGCCGACGAAGCCCACCCACCACGACAGCTCGGTCTCGAGGTACGCCTCCGGCCGCCCGGTCACCGCCGACGCGACGACCGGCCACGCGAGTCCCGCCGCCGCCACGACCAGCCCCGAGGCCACGATCACCGACCGCTCCCGCCACGGGAACACCGCCGCCGCCCGCCCGGTCCGGTGCGCCTCGACCCACCGGACGACCAGGTGCACGGCGAGGGCCACCGCGAGCGCGAGGACCCCCGGTTTCGTGAAGGCGGCCACCACGCCGAGCGGCGCGACGAGCCAGTACCGTCGCCGCACGAGCGCCAGCAGCGCCCCGAAGAGCAGCACGAGCAGCAGGCTCTCGGCGTAGGCCACCTGCAGCAGGAACCCCGTCGGCCCGAAGGCGAAGAGCGCCGTCGCCCACCGCGCACGCCGCTCGTCGCCGACCGCGAGCACCAGGCGGTAGAGCAGCACGCACGCCCCGGCCCCCGCTGCGGTGGCGACGAGGACGCCGATCACCCAGAACGACCCGCCGGTCACCGTCATCAGCGCACGCACGACCGCCGGGAACACCGGCAGGAACGCCCAGGCGTTCGGTGCCACGTGCCCGGCTCCGTCCAGGGGCAGCGTCGTCGGGTACCCGTGCTCCGCGATGGTCCGGTAGAAGGACGCATCCCACGACCCGGAGAACGTGAAGAACGAGGGATCCCGCCGGTACGAGGCGAACGGCCAGCCGTTCGCGGTCGCGAGCAGGTACACCGTCGCGAGCAGCGTGGTGCTCACCACCCGCGAGCCGAGCCACAGCAGCAGCGGCGCACGCCACGCGTGGTGCCGTCCGGTCAGCAGACGGTGCTCCCCCGGCCGGGAGGCCCGGCTCGTCTCCGCCACGCTCGTCACCCGTCCGATCCTCCCAGACCACGGCAGCTGCCCCGCACCCGGTCGAGCGCCGGGCCGGAC
>NZ_MJGU01000024.1:0-22846 GCF_001864985.1 Curtobacterium sp. MMLR14_006 | reverse complement strand
GACCGTGCGTCGACCTGCTCGTGCGATCGAGTGCCGGGCCCGACGCCGGACCGCGCAGCGACCTGCTCGCGGTCACGCACCGGGCCGGACACCGGACCGTGCGTCGACCTGCTCGGCTCGGGAGCGTCGGTGGGCGCGTCCATCTGCCGGACGCGACCACCGCTGCGTACCGGGGGTGGGCCTCCCGGCTAGCGCCCCGTGACCGCGCGACGGATCTGCTCGATCGGCACCTTCGGCGTGCGGTCCGCGTTGAGCAGGCCGTTCGTCTCCTGCATGGTGTCGGTGAGCTGCGTGTAGCAGGAGCCGGCGAGGAACGAGCTGGCCCGGATCGCGTCGTAGAGCGCGGTGATGCGCGCGATCCAGTCGTCGCCGTCGCTCGCCGAGGTGTAGCCCCAGCCGTCCTCGCGCTGGACGCCGGGTTGGTAGTTCACCCCGCCGAACTCGGTGAGCATGACGGGCTGACCCTCGTCACGTGCCCCGCCGACGAGGACCCAGCGGTCCGCCGGACCGAAGCGCGAGAAGAGCCGCTCGCGGGCGGCGTAGTCCGCGTAGGTCCGTGCGAGCGCCGCGCCGTCCCCCTCGTAGTCGTGGATCGTCACGATATCGGAGTTGGTGTGCTCCCACCCGTCGTTCGAGATCACGGGTCGGGTCGGGTCGATCGCCCGGGTGACGTCCGCGAGGGACCGGGCGTACGCCTGCTGTGCCGGGTCGGTCGCGATGTGCTGCACGCCCCAGCTCTCGTTCGCGGGCACCCAGGTGACGATCGACGGGTGCGACGCGTCGCGCTCGACGGCGTCCATCCACTCCCGCATGAGCCGCTGGACGGCGCGCGGCGAGAACGCGTAGGCACCGGGGGCCTCGCCCCAGACCAGGAGGCCGAGCCGGTCCGCCCAGTACAGGAAGCGCGGGTCCTCGATCTTCTGGTGGTTGCGGGCGGCGTTGAAGCCGAGCTCCTTGATGAGCTCGACCTCGCGGCGGAGGGCCTGTCGCGACGGCGCGGCGATGTGCGACTCGGGCCAGTAGCCCTGGTTGAGGACGCTCCGGACGTCGTAGCTGCGTCCGTGCAGCAGGAAGGTCCCCGCGTCGACCCCGACCGTGCGCATGCCGAAGTAGCTCGAGACCGCGTCGACCGGCGTGCCGTCCGCCGCGAGCAGCGCGACCGTGGCATCGATCAGGCGTGGGTGCTCGGGCGTCCAGTGCAGTTCGTCCTCGGCCTGGCCGTTCGTCTGGCGGGCGACCGGCAGGACGACCTCGAACTCGGTCGCGGTGTCGCCGATGGTGGACTCGACCGTCGCGAGGTGCTCACCGCGCTCGTCCCACCACGCCTCGACGCGGAGGCGCTCGCCGCCGGACCGTCTGCCGTGCAGCCGCACCGTGAGGCGCATCGTGGCGTGGTCGACGTTCGTCCAGCGCAGGTACCCGATCGACGCGGTCGGCACGGCCTCGAGCCAGACCGTCTGCCAGATGCCGGTTGTGCGGCGGTACCAGATGGCGTGCGGGTCCTCGTGCCAGTCCTGCTTGCCGCGGGGCTGGGTGAGGTCGTGCGGGTCGTCCTCGGCACGGACGACCAGGGTGTGCACGGCGTCCGGGGCGCCGCCGGTGAGCAGCTCGGTGACGTCGAAGGAGAACGGGGTGTGCCCGCCCTCGTGCTCGCCGACGAACTGCCCGTCGATCCAGACACGGGCGCGGTGGTCGACGGCCCCGAAGTGCAGCACGAGACGGTCCGCGTGCTCGTCGTGCCCTGCTGCCAGCAGGTCCTCGTGGGTGATCGGCCGCGAGTACCAGACGACCGGGTGGAACCCGGGCTCGTCGATGCCCGACGCCGAGGACTCCGGCGGGAACGGCACGAGGATGTCGCGGGCGTCCGGGAAGCCGTTCCGCCACGAGGACTCGTCGCCCTCGTTCCGGAACGACCACGTGCCGTCGAGGTCGGCCCAGGCCGCGCGGAGCATCTGCGGCCGGGGGTACGTGCCGTCCTGCCGTGAGGCCAGGGGGAGGGTCGGTGCAGGCGAGGTGTCAGGTGCGGCGACGGTGCCGTCGAGCGTGCTCATGGATCAATGCTCCCGTGGTTGTACATCGTTGTAAAGGGTGCGGCGCCGATTGCCGCCCGAGCGCCGGAACACGCGCCGGACCTCCGCCGGCCGCGGGCTGCTGCGCCGCGCGGACGCGTACCGGAGTGCCGCCCAGCCGCACGCCGCACGCCGCACGCCGTGGTCGACCACGACGGCGCGCGCAGTGGACGCGGCCGCCGCCGACGACGGCGTGCACCGTCAGGCGATCGCGGCGTCCCGCGTCAGGACCATCACGTCCATGCGCCCCTGCTGCACGACGACCCCGTGCTGGTTCCGCAGCGTGACGGTCCGCTCCACGATGCCGGTCTTCCCGGAACTCGTCGCCCGCGTCGACAGGATCTCGACCTCGCAGGTCGCCGTGTCCCCGATGAACACCGGCTCGGCGAACCGCCACTGGTCGATCCCGAGCAGTGCCACGGCGGACCCCTCGAACACCCCGGTCCGGGCGATGAGCCCGAGGCAGAGCGAGGTCCCGAGCAGCCCGTGCACGATCCGCTGGCCGTACCGGGTCCGCCCGGCGAACTCGACGTCGGTGTGCACCTGGTTGTTGTCGTTCGTCCACGAGGCGAACGACACCACGTCCGCCTCGGTGATGGTGCGTCCCGGCGTCGTGAAGGTCTGACCAGCTGCGAGGTCCTCGAGGTAGTGCGGCATGCCCCGATCCTCGCAGAACCGGGCGCGGGGTCCGCGGGGCACGTCGCACCCGGGAGCGGACCACGACCGCCCCGAGCCACCGCGTCCACCCCGTCCACCACGACCGCGCGCTCTGCGATCCGTTCACCGCTGCGGCGCTCCGGGCGCGTCCGACGGCGGTGTGCTCGACGGGGGAGCCCCGGCGGCGTCCGTCAGGAGCGCCTCGACCCTGCTGTCGAGCCCGTCGCCACGGTGGACGGCGTCGCGGTGGTCGTCGGC
This sequence comes from Curtobacterium sp. MMLR14_006, assembly GCF_001864985.1. Classification (NCBI taxonomy): domain Bacteria; kingdom Bacillati; phylum Actinomycetota; class Actinomycetes; order Micrococcales; family Microbacteriaceae; genus Curtobacterium; species Curtobacterium sp. MMLR14_006. The sequence continues at coordinate 19,862 of NZ_MJGU01000024.1, read as the reverse complement.
GAGTGTCCACCACCTCCCGTGGGGCGGTTCGGCGCCGGTCTCCCCGAAGGCCGACGTCCAGCCCGCGACGTCCATCCGCACGTCCCCCACCTCGACCCCGAGGTCCCCGTCGTCGGCGCACACCGTCACGAGCACCGTCCTGACCCGCCGGACCCACAGCGGCTCGATCGGCCGCCCGCACAGGACGTCCTCGACTACCGCACGCGGCGGCTCGTCCTGGTCGCCGCCGACCCGCTCGGGCCCCTCGCCACGGTCGACGGTCCACACGCCGCCGTCGTCGTCCGAGCTGGCGAACTCGATACCCGCGCTCGCGAGCACCTTGTCGGGGCTGTCCCACACGACGTCGTACAGGACGGACGCGTCGTGCCGGGTCACACGCCTGCCGACGTCGTCGAACGTGGGGAGTTCGCGGTCGTCGTCGATGCACCAGAGCAGACGCGGCGCGGTGCAGGGAGGGTCGTTCGTCTCGGTTCGGCTCGTCATGCGGCAAGTGTGATCCGGGGGCGTGCAGCCCTCGGCTCCGCGAGAGCATCCTGTGGACGGTGCCGCCGGCTCACTGGCCTGTGGAGGAGCACCACCGGCGCGGACTCGGCACCTCGACAGCCCTCGGCGCGTACCTTCCGCTGCATGAGCGACGGAGCCCGAGACCCACTCGACAACGCCCCCGGAACCCCTTCGACCCCAGCCGTCATCGACGCGCCGGACGACCGCGCCCTCGAAGCCTGGATCGCCGACCGCCGCTGGTACGCGTCGAAGGGGTCGGTGCCGCGCCTCCGCACGATCTCCACCGACGACGGCACCCGACTCGTCCTCGACGAGGCCCCGGCAGCGCCGGCAGCCCCCGTGCTCTACCAGTCCCCGGTCACGGGCGGTCCCGAGGGGACGATCACCGACGCCACGACCGACACCGCCTGGATCGCCGCACTCGCGAACCGCATTGACGCCGACCCCGACAGCCTGCGCCCCATCGGACAGGTGACCGCCGCACGCGTGCTGACCGGGGAGCAGTCGAACACCTCGGTCATCTGCGACACCGCATCCGGCGAGCGCGTCATCATCAAGGTGTTCCGGGTACTGCACCACGGCGACAACCCGGACGTCACCACGCAGCTCGCCCTGTCCGCCGCAGGCAGCTCCCGCGTCCCGCAGGTCTACGGTGCCCTCCGCGGCAGCTGGCCAGACGCCGGACGCCCGGACGGGACCGCGACCGGCCACCTCGCCTTCGCGCAGGAGTTCCTGCCCGGACTCGAGGACGCCTGGCGTGTGGCCCTCGACGACGCACGGGGGCGGAACCCCTTCGGCGACCGGGCGGAGCAGCTCGGCGCAGCGCTCGCCGAGGTGCACCGCACCCTCGCCACCGCGTTGCCGACCGTGCCCGCTGACCCCGACCGACGAGACACCGCCGTCGCGACGATGCACGAACGCCTTGACACGGCAGCTCGCGAGGTCCCGGCCGTCGCCGAACACGCAGCTGCCATCCGCGCCGTCTACGCCCGCGCGGCCACGGTCCCGTGGCCCGGGCTGCAGCGCATCCACGGCGACCTGCACCTCGGTCAGGTCCTGGCCGCTCCCGGGTCTCGCGGATGGGTGTTCCTCGACTTCGAGGGCGAGCCCCTCCGCCCCCTCGCCGAGCGCTCCGTGCCCGACGTGACCCTGCGCGACGTCGCCGGCATGCTCCGGTCGTTCGACTACGTGGCCGGCGCACTGGCACACGACCCGGAACCGGTCGACGCGGGGGAGTGGGCGGCGGACGCACGCTCCCGCTTCCTCGCCGGCTACGAGCACGGCATCGGCGCGGACCTCACGGCGCACCGCGAACTCCTCGACGCCTTCGAGCTCGACAAGGCCGTCTACGAGGTCGTCTACGAGTCCCGGAACCGACCCGACTGGGTCGGCATCCCGCTCGCGGCCGTCACGCGCCTGGTCGCGCGCAGCGGCTCCTGACCGACCCGGCCCGGCACCGGACGGGAGGCCCGTGGCGACGCCGCCACGGGCCTCCCGTCCGTCCTGCGCGCACCTCCGCCGCCCGCCCTGGCGAGCAGTTCCGCGCGTCGGAGGTCAGAACTCCCGCGCGGCCGCTCCCAGCACAATCGGACCGCCCGACGACGCGCGAACCGTCCCATCACGCCCGCGATGGGGAGCACTTCCGCGCGTAGGAGGCAGGAACAACTGCCCTCCGACGCGCAGAAGACCTGCCCGAGCCCGGAGGAACCCACCACGCGCGAACTGCCGCACCATGCGCGGAACGTCTCATCGCACTCGCAGTGGAAAGCAGAATCGCGCGTAGGCAGTCGGAAGAACCGACCTCCTACGCGCGAAACATCTCCCCACGCGCGGAACGACCACCCACGCGCGAAACGACCACCCACGCGCGGAACGGCCCCCCACGCGCGGAACAGCCCCCGCGCCTAGTTGACCGGCCCCGTGTACTTCTCGCCCGGGCCCGCGCCCGGGGCGTCCGGGATCGCCGAGGCCTCACGGAAGGCGAGCTGCACCGAGCGCAGCCCGTCGCGCAGCGGCCGGGCGTGGTGGTCGCCGATCTCGGTCGCCGCGGCGGTGACCAGTCCGGCGAGCACGGTGATGAGCTTCCGCGCCTCGTCGAGGTCGGTCTGCTGCTGCGGGTCGTCGGCGAGGCCGACCTTGACGGCCGCCGCACTCAGCAGGTGCACCGCGACGGTGTTGATGAGCTCGACGGCGGGCACCTCCGAGATGTCCCGTGCGGCGTCGATGCCGCTGCCCTCGTCGTCGATCGGGGTGTCGGTCACGGTGCTCCTCTGCTAGACTCGCTCGCGGCAGATGCTGTCCGTGTGCCATCAGGTCTTCCTGAAGCGCTCGGACGGTGTCACGAAAGAGGAGTCTCTCCCACCCGCGGCCGCGTTCCACCAGGCTACCGGGTCACCACCGCTCCGCGAGTGCACGGCAACTGGGTGCACACGTCGGTCGGGTCCACGGACCCGATGCAGGGCGGCTGCCGAACGGGTTCCGATCCGTGCGTCAGATCTCCTCTCTCGTGCTGTCGTCCAGGGCAAACGCCCCGGACGGCCACCACCTGATTGAAGGAGCTCCGCATCACCGATCCCCGTACCAACGACCGAATCCGCGTTCCCGAAGTCCGACTCGTCGGTCCGCAGGGTGAGCAGGTCGGCGTTGTCCCGATCGCCATGGCACTGCGTCTCGCGCAGGAAGCCGAACTGGATCTGGTCGAGGTCGCGCCGAACTCGAAGCCGCCCGTGGCGAAGATCATGGACTACGGCAAGTTCAAGTACGAGGCCGCTCAGAAGGCCAAGGAAGCGCGTCGCAACCAGGTGAACACGGACCTGAAAGAGGTCCGTTTCCGCCTGAAGATCGACGTGCACGACTACGAGACGAAGCGCAAGCGCGCCGAGGGCTTCCTCCTCGGCGGCGACAAGGTGAAGGCGATGATCCTCTTCCGTGGCCGCGAGCAGTCGCGTCCGGAGCAGGGTGTCCGTCTCCTCCAGAAGTTCGCGGAGGAGATCGCCGAGTTCGGTGTCGTCGAGTCGCGTCCGACCCAGGACGGCCGCAACATGACGATGATCATCGCCCCGCTCAAGAACAAGTCCGACGTCAAGGGCGAGCAGAACGCGAAGCGTGCTGCCCAGAAGGCCGAGCGTCGTGCGTCGGAGCACGCTGCGAAGGGCAAGGAGACCGCGGACGCGGCCGCCGGCTCCGAGCAGACCGACGCTCCCGCCGAATAGGTCCCACCGACCGATCCCGCAATGACGCGGCCCCCATCCATCCCACGGAAAGGCACCTCCATGCCCAAGCAGAAGACCCACTCCGGGTCGAAGAAGCGCTTCAAGGTCACCGGCACCGGCAAGATCATGAAGCAGCAGGCCGGTATGCGTCACAACCTCGAGGTCAAGAGCGCCAAGCGCAAGGCCCGCCTGAACGAGGACCAGGTCCTCTCCAAGGCTGACGCGAAGAACGTCAAGAAGCTCCTCGGCTACTGAGCCCCCGGATCGTAAAGGAATAGTGCAATGGCACGAGTAAAGAGAGCGGTCAACGCCGCCAAGAAGCGCCGCGTCATCCTCGAGCGCGCCGAGGGCTACCGCGGCCAGCGTTCGCGTCTGTACCGCAAGGCCAAGGAGCAGGTCACCCACTCCCTCGTCTACGCGTACCGCGACCGTCACGCGAAGAAGGGCGAGTTCCGTCGCCTCTGGATCCAGCGCATCAACGCTGCGTCCCGCGCCAACGGCCTGACCTACAACCGCCTCATCCAGGGTCTCAACCTGGCCGGCGTCGAGGTCGACCGTCGCATCCTCGCCGACCTCGCGGTGAACAACCCCGAGACCTTCACCGCGCTCGTCGAGACCGCGAAGAAGGCCCTCCCGGCCGACACCTCGGCCCCGAAGGCTGCGTAGTCAGTTCTTCTGCTCGCGAAACCCCCGCCGCACGGCGGGGGTTTCGTCGTTCCTAGACTTGACCCGTGAGCGATCTCCTCGAGAACCCCCGTGCCGGACGTGTGAAGGCCGTCGCGGCCCTGGCCAAGAAGGACGTCCGGGCCGAGACCGGCCTGTTCCTGCTGGAGGGCCCGCAGGCCGTCCGTGAAGCCCTCGAGTACGGCCCGGAACTGCTGCGCGAGCTGTACGTGACCCCGACCGCCGCGGCGCGCTACGGCCTCGACGACGCCCCGGTCGACACCTGGTTCGTCACGGAGCAGGTGCTCGAGGCCATGGCCGACACCGTCACCCCGCAGGGTGTGGTGGCCGTGTGCCAGCAGTTCCCGACGTCGGTGAAGGACGTCTTCCCGGACCGCGGTGCGGTCGCCGACGGCCTGGAGGCCCGTGGGGACTCCGCCGAGCAGGGCGCGCTGCCGGGGCTGGTCGCCATCCTCGAGGAGGTGCGGGACCCGGGGAACGCCGGCACCATCATCCGCGCCGCCGACTCCGCCGGCGCCGACGCGGTGGTCCTGACCGGGCGCTCGGTCGACCCGTACAACCCGAAGGTCGTCCGGTCGACCACGGGCTCGCTCTTCCACGTGCCGGTCTCGGTCGGTGTGACCCTGGCCGACACGATCGCGCGGGCCAAGGCGCTCGGGTACACGGTGCTCGCGGCGGACGTCTCGGGCGACGACCTGCCGGTCGTTCGGGCCGAGGGCATGCTCGACGGACCGACGGCGTGGGTGTTCGGCAACGAGGCCCGCGGCCTCACCGCCGAGGACCTCGCCCTCGTCGACCGCGCGGTGAAGGTGCCGATCTACGGGCAGGCCGAGTCGATGAACCTCGCCACCGCGGCGTCGGTCTGCCTGTACGAGTCGGCGTTCGCGCTCCGGAGCTGACACTCCTGCACAGGCCGCTCGTCGGCACCGACGGTCCACAGTCCGCTCGGTGCAGACGGGTGGTATCCCGTCGGCCGGTAGGATCGGGTCTCGTGTCAGAACCTCTCGAGATCAGCGAATCGGCCGTCGCCGACGCGGTGGACCAGGCCCTCGCGGCCGTCCGTGCCACGACGACGGTCGCCGAGCTGAAGCAGGCCAGGGCCGAGCACACCGGTGAGCAGTCGCCGTTGGCTCGGATGAACGCGTCGATGCGCAGCGTGCCGCCGGAGCAGAAGGCCGCGGCCGGCAAGCTCGTCGGGCAGGCGCGCGGGCGGCTCAACGCGGCGATCGCCGAGCAGGAGTCGGTCCTCGCCGAAGCCGAGGAGCGCGCCCGGCTCGAGGCCGAGCGCGTCGACGTCACCGCGCTGCCCACGCACCGCCCGACCGGCTCGCGCCACCCGCTCTCGCTCCTCAACGAGTCCGTCGCGGACATCTTCGTCGGCATGGGGTGGGAAGTGGCAGAAGGCCCCGAGCTCGAGCACGAGTGGTTCAACTTCGACGCCCTGAACTTCGACCAGGACCACCCGGCCCGGGCGATGGCCGACACGATCTTCGTCGAGCCCGTCGACCGGCACCTGGTCATGCGCACCCACACCTCGCCGGTGCAGGTGCGGTCGCTGCTGTCCCGCGACCTCCCGCTCTACGTCATCGCCCCGGGTCGTGTGTACCGCGCCGACGAGCTCGACGCCACGCACCTGCCGGTCTTCACCCAGGTCGAGGGCATCGCGATCGACAAGGGCCTGACGATGGCGCACCTGCGCGGCACGCTCGAGCACTTCGCCCGGCAGATGTTCGGCGCCGAGGCGCAGATCCGACTCCGCCCGAACTACTTCCCGTTCACCGAGCCGAGTGCCGAGATGGACGTCTGGCAGCCGAACGCCAAGGGCGGCGCGCGGTGGGTCGAGTGGGGTGGCTGCGGCATGGTCAACCCCAACGTCCTGCGTGCCGCCGGCATCGACCCGGACGAGTACCAGGGCTTCGCGTTCGGCATGGGCATCGAGCGGACGCTGCAGTTCCGCAACGGCCTGAACGACATGCGTGACTTCCTCGAGGGCGACATCCGCTTCTCGCAGCAGTTCGGAACGGTGGTCTGATGCGCGTCCCAATCCGTTGGCTCGGCGAGTCCGTGGACCTGCCCGACGACGTCACCCTCGAGCACGTCCACGCGGCGCTCGTGTCGGTCGGCTTCGAGGAAGAGGACGTCCACACCTTCGACCTGACCGGCCCCGTCGTCGTCGGCCGGGTGCTCGAGCGCGTGCCCGAGCCGCAGAAGAACGGCAAGACCATCAACTGGTGCCAGGTGGACGTCGGCGAACCCGAGCCCCGCGGCATCGTCTGCGGTGCGCACAACTTCGACGTCGGCGACCTCGTCGTCGTCACGCTCCCCGGTGCCGTGCTGCCCGGCCCGTTCCCGATCGCGGCCCGCAAGACCTACGGGCACGTGTCCGACGGCATGATCGCCTCGGCTCGCGAGCTCGGCCTCGGCGACGAGCACGACGGCATCCTGCGCTTCGCCGACCTCGGCATGGAGCCCCCCGTCGGCGCAGACGCGATCGCCCTCCTCGGCCTCGACGACGCGGCTGTCGAGATCAACGTGACGCCCGACCGCGGCTACGTCATGAGCATGCGCGGCGTCGCCCGCGAGTACGCCCACGCCACGGGCGCGGGCTTCCACGACCCGGTCGACCGCGTCGCGCCCCGCGCCGGCGAGGGCTTCCCGGTGACGATCGACGACCAGGCGCCCATCCGTGGCCGGGTCGGCGCGAGCACCTTCGTCACCCGGGTCGTCCGCGGCATCGACCCCACCGCGAAGACACCGTCCTGGATGGTCTCGCGTCTCGCACTGGCGGGCGTGCGGTCGATCTCCCTGCCGGTCGACATCACGAACTACGTCATGTTCGAACTCGGGCAGCCCCTGCACGGCTACGACCTCGCGACGGTGAACGGTGGGCTCGGTGTCCGTCGTGCCACGGTCGGCGAGACCCTCGAGACCCTCGACGGCGTCGTCCGCAAGCTCGACCCCGAGGACCTCGTCATCACCGACCACGCCGGCCCCGTCGGGCTCGCCGGTGTCATGGGCGGTGCGCGGACCGAGATCTCGGCCGCGACGACCGACGTCCTCATCGAGGCCGCCGGCTTCGACCAGGTCTCGATCGCCCGCACCGCTCGACGGCACAAGCTGCCGAGCGAGGCGTCCCGACGCTTCGAGCGCGGGGTCGACCCGCTCGTGGCCGAGGCCGCGGCGAACCGGGCCGTCGAACTCCTCGTCGACCTGGCCGGCGGCACCGCCGATGCACTCGGTTCGACCCTCGTCGACACCACCCCGCGCCCCACCGTGTCGATGCGACTCGCTCGTCCGTCCGAACTCATCGGTGTCGCGTACACCGACGCCGAGGTCGTCGACACGCTCCGCGCGCTCGGCGCCACGGTCGACGTCGACGGTGACCTGCTCACGGTGACGCCGCCCACCTGGCGCCCCGACCTGACCGACGACACCACCCTGGTCGAAGAGGTCGCACGCATCGTCGGGTACGACCGGATCCCGAGCGTCCTGCCGGTCGCGCCGCCCGGACGCGGCCTCACCGCGCACCAGCAGGCCCGCCGTCGCGTGGCGTCGGCCCTCGCCGCCGCCGGGCTCGTCGAGGTCGTCACCGCACCCTTCGTGTCCGCGCCGACACAGGCCGCGTACCCTGGCATCGACGCAGCGGGCAGCCCGAGCGTCGTCCTCGCGAACGCCCTCGACAGCGAGCAGGACCTGCTCCGCCGCAGCGGGGTCCCCGCGCTGGTCGACGCCGCCCGACGCAACGTGTCGCGCGGCCTCGTCGACGTCGCACTCTACGAGACCTCGCGCGTCTTCCTGCCCGCCGCCGGCGTGACGCTCGGCACCGACGACGTGCCGGCCGGCGGGACGCTGCCCGACCGCGCGACGCTCGAGGCGCTCGACGCCTCGCTGCCCGCGCAGCCCTTCCACGTCACCGCGCTCCTCACCGGCAACCGCGTCGTGAAGCAGCCCGGTGTGCCGGCCGAGCCGTACGGCATCGCGGACGCGATCGACGCGGCACGCCAGGTCGCGTGGGCGGTCGGTGTCGAGCTGACCGTCGCCCAGACGACCCACCCGTCGCTGCACCCCGGCCGTGCGGCGTCGCTGCTCGTCGACGGAGCGGTCGTCGGTGTCGCCGGCGAGCTCCTGCCCGAACTGTCCGAGGCGGCCGTGCTGCCCCGGGTGGTGGCGGTCGTCGAACTCGACCTCGACGCCCTGGTCGCCGCGGCGCCGGAACTCGTGGCGGTCGCACCGATCGTGTCCTACCCGGCGGCCACGCAGGACCTCTCCCTGGTCGTCGCGACGGACGTCCCCGCCGGTGACGTGCTCGATGCGGTGCGCTCTGGCGCGGGAGAGCTGCTGGAGTATGCTCGGCTCGTGGACGACTACCGGGGCACGGGTGTGGACGAGGGACAGAAGTCCCTGACGTTCGCCCTGCGGTTCCGCGCCACGGACCGCACGCTGACCGCTGCCGAGGCCACCGAGGCCCGCGACGGCGCAGTCCGACGTGCCGGCGAGCGATTCGGGGCGACCCTGCGCGACTGACCCACGACGGGATCAGCACCGCCCGGGGTCGCCGCCTCCGACTCCTCGACGACCAGTCCGACCAAAGGTGGAATCCCATGTCCGTATCCGTCGCCGTGGCGGGAGCCTCCGGCTACGCGGGCGGTGAGCTCCTGCGCGTGCTCTCCGCCCACCCCGAGTTCGACGTCAGGACGGTGACCGCGTTCTCGAACGCCGGCCAGCCCCTGATCGCGACGCAGCCGCACCTGCGGTCGCTGTCGCACCTGACCCTCGTGGAGACGACGGCCGAGAACCTCCGCGGGCACGACGTGGTGTTCCTGGCGCTGCCGCACGGCCAGTCGGGTGCGATCACCGCCGAACTCGGCGACGACGCCCTCGTGATCGACTGCGGCGCGGACCACCGGCTGACGGACCCGGCGGCGTGGGAGCGGTTCTACGGCGGCGAGTACTTCGGCGCCTGGACCTACGGACTGCCCGAGCTGTTGCTCGCGGCGCCCACCCCCGGCTCGGCCGACGAGTGGCGGGACGTCGACGACATCGCCGCCCAGGGCAAGCAGCGGTCCGGTCTCGTCGGTGCGAAGCGGATCGCGGTCCCCGGGTGCAACGTGACCGCGGTCACGCTCGGCATCCAGCCGGGGATCCAGGCCGGGCTCGTCGAGTCCGACGACATCGTCGCGGTGCTGAGCGTCGGCCCGAGCGGGGCCGGCAAGAAGCTCGCGAACACCTACCTGGCGTCCGAGATCATGGGGTCCGCCAGCGCCTACGCCGTCGGTGGCACCCACCGGCACGTCCCCGAGATCCAGCAGAACCTGCAGGTCGCCGGCGCGTCCGACGTCACCATCTCGTTCACGCCGGTCCTCGTGCCGATGTCCCGGGGCATCCTCGCCACCACGACCGCGAAGCTCTCGCCCGGCGTCAGCGCGCGCGACGTCCGGCTCGCGTGGGAGCAGGCGTACGCCGACGAGCCCTTCGTGCACCTGTTGCCGGAGGGCGAGTTCCCCCGCGTCGCCGACACCATCGGTGCGAACACCGCGCTCGTCGGCATCGCCGTCGACGAGTCCGCGGGCCGCGTCGTCGCGGTGAGCGCACTCGACAACCTCGCCAAGGGGACGGCGGGCGCCGCCGTCCAGTCGGCAAACATCGCCCTCGGTCTCCCCGAGACCACGGGCCTCAGCGTGGACGGAGTCGCACCGTGACCGACGCAGGCACGACCACCCAGACCGAGCCGGGCCTCCAGGGCGTCACCGCGGCAGCGGGCTTCCGCGCCGCCGGCGTCACCGCCGGTCTCAAGGCGAGCGGCAAGCCGGACGTGGCGCTCGTCGTCAACGACGGGCCCGACGCGGCCGCGGCCGCGGTCTTCACCAGCAACCGCGCCCAGGCGCACCCCGTCATCTGGTCCCGCCAGGTGGTGGGGGACGGCGTCGTCCGCGCCGTCGTCCTCAACTCGGGTGGTGCGAACTGCTTCACCGGCCCGTTCGGCTTCCAGACCACGCACCTGACGGCCGAGGCCGTGGGTGACGCCCTCGGCATCGGGGCCGGCGACGTCGTCGTCTGCTCCACCGGGCTCATCGGCGTGGGCGACCAGACCTTCCGCGACAGCGTGCTCCGCGGCGTCGACCTGGCGAGCGCGGCGCTCAGCGACGACGGCGGACCGGACGCGGCGACGGCCATCATGACGACGGACACGAAGCCCAAGCAGTCCGTCGTGACCGAGGACGGCTGGACCATCGGCGGCATGGCGAAGGGTGCCGGCATGCTCGCGCCCGGTCTCGCGACGATGCTCGTCGTCATCACGACGGACGCCGTGCAGACGCCCGACCAGCTCGACCAGGCGCTCCGCGCCGCCACCCGCACCACGTTCGACCGGGTCGACTCGGACGGCTGCATGTCGACGAACGACACCGTCGTGCTGCTGTCGTCCGGTGCGAGCGGTGTGACGCCCGAGGTCGGCGACTTCCAGGAAGCGCTGACCGCCGTGTGCGCCGACCTCGCCCGCCAGCTGCAGCAGGACGCCGAGGGCGCGGCCCACGACATCACCATCGAGGTCGTGCACGCCGCCTCCGAGGACGACGCCGTCACCGTCGGTCGGAGCGTCGCCCGCAACAACCTGTTCAAGGCGGCCGTCTTCGGCAACGACCCGAACTGGGGCCGGGTGCTCGCGGCGATCGGCACGACCGACGCCGAGTTCGACCCGTACCAGGTGGACGTCAGCATGAACGGCGTGCGGGTCTGCCACGCCGGCGCTCCGGACGAGCCGAGCGACACCGTCGACCTCACCCCGCGCGACACCCACGTGCGCATCGACCTCGGGGTCGGCACGCACGCGGCGACGATCCTCACCAACGACCTCACGCACGACTACGTGCACGAGAACAGCGCGTACTCCAGCTGATGGGCGACCTCAACAAGCAGGAAGAGCACGAGCTCGCCGCGGTCAAGGCGGCGACGCTCATCGAGTCGCTGCCCTGGCTGAAGCGGTTCTCGGGCAAGATCGTCGTGGTCAAGTTCGGCGGGAACGCCATGGTGAACGAGGACCTCAAGCGCGCGTTCGCCGAGGACATGGTCTACCTGCGCTATGCGGGGCTGCACCCCGTCGTCGTGCACGGTGGCGGGCCGCAGATCTCCGCGGCGCTGAAGGAGCAGGGCATCGAGTCCGAGTTCCGCGGCGGGTACCGCGTCACGACGACGGAGGCGATCACCGTCGTCCGTGACGTCCTGGCCGGCGAGGTCAACCGCGAGATCGTCGACCTGGTGAACGAGCACGGCGAGGGCCTGGCCGTCGGCGTGTTCGGCGACGGCGGCTCACTCTTCACCGGTGAGAAGAAGGGCGTGGTCGTCGACGGGCAGGAGTACGACCTCGGGCACGTCGGGGACATCACCCACGTCGACCCGTCCGGCGTGCTCGCCGCGATCGAGGCCGGCCGGATCCCGGTGGTCTCGAGCATCGCGATCGACGACGCGCACCCGGACCAGGCCCTCAACGTGAACGCCGACGCGGCGGCCGGTGCGCTCGCGATCGCGCTCCGCGCCTCGAAGCTCATGATGCTCACGGACGTCCCCGGGCTGTACCGCAACTGGCCCGACCGTGACTCGATCGTCGACCTCATCGCGGTCGAGGAGCTCCGCGAGCTGCTGCCGACGCTCGAGTCGGGGATGATCCCGAAGATGACCGCGTGCCTCGACGCCGTGGTCGGGGGTGTCGGCGGTGCGACCATCATCGACGGCCGGATCCCGCACTCGATCCTGCTCGAGGTCTTCACCCTGCGGGGTGCGGGCACCGAGGTGATCCCGGACCCGAGCCGACGCACCGAGAACCAGATGACCCACGCCGAGATCGGCCGCCGCGTGGCGTCGCCGTCGATCGACAGCAGCACCGGCCAACACGTGGCCGGCGCGACCGAGAAGGGACAGCAGCCGTGAGCACCGAGACGCAGACCCAGACCTGGAACGACCGGTTCGGGGCGTCGCTCATGCGATCCCTGACCCCGCCGAAGATCATGCTCGAGCGCGGCGAGGGCTGCCGCGTGTGGGACGTCGACGGCAACGAGTACCTCGACTTCCTCGCCGGCATCGCCGTGAACTCGCTCGGACACGCGCACCCGGCGCTCGTCGGGGCCATCGCCGACCAGGCGGCCAAGCTCGTGCACGTGTCGAACTACTTCGCCACGCCGCCCCAGCTCGAGCTCGCCGAGCGCCTGAAGCGCATCAGCGGTGCCGGCGACGCCGGTCGGGTGTACTTCGGCAACTCCGGTGCCGAGGCGAACGAGGCCGCCTTCAAGCTGGCCCGCCTGAACAAGGGTGCCGACGGCCGGAAGACCCGCATCCTCGCGCTCAAGCAGGGCTTCCACGGCCGGACGATGGGCGCCCTCGCGCTCACCGGCAAGCCCGCCCTGCAAGAGGACTTCCTGCCGATGGTGCCGGGGGTCGAGCACGTCGACACCTCGATCGAGGCCCTCGAAGCGGCGATCGACGACACCGTCGCCGCCCTGGTGCTCGAGCCGATCAAGGGCGAGGCCGGCGTCGTCGACCTGCCCGAGGGGTTCCTGCTCGCCGCACGTCGGCTCACCGAGGAGCACGGCGCGCTGCTGGTCCTCGACGAGATCCAGACGGGCGTCGGCCGCACCGGCAACTGGTTCGCGTACCAGGGCCACGGCATCACGCCCGACGCGATCACGATCGCGAAGGGCATCGCCGGCGGGTTCCCGATCGGTGCCCTCGTCACGTTCGGGTGGGCGTCCGACCTGTTCTCCGCCGGGCAGCACGGCTCGACCTTCGGCGGGAACCCGCTCGGCACCCGGGTCGCGAACGCCGTGCTCGAGGAGATCGAGCGCGCCGACCTCGTCGCCGGCGCCGTCACCAAGGGCGAGCGGATCCGCGCCGGCATCCGCGCGATCGGCTCCCCGCTCGTCGAGGAGGTCCGCGGGACCGGGCTGCTCATCGGCGTCGGGCTGACCGGCCCGATCGGCGCAGCCGTCAACGCCGCCGCCCTCGAGCGCGGCCTCATCATCAACGCCCCCAACGAATCGAGCCTGCGCATCGCGCCGCCGCTCATCGTGTCCGACGCCGAGATCGACGCGTTCCTGTCGATCCTCGGGCAGAGCCTGGCCGCAGTCGCCGCCGAGCAGGGCACCACCAGCCAGGAGACCTCCGCATGACCCGCCACTTCCTCCGGGACGACGACCTCAGCCAGGCCGAGCAGTCCGCGATCCTCGACATCGCCGACCGCATGAAGGCCGACCGCTGGGCCGAGAAGCCCCTCGCCGGTCCGCAGAGCGTCGCGGTGATCTTCGACAAGTCGTCGACCCGCACCCGGGTGTCCTTCCACGTCGGGATCTCCGACCTCGGCGGCAGCCCGCTCATCATCTCGACGGCGAACAGCCAGCTCGGCGGCAAGGAGACCCCGTCGGACACCGCCCGCGTGCTCGAGCGCATGGTGTCGGCGATCGTCTGGCGCACCTACGGCCAGGCCGGTCTCGAGGAGATGGCGGCCGACACGACGGTCCCCGTGGTGAACGCGCTGTCGGACGACTTCCACCCGTGCCAGCTCCTCGCCGACCTGCTCACCATCCGTGAGCACCGCGGCACCCTGGCGGGCCAGACGGTCGCCTTCATCGGCGACGGCGCGAGCAACATGGCGCAGTCGTACCTGCTCGCCGGTGCGACGGCCGGCATGCACGTGCGGGTGGCCGCCCCGGACGCCTTCGCCCCCGCGGCGCAGGTCGTCACCGACGCCGAGGAGCGCGCGGCCGTCACCGGCGGGTCCGTCCTCGTCGTCACCGACCCGGTGGCCGCTGTCGCCGGCGCGGACGTCGTCGTGACGGACACCTGGGTCTCGATGGGCAAGGAGTCCGAGAAGCAGTCGCGCCTCGACACCTTCGCCGGGTACCGCGTCGACGACGAGCTCATGGCGCACGCCGCGGACGACGCCGTGTTCATGCACTGCCTGCCGGCGGACCGCGGCTACGAGGTCACCGCCGAGGTCATCGACGGACCGCGCAGCATCATCTGGGACGAGGCGGAGAACCGCCTGCACGCCCAGAAGGCGCTGCTCGCCTGGCTCCTCGCCGCGAACACGACGGGCAGCGCGACCAGCGCGACCACCGCGGGCAGCGCGACCACCGCTGGCAGCGCGACGAGCGCGACCAGCGCGGTCGCCGCGAGCACCACCGCGACCACCGCGGGCGCCGCGACCACCGCGGCGTAGGGACGCACCGCATGGCAGACCGCGTCGTCCTCGCGTACTCCGGTGACCTCGGCACCTCCGTCGGGGTCGGCTGGCTGCGCGACACCACCGGCAAGGACGTGGTGGCGCTCGCGGTCGACGTCGGGCAGGGCGGCGAGGACCTCGACGCGGTCCGCGCGCGGGCACTGGAGTGCGGCGCGGTCGAGTCGATCGTGGTGGACGCCCGCGACGAGTTCGCCGACGAGTACGTGGTGCCAGCACTCAAGGCCAACGCGCTCTCACTCCGACGGTCGTCGCTGGTGGCGGCGCTGAGCCGTCCCCTGGTGGCGAAGCACCTCGCGCTCACCGCGACCCAGCTCGGCGCGGACACCGTCGCCCACGGGTGCAGCGGGACGGGTGACGACCCGGTCCGCTTCGAGGCGGCGGTCGCGGCGATCGCCCCCGACCTGCGGTGCGTCGCACCGGTCCGGGACCTCGCGCTGACCCCGGACAGCACCGTCGCGTACGCGGCCGAGCACCGGCTGCCGGTCCCGGGCAGCGAGCGTGCGTACTCCGTCGACCAGAACCTCTGGGGTCGGGCCGTCGAGACCGGGTTCCTCGAGGACCCGTGGTCCGCACCCGACGAGGACCTGTACGCCTGCACGCAGGACCCGGCGACCCCCCGCGAGCCGGACGAGGTCACCGTGACCTTCGAGCGCGGGGTGCCGGTGGCGATCGACGGGCAGCGGTTCAGCGTGCTGCGCGTCGTCCAGGAGCTCAACGCCGTGGCCGGCAAGCACGGCGTCGGGCGGCTCGACGTCGTCGAGGACCGACTCGTCGGCATCAAGACCCGTCAGATCGCCGAGGCCCCCGGTGCGACGGCGCTCATCGCGGCGCACGAGGACCTGGAACGGCTGACCCTGGAGCGCGACGTCATCCGCTACAAGCGCGGCGTCGAGTCGGAGTGGGCCGACCTGGTGTCCGACGGTCTCTGGTTCGGCAGCCTGAAGCGCAGTCTCGACGCCTTCGTGGACCACACCCAGCAGCACGTGTCCGGCGACGTCCGGCTGCGGTTGCACGGCGGTCTCGTCACGGTGACGGGTCGCCGCTCGGAGCAGAGCCTCTACGACTTCGACCTCGCCTCGGACGGCGACGACGCGTTCGACCACTCCCTGTCGAAGGGCTTCTCCGAGCTCTGGTCGTTGCCGAGCCGGATCGCCGCACGACGCGACCGGGCGAACTGACCACCAAATCGTCCGGACGCGCCGACGCGACGCGGCCGGCCGGGCCCGACCAGCCCGACCCGACGTGGCACCCGCACCGATCGACAGCCCCACCCCGACCGACAGCCCCACTCCGACCAGGACGACGCAGGACGACATGACCGACGAGAAGACCGACGCCACCAACACCGGTGCCCTCTGGGGCGGCCGCTTCGCCGACGGCCCGAGCGAGGCCCTCGCCGCCCTGTCGAAGTCCACGCACTTCGACTGGCAGCTCGCGCCGTACGACATCGCGGGGTCCCGCGCGCACGCCCGCGCGCTGCACACGGCCGGGTACCTCACCGCGGACGAGCTCGAGCGCATGCTCGCCGGCCTCGACCGGCTCGGAGCGGCGCACGCCGACGGCACGCTGCAGCCCGACGACTCCGACGAGGACGTCCACGGGGCCCTCGAACGCCTGCTCATCGCGGACCTCGGCCCCGAGCTCGGCGGCAAGCTCCGCGCCGGCCGCAGCCGCAACGACCAGATCGCGACCCTCGGGCGCATGCACATGCTCGACCACGGGCGGCGCATCGGGCGGCTCGTGATCGACCTGGTCGACGCGATCACCCAGCAGGCGACCGAGCACCCCGACGCGATCATGCCCGGGCGCACGCACCTGCAGCACGCCCAGCCCGTGCTCCTGGCCCACCACCTGCTCGCGCACGCCTGGCCGCTGGTCCGCGACCTCGAGCGCCTGCGTGACTGGGCCGGCCGGGCGAGCGTCAGCCCGTACGGCGCCGGTGCGCTGGCCGGCAGCTCGCTCGGGCTCGATCCCGCCGCCATCGCCGCGGAGCTCGGCTTCGACCGCCCGGCGGACAACTCGATCGACGCGACCGCCGCCCGCGACGTCGTCGCCGAGTTCGCGTTCGTCCTCGCGCAGATCGGCATCGACCTCTCGCGGCTGTCGGAAGAGGTCATCCTCTGGAACACGAAGGAGTTCGGCTTCGTCCAGCTCCACGACGCGTTCTCGACCGGCTCGAGCATCATGCCGCAGAAGAAGAACCCGGACATCGCCGAGCTCGCCCGGGGCAAGTCGGGGCGCCTGATCGGCAACCTGACCGGGCTCCTCGCGACCCTCAAGGGACTGCCGCTCGCCTACAACCGCGACCTGCAGGAGGACAAGGAGCCCGTCTTCGACTCGGTCGCCACGCTCGAGGTGCTGCTGCCGGCCTTCACCGGCATGATCGCGACGCTGTCCTTCGACACCGACCGGATGGCCGAGCTCGCCCCGCAGGGCTTCTCGCTCGCGACCGACGTCGCCGAGTGGCTCGTGCGCCAGGGCGTGCCCTTCCGCGACGCGCACGAGGTCTCCGGCGCGCTGGTCCGGTACTGCGAGGAGCGCGGCATCGAGCTCGACGAGCCGTCTGACGACGAGTACCGCACCGTCTCCGAACACCTCACGCCCGAGGTCCGCACGGTGCTCACGATCGAGGGCAGCGTCGCGTCCCGTGCGGGCGTCGGCGGCACGGCCCCGGACCGCGTCGCCGAGCAGCTCGCCGCGGTCACGCGTCGGGTCCACGACATCGCGGCGGGCGCTCCCTTCTCGCGATGACCGCCGGTCTCCTCGCCCTGCTCGCCGAGCCCGCGCCGACGGTCGCACCCGCCCTGCTCGGCGCGACCGTGACGGGGCGGGGGGTGACCATCCGGATCACCGAGGTCGAGGCCTACTCCGGCCCCACCGACCCCGGTTCGCACGGGCACCGCGGGCCGACCGAGCGCAACCGCCACCTGTTCGGCTCGCCGGGCACCCTGTACGCGTACCGCTCGTACGGCATCCACACCTGCGTCAACGTGGTGAGCGCGCCCGTGGGCACGTCGTCGGGATCGCTCCTCCGCGGGGCCCGGGTCGTGGACGGTCTCGACGTCGCCCGTGCACGCCGCGGGCCGTCCGTCACCGAGGTCGCGTTGGCTCGCGGCCCCGGCAACCTCGGCAGCGCCCTCGGGGCGGTCCTCGGGCAGGACGACGGGACCTCGCTGCTCGACGGCTCCGGTCCGTTCGTGCTCGCCCTGGCACCCGGTCTGGAGGCCCGGATCGCCTCCGCCGGCCCGGCTCGCCTCGTCGAGGACCTCCTGTCCGAGACGCTCCCCGGTCCGGCGACGGGCGGTCCGGTCCTGCGGATCTCGCGCGGACCCCGCACCGGCGTCGCCGGCATAGCCGGCGGGGTGGGCTACCCCTGGCGGTTCTGGCTGACGGGTGACCCGACGGTGTCGACGTACCGACGGCACAAGCGCGCCCTCGACCCGTGAACGCGACCACGGGCCTCCCGGTCGACGGCGCCGGCGGTGGCGCGCCGCCGGTACGATGGCTGGGTGTCCAGTGATCCCTCCCACGACGTCCTGACGCGCCAGCAGAACGACCCCACCTTCGACTCCGTGTGGGACGAACTGCGGTGGCGCGGTCTGGTGCAGGTCTCGACCGACGAGGCCGCGCTGCAAGCGGCCCTCGACGGTGACCCGATCACGTACTACTGCGGCTTCGACCCGACCGCGCCGTCGCTGCACTGCGGCAACCTCCTGCAGCTGCTGACGATGCGCCGGCTGCAGTTGGCGGGGCACAAGCCGCTCGCGCTCGTCGGGGGGTCGACGGGGCTCATCGGCGATCCGCGTCCGACCGCCGAACGGACCCTGAACACCCGCGAGACGGTCGCCGAGTGGGTGTCCCGTCTGCAGGGACAGGTCTCGCGGTTCCTCAGCCCGGACGGTGACAACGGCGTGCGGCTGGTGAACAACCTCGACTGGACGGCGCCGTTGTCCGCCATCGACTTCCTGCGCGACGTCGGCAAGTACTTCCGCGTGAACTCGATGCTCAAGAAGGACGCCGTCGCCGCGCGGCTGAACTCCGACGCGGGCATCAGTTACACCGAGTTCAGCTACCAGATCCTGCAGGGCCTCGACTACCGCGAGCTCTTCCGGCAGTACGGGTGCACGCTGCAGACGGGTGGCTCGGACCAGTGGGGCAACCTGACCTCGGGGACGGAGCTCATCCGGCGAGCCGAGGGCGCCACGGTGCACGCCCTCGGGACCCCGCTCATCACGAACGCCGACGGCACGAAGTTCGGCAAGAGCGAGGGCAACGCGATCTGGCTCGACGCCGAGATGACCTCGCCGTACGCGCTGTACCAGTTCTGGCTCAACACGGCGGATGCCGACGTGATCGCCCGCCTGCGGGAGTTCACGTTCCTGTCCCGTGCCGAGATCGAGCGGCTCGAGCAGGCGGTGGCGGACGAACCCTTCCGCCGCGAGGCCCAGCGCACCCTGGCCTTCGAGGTGACCTCGCTCGTCCACGGTGTCGAGGCCACACAGGCGGCGATCGACGCCGCGGCGGCGCTGTTCGGCAACGGTGAGCTCGGTGCCCTCGACCCGGACACCCTGCGATCGGCGATCGCCGAGCTGCCCGGATCGGTGACGCTCGACCCCGGTGCCGACGTCGCCCGTGCGTTGGTCGAGACCGAACTCGTGAAGTCCCTCGGCGAAGCGCGGCGCGCGATCGACCAGGGCGGGGTGTACGTGAACAACGCCCGGGCCGAGGACCCGGCCGCGGTGCTGTCCGACCTCGCCCTGCCCGGGGGAGTCCTCGTGCTCCGCCGTGGCAAGAAGACCCTCGCCGGTGTGACGCTGGCCTGACGTCCGACGCTCGACGATGCCCGGTTCCCCGCGTGGGACCGGGCATCGCTGCGTTCCGGCACCGGGTGTTGCACAAGGCGACACGCCCGGGATGGGAGCTGGCTTGGCGCACTCGCTCAGGGCTGCGTATAGTTCTTACTCGTCACCCCAAAGGTGCGGCGGAGCGGCTGGAGCGAAAGCCCAGAGCATGCCGGCCCTCAAGCGGGACCATCCTCCACTGAAGTTCAGATCAGGCCTTGCGCCGGATCGCTTCGACGCCTAGGATGACAAGCCCACCGGTTCTCTCCCCTCGGGATGAGCCACTGGACCTCTTGGTCCGACGAACGACCGGTGGCAAGCCAAGTACACAAGCCTTGTGGCTGAAGCTCGAACTCGAGCCGAGGAGCAAGTGCGTCTGGTCCTTGAGAA
>NZ_MJGU01000023.1:600847-617554 GCF_001864985.1 Curtobacterium sp. MMLR14_006 | reverse complement strand
TTCTCAAGGACCAGACGCACTCCCCGCTCGGTCTCACGAGGAGACTCCGCCAGAGAGGCTTCGGTTTCGTTGCCCGGGGAAGAACCGTGGCGGACAAGATCTCCGGGTGTTGACCCGGTGACCGTCTCGGCCGTTCCGTTCTCCGCCTCAGCGGCAACGAGTGATTACTTTACGCAGAGGTGAACGGCTGCGCCAAGCCAGCCCACATCCCGGGCGTGTCGTGCTCGCGGGGCGTCCGGCACGAACGCCGACGGCCCGCTCCCCTGCTGGGGAACGGGCCGTCTCGGAGCGTGCGTCAGTGGCGCGCGATCACCGGGTTCTTCAGCGAACCGATGCCGGAGATCGTGACCTCCACCACCTCGCCGTCGCGGATCTGTCCGACGCCGGCCGGCGTCCCGGTCAGGATCACGTCGCCGGGCAGGAGCGTCCAGATCGACGAGACGAACTCGACGAGCGACGGGATGTCGTGCACCATCTCGTTCGTCGAGGCCGCCTGGCGCAGGTCGCCGTCGACGCGGGTCTCGATCCGGATGTCCGACGGGTCGATCTCGGTCTCGATCACCGGGCCGAGCGGGCAGAACGTGTCGAAGCCCTTCGCCCGGGTCCACTGGCCGTCGCGCGCCTGCAGGTCACGGGCGGTGACGTCGTTCGCGATGGTGTACCCGAGGATGACGCTTGCGAAGTCCTCGCGGCGGACGTTCTTGGCGAGCGAGCCGATCACGATGGCGAGTTCGCCCTCGTGGTCGACGCGGCCGACGTCGGCGGGGAGCCGGATCGGTTCCTCGGGACCGATCACCGACGTGTTCGGCTTGAGGAACACGACGGGGTCATCGCTCGCACGCTCGTCCATCTCGGACGCGTGCTCCGAGTAGTTGAGCCCGACGCCGACGACCTTCGACCGCGGGATCACCGGGGCGAGGAGCTTGGCGTCCGCCAGGGCGACGCGCTCCCCCGTGGTCTCGAAGCCCTGGTACATCGGGTCCCCCGCGAGCACCACCAGGTGCCGCTCGTCGAGGATGCCGTACCGGGGGTCTTCACCCTTGCTGCTGAACCGTGCGATCTTCACCGTTCGACCCTACCCACGATCCGTTCGCCGATCGGGGGCGTCGGTCAGCTTGGTCATCCACCCGTGCGGGTCGGGACGACGGCCGTACTGGATGTCGGTGAGCTCGTCGCGCAGGGACATCGTCAGCTCCCCGGCGCCCACGGTCGGCGAACCGATCGTGAACCCGTCGCCGCGCAGCTCGGCGATCGGGGTGACGACGGCGGCCGTCCCGCAGGCGAAGGCCTCGGTGATCGAGCCGTCGGCGACGCCGTCACGCCACTCGTCGAGGGTCACCCGACGACGCTCGACGCGCAGCCCGCGGTCCTCCGCCAGCTGCAGGATCGAGTCGCGGGTGATGCCCTCGAGGATCGAGTCGGAGTCCGGGGTGACGAGGGTGCCGTCAGCCTTGACCAGGACGACGTTCATGCCGCCGAGCTCCTCGAGGTACCTGCCCTCCACCGAGTCGAGGAACATCACCTGCTGGCAGCCGTGCTCGTAGGCCTCCTGCTGGGGCAGCAGCGAGGACGCGTAGTTGCCGCCGGTCTTCGCCGCGCCGGTGCCGCCCTTGCCGGCGCGGGCGTACTGGGTCGACAGCCAGATCGACACGGGCTTCGGTCCCGACGTGAAGTACGCGCCGGCCGGGCTCGCGATGCAGTGGTACGCCACCGCCTGTGCGGCCCGCACCCCCAGGAAGGACTCGGTGGCGATCATGAACGGCCGCAGGTACAGGCTGGTCTCGGGCGCCGACGGCACCCAGTCGACGTCGGCGCGCACGAGCTGCCGGATCGACTCGACGAAGGCGTCGACCGGCAGTTCCGGCAGTGCCAGGCGTCGGGCCGACCGCTGGAAGCGACGGGCGTTGGCGTCCGGGCGGAACGTCCACACCGAGCCGTCCTCGTGGCGGTAGGCCTTCAGCCCCTCGAAGATCTCCTGCGCGTAGTGCAGCACGCTCGCGCTCGGGTCGAGGGTGAGCGGTCCGTACGGGTGGATCGACGCGTCGTGCCAGCCGCCGTCGAGGGTCCACCGCACGGTCGCCATGTGGTCGGTGAAGTGCTTGCCGAAGCCCGGGTCCGCGAGGATCTCCTCGCGCTCGGCGGCTGCACGACGGTCGGCGGAGGGGGTGGTGGCGAACGTGGGCCCGAACTCGGCGTCGGTGTCGGTGCTCATGGGGACTCCTTGTCAGGCTGGTGTGGTGCGGGCCGTGGCGGCCGCGGCGATCGCGTCGCCGATCTCGGCGGTGCTCCGCTGCGTCGTGTCGCGCTCGGCGAGGTCCTGCTCGACCGCTGCCGTGACGGCGGCGGCCAGGTCGCTCCGACCGATGTGGTCGAGCAGCAGGGCGACGGACAGCACGGCGGCCGTCGGGTCGGCGAGCTGCTGGCCCGCGATGTCCGGCGCGGAGCCGTGCACCGGCTCGAACATGCTCGGGAAGGTGCGGTCGGGGTTGATGTTCCCCGAGGCCGCCAGACCGATGCCACCGCTGATCGCGCCGGCGAGGTCGGTGATGATGTCACCGAACAGGTTGTCGGTGACGATCACGTCGAAGCGCGCGGGGTCGCGCACCATGTGGATGGTGACCGCGTCGACGTGCTGGTAGTCCACGGTGACGTCCGGGTACTCGGCACCGACCGCCGCGACGGTCCGCTGCCAGAGCGCTCCGGCGTGCACGAGGACGTTGCTCTTGTGCACGAGGGTCAGGTGCCGCCGCGGGCGGCGGTCCGCCAGGTCGAACGCGTACCGGACGACCCGCTCGACGCCGAACGCCGTGTTGAGCGAGACCTCGGTCGCGATCTCCTGCGGCGTCCCTGCGCGGATCACGCCGCCGTTGCCGACGTACGGCCCCTCGGTGCCCTCGCGCACGACCACGAAGTCGACCTCGCCGGGCGCGACGAGCGGGGTCGCGACGGCGTCGCGGACCTTCGTCGGCCGCAGGTTGACGTGGTGGTCGAAGGCGAAGCGCAGCCTGAGGAGCAGCCCGCGCTCGATGATCCCGCCGGCGAGGCGGGGGTCACGCGGGTCGCCGCCGACCGCGCCGAGCAGGATCGCGTCGTGCGTGGCGAGGGCGGCCATGTCGTCCTCGGTGAGGACGTCGCCGGTCTCGAGGTACCGGGTCGCCCCGAGGGCGAACGGGGTCTCCTCGACGACGAGGTCGGCCGGGGTCACGGCGTGCAGGACCTTCAACGCCTCGTCGACGACCTCCGGACCGATGCCGTCACCGCGGATCACCGCGAGCTTGAGCGTGCGGGACTCCATCAGAGCGTGATGTCGATCTCGCGGAGCGAGGACGCGTCGATCGCCCGGCCCACGTGCTCGAGGATCTCGGTCGGCACCGGGGAGTCCACGGTCAGGACGCTGAGGGCCTGGCCGCCCGCCTCGCGACGGGAGATCTGCATCGCCGCGATGTTGATGCCGGCGTCGCCGAACTCCTTGCCGTAGACGGCCACGATGCCGGGACGGTCCGTGTAGACCATCACGACGTGGTGCTGGCCGAGGGCGACCTCGACGTCGTGGCCGTTGATCTCGATGAGCTTCTCGACCTGCTTCGGCCCGGTGAGCGTGCCGGAGACGCTGATCGCCGGGCCGTCGGACTGTGCGCCGCGGATCGTGAGCACGTTGCGGTACTCGGGGCTGTCGGTGTCGCTGATGAGTCGCACCGTGACGCCGCGCTGCTCGGCGATGAGCGGCGCGTTGACGTAGGACACCTGGTCGCTGACGACGTCGGTGAACACGCCCTTGAGCGCCGCGAGCTTCAGCACGCTGACGTCGTACTGCCCGAGTTCGCCGTGGACCTCGACGTCGATGCTCGTGACGGGCGAGGTGGCGAGGGCGGTGAAGACCTGGCCGAGCTTCTCGACGAGCGGGATGCCGGGACGCACGTACGGGTCGATGACCCCACCCGCGACGTTGACGGCGTCGGGCACGAGCTCGCCGCCGAGCGCGAGGCGCACGGACTTGGCGACCGAGACGCCTGCCTTCTCCTGCGCCTCGTCGGTCGAGGCGCCGAGGTGCGGCGTGACGACGACGTTCGGCAGCGACAGGAGCGGCGAGTCGGTCGGCGGCTCGGACACGAAGACGTCGAGCCCGGCGCCGGCGATGGTGTTCGCGGTGAGTGCCCGGTGCAGGGCGTCCTCGTCGATGAGTCCGCCGCGGGCGACGTTGACCACGAAGGCGGTCGGCTTCATGAGCGCGAACTGCTCGTCCGAGATCATGCCGATCGTCTCCGGCGTCTTCGGCATGTGGATCGTCGTGAAGTCCGCGCGGCGCAGCAGGTCCTCGAGGGAGACGAGCTCGACGCCGAGCTGCTGGGCACGGGTCGTGGTGACGTAGGGGTCGTACGCGATGACCGACACCCCGAAGGCCTGCAGGCGCTGCGTGATGAGCGCGCCGATGCGGCCGAGGCCGATGATGCCGACGGTCTTCTCGTACAGCTCGACACCGGTGTACGACGAGCGCTTCCAGGCACCGGCGGCCAGCGACGCGTGCGCCGCGGGGATGTGGCGCGCGAGCGACAGGATGTGGCCGACGGTGAGCTCGGCCGCCGAGATGATGTTCGACGTCGGCGCGTTCACCACCATCACGCCGGCGGTGGTCGCCGCCTTGATGTCGACGTTGTCCAGGCCGACGCCGGCGCGGGCGACGACCTTGAGCCCCGGCGCGGCGGCGATCGCCTCGGCGTCGACCTTGGTGGCGGAACGCACCAGCACGGCATCCGCGTCAGCGAGCGCTGACAGGAGCGCGGATCGGTCGGTGCCGTCCACGTTCCGGATCTCGAAGTCGGGCCCGAGGGCGTCGACCGTGGCGGGCGAGAGTTCTTCGGCGATCAGGACGACCGGCTTCGACACAGCTGCTGTTTCCTCACACGAGACGGGTGGTATCCCACCATGCTATCGACGCGACGGGTCCGTGACGACCGTCCCGCTGGTCGGGTGGGCGGCCCCGGACGGACGGGAGGCCCGTGGCGGGGTCGCCACGGGCCTCCCGTCCGGCGTGCGGTCACGCGGACCGACCGCTCGGACTTATCGCTCGGTCCGATCGATCAGCCGCCGATGCGCAGCGTGCTCGCCACGTACTGCAGCAGGGTGAACCAGAGCGCGGAGACGGCGCAGCCGGCGGCGAGGAAGACGACGACCGTGCGGAGCACGTCCATCCGCCGCGACACCAGCCAGGCGACGACGAAGGCCACGGGCGCGATGGCGACGTCCACGACGAGTGCCGGCCACGGCACGGCCGTCTGCAGGGTCGTCCCCCCGTTGCTCGCGGCGAACTCGTTGAATGCGGTGACGTTGCGGGAGACGCCGACGAGGTTGCCGACCGCCTGCCAGGTGACGTAGGCCAGCGCGACGGCGGCGACGACCCACACGACGACCTTGCCGAACGTGACGATCCGGGCGCGTTCCGCCGGTGCCGCGCTCACCCGAAGCTCCGCGTCATGATGAAGGGCCACGGGATGAGGACGACCGCGCCGACGACGAGCCACGTGAACCGTGTGCGGTCGCGGTGCCCCTGGCAGAGCCAGAGCGTCGCGGCGAACCAGAGCGCGGGGGCCATGATCGCGAGCACGCGCATGGTCTCGGACGCGATGCCTGCGAGGCCGGTGCCGGTGACCGTCAGCAGGCTCGCACTGACGAGCCAGGCCACCGTGTAGAGCAGGTACAGCCCGCCGAGGACGCCCATGCCGACGAGCGCACCCGAGCCGGTCGGCGCCTCGGGGTCGTGGGGGGTGCGGTCCTTCACGCGGACCGGGTTGTGCGCCGCGTCGACGTGGGTGGCGTCGTCCGCGTCGCCCCAGCTGAGCGCGTCGTCGTCGTGGTCGACGGCGTTCGGCGCGTCCGGGTCGGTCGACCCGTCTGGTGGGGATGCTGCCGTGGTCATGCTTCCGATCCTACGAGGGACCGGTGACGGACGGGACCACCCGGCGCCCGCACGGGGTGCGCTCAGACGTCGGCGGGCTGCGTCTCGAGGACGCTCGCGACGACGTCGCGCACGGCCGGGAAGAGCGGGTGGCTCTCCATCAGGCCGGTGAGGATTTCGGTGAGGGCGTGCGCCGTCGCGCCGGAGCGCAGCAGGGCGTGGAGCTCGATCGACTCGGGGTCGTTCTCGTCGTCGAAGGCGAGCGCGGCGCGCACCGAGCCGAGCAGGTGGTGGACGGGCAGGCCGCGCTCGGCGAGCTGGGACGCCGGCCCGATGAAGCGCTCGCGTCGGCCGAGCTTGCGCAGGGGGTTGCGGCCGACGCGTGCCGTGGTGTCCGGCAGGAGCGGGTTCGCGATCCGCGAGAGGTTCGCCGCGACGTACCGGGCGTGGTCCTCGGGGTCGAAGCCGTGCTTGGCGACGAGGAGGGCGGTGGTCTCGGCGAGCACCCCGTCGACCTCGGCGCGCACGGCGGAGTCCTCGAGGGCCTCGCGGATGAGGCGGATGCCCCGGACGTAGCCGTGGTAAGCCGCGGTCGCGTGCGCGGTGTTCACCGTGTAGAGCTTGCGCTCGACGAAGGGCTGCAGGTCGTCGACCCAGGTCACGCCCTCGATCGCCGGCGGTTCGGAGTCCGAGCCGCGGAACGGGGTGCGCTCGATGACCCACTCGTAGAAGGGCTCGAGCACGACGTCGAGGCCACCGGACTGTCCGAGCACACCGGACTGGTCGGGGACGATGCGGTCGATCGCGCAGTTCGCGAACACGGCCGCGACGACGCGGTCCTCGAGGATGGGCGCGCGGCGGATGCTCGCGTGCAACGAGTCGGTGGCGTTGAACGCGTTCTCGCAGGCGACGACCGTGACGTCACCGCGCTCGGCCGGGCGGGCGGCCAGGCCCTCGGCGATGAGCGGGGCGACCAGCGGCAGGGTGCGTGCACCGACCGCCGTGGTGACGACGTCGGCCTCGGCGATGGCCCGGACGACGCGTTCGCGGTCGGTCTTGCTGTTCAGCGCGCGGAACCCGTACACGAGGTGCTCGACCGGCATCTCGCCGACCTCGTGCACCACGAAGCGCCCGGCCTCGTTCAGCGCGGAGACCACGCGCTCGTCGACGTCGACGAAGGTGAGCTCGTAGCCGCTCGCCACGAGGAACTGGCCCACGAACCCCCGCCCGATCTTGCCGGCGCCGATGTGGACCGCTCGCTTCGTCACCGCCATCCGACGATCATCCCATGCTGCTGGGGGCGCCCCGGACCGCGGCCGCGCTGAGCGGCCGAGGACCGCCGGGGATCGTCGACGTGGGCGGCGGCGGCGGGCCGGTGGACGGCGTGGGTGCTGGAGGAAGACAGATGCATGATGTTCGGGTCACATCGCGAGGCGGCGGTGCCGTGGGGCACCGCCGCCTCGAGAGTCGAGTGGTCCTCCGAGACTACCGCGCAGCCGAGCCGTCGACGTAGTCGCCGTCGTTCTGCTTCCACGCGAAGAGCGCGCGGAGCTCACGGCCGGTGGCCTCGATCGGGTGGCCCTCGCCCTTCGCACGGAGCGCCTTGAACTCCGGCGCGCCGGCGTCCTGGTCGTCGATGAAGCGCTTCGCGAAGGCACCGTTCTGGATGTCCGCGAGCACCGCCTTCATGTTCTCCTTGACCTCGGGCGAGATCACGCGGGGGCCGGAGACGTAGTCACCGAACTCGGCGGTGTCGGAGATCGACCAGCGCTGCTTCGTGAGGCCGCCCTCCCAGATGAGGTCGACGATGAGCTTGAGCTCGTGCAGG
Organism: Curtobacterium sp. MMLR14_006; assembly: GCF_001864985.1. Taxonomy (NCBI): domain Bacteria; kingdom Bacillati; phylum Actinomycetota; class Actinomycetes; order Micrococcales; family Microbacteriaceae; genus Curtobacterium; species Curtobacterium sp. MMLR14_006. Next base: position 609,833 of record NZ_MJGU01000023.1, on the reverse strand, counting down.
ACCTCGAAGTAGGCGATCTGCGGCTGGTAACCCGCCTCGACCAGGGTCTCGAAGCCGTACTGGATGAGCTGCGAGGTGCCACCGCACAGGACGGCCTGCTCGCCGAACAGGTCGGTCTCGGTCTCCTCGGTGAAGGTCGTCTTGATGCCGCCGGAGCGCAGGCCGCCGATGGCCTTCGCGTACGACCAGGCGAGGTCCCACGCGGAACCGGAGGCGTCGACCTCGACGGCGACGATGACGGGGACGCCGCGGCCGGCCTCGTACTCGCGACGGACCGTGTGCCCCGGACCCTTCGGCGCGACGAGCGACACGTCGACGCCCTCGGGCGCCTCGATGTAGCCGAAGCGGATGTTGAAGCCGTGCCCGAAGACGAGCGTCGCGCCCGGCTTGAGGTTCGGCGCGATGTCCTCGGCGTAGACGATGCGCTGGACCTGGTCCGGCGCGAGGATGACGACGACGTCCGCCCAGGCGGTGGCGTCGGCCGGCGTGTGGACCTCGAAGCCCGCCTCCTCGGCCTTCTGACGGCTCTTCGAGCCCTCCTTCAGGCCGATCTTGACCTCGACGCCGGAGTCGCGGAGGTTGAGTGCGTGGGCGTGGCCCTGCGAGCCGTAGCCGATGACGGCGACCTTCTTGCCCTGGATGAGCGTCAGGTCGGCGTCGGCGTCGTACACGATGTCAGTCACGAGGGTGTGTCTCCTTGGTTCTGGTGGTCTGTGGGGTGCGCTCAGCGCACCCGGTCGGTGATGCTCTTCGGCCCGCGGCCCATGCCGAGCAGGCCGGCCCGCGCGAGCTCCTTGATGCCGTACGGCTCGAGGACGCGGAGGATCGCCTGGATCTTGCCGGGGTCGCCGGTCACCTCGACGATGAGCGAGTCGTTCGCGACGTCGACGACCTGCGCGCGGAACAGGTTCACTGCCTCGAGCACGGCCGAACGGGTCTGGTTGTCGACCCGGACCTTGACGAGCATGTGCTCGCGCTGGACCGACTGCGAGAAGTCGAGCTCGACGATCTTGATGACGTTGACCAGCTTGTTGAGCTGCTTCGTCACCTGCTCCAGCGGGAGGTCCTCGACGTCGACGACGACGGTGATCCGGCTGAGGCCGTCGACCTCGGTGTTGCCGACGGCGAGCGACTCGATGTTGAAGCCGCGGCGGGCGAACAGCCCGGCCACGCGGGTCAACAGGCCCGGCTTGTCCTCGACGAGGAGGGAGAGGACGTGGCTCATGCGGTTTCCCCCGTCATGTCGGCGTCCTCGTCGTCCCAGCTGGGGGCGAGGGCGCGGGCGTACTCGATCGAGGAGTTGCCGACCCCCTGCGGGACCATCGGCCAGACCATCGAGTCGCGGCTCACCACGAAGTCGATGACCACCGGACGGTCGTTCGTCGCGAGGGCGAGCTCGATCGCGGCATCGACCTCGTCCGCCTTCTCGACACGGATGCCGAGGGCGCCGTAGGCGTCGGCGAGCTTCACGAAGTCGGGCACGCGGCGCGACTGGTGCCCCGTCTCGAGGTCGGTGAAGGAGTGCCGGCCGTCGTAGAACAGCGTCTGCCACTGCCGCACCATGCCGAGCGACGAGTTGTTGATGATCGCGACCTTGATCGGGATGTCGTTGATGACGCAGGTCGCGAGTTCCTGGTTCGTCATCTGGAAGCAGCCGTCGCCGTCGATCGCCCAGACCACGCGGTCCGGCTGGGCGACCTTCGCGCCCATCGCGGCCGGGACGGAGTAGCCCATCGTGCCGGCACCGCCGGAGTTCAGCCAGGCGTTCGGACGCTCGTACTTGATGAACTGCGCCGACCACATCTGGTGCTGGCCGACACCGGAGGCGTAGACCGCCTCGGGGCCGGTCAGCTCACCGATGCGCTTGATGATCGCCTGCGGTGCGAGGAGTCCGTCGGTGGGCTCCGCGTAGCCGAGCGGGAAGTCGGTCTTCAACTGCTCGAGCTTCGCCCACCACGCGGCGGTCGACGCGCGGTCCTCGGCGGCGATGCCGCCCCAGGCGTCGAGCAGGTCGACGAGGACCTCGCGCGCGTCGCCGACGATCGGGACGTCGGCGAAGCGGATCTTCGAGATCTCGGCGGGGTCGATGTCGACGTGCACGACCTTGGCGCCCGGAGCGAACTCGTCGGCCTTGCCGGTCACGCGGTCGTCGAAGCGGGCGCCGAGCGCGATGATGAGGTCGCTGTCCTGCAGGCCGAGCACCGCGGGCACGGTGCCGTGCATGCCGGGCATGCCGAGGTGCTGCGGGTGCGAGTCCGGGAACGCGCCGCGGGCCATCAGCGTCGTGACCACGGGGGCGCCGGTCGCCTCGGCGAAGCGGAGCAGCTCGGCGGTCGCGCCGGAGCGGATGACGCCGCCGCCGACGTACAGCACCGGGCGCTCGGCCTCGGCGAGCAGCTGGGCCGCTGCGGTGATCTGCTTGCCGTGCGCCTTCGTCACCGGTCGGTAGCCGGGCAGGTCGACCTGCGGCGGCCACACGTAGGGCGCCGACATCTGCTGGGCGTCCTTCGTGATGTCGACGAGCACCGGACCGGGGCGGCCGGTCGTCGCGATCAGGTGCGCGGCGGCGAGCGTCGCCGGGATGTCGGCGGGGTTCGTCACGAGGAACGAGTGCTTCGTGATCGGCATCGTGATGCCGACGATGTCGGCCTCCTGGAACGCGTCCGTGCCCATCAGCGTCGAGAACACCTGGCCGGTGATCGCGATGAACGGCACCGAGTCCATGTAGGCGTCGGCGATCGCGGTGACGAGGTTCGTCGCGCCGGGGCCGGAGGTGGCGATGGCGACGCCGACCTTGCCGGACGACGAGGCGTACCCCTCGGCGGCGTGGCCGGCTCCCTGCTCGTGCCGGACGAGGATGTGGCGGATCGTCGTCGACGCCATGAGCTCGTCGTAGAACGGGATGATCGCGCCGCCCGGCAGGCCGAAGACGTCGGTGATCCCGAGGTGCTCGAGCGTCCGGAGGACGGCTCCCGAGCCGGTGAGGATCTCCGGCGACCGGCGTGCACCGGCGGCCGCGGACAACGGGGTTGCTTCCGTGGGCATGAGGTGGTCCTTGCCTGGAGAGGTGGCGGTGGTGCGGGTGTCGGACGCTAGCCCGTGACCGCGCCCTGGGCGGCGGACTTGACGAGCTTGGCGTACTTCGCGAGGACTCCGCGGGTGTAGCGCGGGGGCAGCGGGGCCCAGCCGTCACGGCGGGCCTCCAGCTCGGCCGGGTCGACCAGTAGGTCGAGCGAACGAGCCGCGATGTCGACACGGATGCGGTCGCCATCACGAACGAAAGCGACTGGACCTGCGTCCACTGCTTCCGGTGCGATGTGGCCGATGCACAGGCCGGTTGTGCCGCCTGAGAATCGACCGTCGGTCAAGAGTAGTACATCCTTGCCGAGGCCCGCGCCCTTGATCGCCGCGGTGATGGCGAGCATCTCGCGCATGCCCGGGCCGCCCTTCGGGCCCTCGTAGCGGATGACGACGACGTCGCCCTTCTGGATCGCCCCCTCGGTGAGGGCGTCCATCGCGGCGCGCTCCCGGTCGAACACCCGGGCGGGGCCCTCGAACACCTCGGCGTCGAAGCCCGCGGTCTTCACCACGGCGCCCTCGGGCGCGAACGAGCCCTGCAGGACCGTCAGGCCGCCGGTCTCGTGGATCGGGTTGTCGAGGGTGCGGAGGACCTCGCCGTCGAGCGCCGGCGGGTCGATCTCGGCGAGGTTCTCGGCGAGGGTCTTGCCGGTGACGGTCATCGCGTCGCCGTGCAGCAGGCCGGCGTCGAGCAGCGCCTTCATGACCACCGGGATGCCGCCCTGCTGGTCGATGTCCTTCATGACGAAGCGCCCGAACGGCTTCATGTCGGCGAGGTGCGGGACCTTCGAGCCGATGCGGTTGAAGTCGTCGAGGGACAGCTCGACCTCGGCCTCGTAGGCGATCGCGAGCAGGTGCAGGACGGCGTTCGTCGAGCCGCCGAGCGCCATGAGCACGGTGATGGCGTTCTCGAAGGCTTCCTTGGTCAGGATCTGCCGGGCGGTGAGGCCGAGCTCGAGCATCCGCACGACGGCCTCGCCGGAACGGTGCGCGTAGTAGTCGCGGCGACGGTCCGCGGACGGCGGCGCAGCCGAGCCCGGCAGCGACATGCCGAGCGCCTCGGCCAGGCTCGCCATCGTGTTCGCCGTGTACATGCCACCGCAGGCGCCCTCGCCCGGGACGATGGCGCACTCGATCTTCTTGAGCTCCTCCTCGGACATGGTGCCGGCCTTGCAGGCGCCGACGCCCTCGAAGGAGTCGATGATCGTGACCTCCTTCATGGTGCCGTCGGCCTGCTTCACGTAGCCCGGCATGACCGAGCCCGCGTAGAGGAAGACGCTCGCCAGGTCGAGGCGCGCGGCGGCCATGAGCATGCCCGGCAGGGACTTGTCACAGCCGGCGAGCAGGACGGTACCGTCCAGGCGCTCGGCGTTCACGACGGTCTCGACGCTGTCCGCGATGACCTCGCGCGAGACGAGCGAGAAGTGCATCCCCTCGTGGCCCATCGAGATGCCGTCGGAGACGGAGATGGTGCCGAACTGCAGCGGGTAGCCGCCGCCGGAGTGCACGCCTTCCTTGGCGCCCTGCGCGAGCCGGTCGAGCGACAGGTTGCACGGCGTGATCTCGTTCCACGAGGACGCGATGCCGATCTGCGGCTTGCTCCAGTCCTCGTCTCCCATACCGACGGCCCGCAGCATGCCACGCGAGGTGGTTGCTTCGATCCCGTCGGTGACGACCCGGCTGCGCGGCTTGACGTCGATATCAGGCATGGGGTGAGTCTAGGACGCTTTGGGATACCAGTCGCGCAACAACATGCGTCCGCATGTTCACGGGGACGGAGGGGAGGCCCGGATCACCTGCTCAGCGCGTCGCCCGGAGGCGAGCGAGCTGCTTGAGGACGTCGGTGAGCGCCGCCGGGTCGGCGACGCGGTACCCGGCGGTGGTCTCCCCCGGCCCCACCTTGACGCCGACGTCGCCGTCGCCGAGCACGCGGAAGGCGTCCTCGTCCGTGACGTCGTCGCCGGCGAAGAACACCGCGTCGGCACCGTGCAGCTCGCGCAGCCGGACGATCGCGTCGCCCTTCGTGACGTGCCGGACGGCGAACTCGACGATGTCCTTGCCGCCGCGCTCGAGCACGTCGGGGTCGGCGGCGTGCGCGGCCTCGCTCGCGTCGGCGTCCGCCCGGGCGGCGACCTCGGCGCTGACACGGCGGGTGTGCACCCCGTGGCCGGCCGGCTTGTGCTCGATGACGACGCCGGGGTACCGCGCACCGACCTCGTCGAGCGCCGCACCGACCCGGGCCACGCGCTCGGCCTCGTCGTCGGTCAGCGCGGCCTCGTCGTGACCGTCGACGCGCCACTCGACGCCGTGCGAGCCGACGAGCGCCATGCCCTCGGGGGCGTACGACACGGCGGCCAGGCTGTCGAGCGGTCGGCCCGACACGAGGACCACCTCGGTGTCCGGCGCGCGGTGCAGGGTGAGCACGGCAGCCCAGGACCCCGGGAGCGCGCCGACCTGCGAGGGCTCGTCGGCGAACGGCGCGAGCGTGCCGTCGAAGTCCAGTGCGACGACGAGTCGCGGCGCAGCCGCGAGCGTCTCGAGCGCGGCCGTGACGGCGGACGCGTCGGTGGTGGGCTCACGCATCACGGGCCTCCCGGGTGTCCTCGGCGGCCCGTGCGGACTGCGCGTCCTGGTCGAAGATCGATGTGCCGTCTGTCTGCGCCTCGCGGTGGCGGTCCGCCGGGTCCGTGGCGGACGGGTCGAGCTGCGCGTTGCGCGGCGCGTGCCGGTCGAGCGCCTCGAGGAAGGAGCGCGACCAGCGTGCCACGTCGTTGTCGCGCACGCGCTTGCGCAGCGCGCGCATCCGGGTCGACCGCTCCCGGCGGGGCATCTCGACGGCGCGCAGGATGCTGTCCTTCAGCGCGCCGATGTCGTGCGGGTTCACGATGACGGCCTGCTTGAGTTCGTCGGCCGCGCCGGCGAACTCGGAGAGGATGAGGACCCCGTCGGTGTCGAAGCGGGCCGCGACGTACTCCTTGGCGACGAGGTTCATGCCGTCGCGCAGGGCGGTGACGAGCATGATGTCCGCGGCCAGGTAGAGCGCGACCATCTCCTCGCGGGGGTAGCCGTGGTGCAGGTACGAGATCGGCTGGTGCCCGATGACGCCGAGGTCGCCGTTGATGCGTCCGACGCTCAGCTCGATCTCGTCGCGCAGCGTCGCGTAGGTGTCGACGCGCTCGCGGCTCGGGCTCGCGACCTGGATGAGCGTCGCGTCCTCGACCTTGATGCGGCCGTCCTCGACGAGCTCGCCGAACGCCTTGATGCGGTGCCGGATGCCCTTGGTGTAGTCGAGCCGGTCGACGCCGAGCAGCACCGTCTTCGGGTTGCCGAGGCTCGACCGGATCTCGCGGGCGCGTTCCTGCACCTCGGGCCGGCGGGCGATCGCCTCGAAGCTCTCGGCGTCGATCGAGATCGGGAAGTGCCGCGCCTCGACGTGGCGCACCGTGATGCCCTTGCGGCTCCGCGGCGCGTCCGGGTCGTCGACGGGCACGTCGATCATCGACCCCTTCGTCGTGTAGCCCTTGATGTGCCGGACCGCGCGGAGGAAGTCGCTGGCGTCGTCCTGCCGCTGGAAGCCGATGACGTCGGCGCCGAGCAGGCCGTCGAGGATCTGCGCACGCCAGGGCAGCTGCGCGTAGATGCCGACGGGCGGGAACGGGATGTGGTTGAAGAAGCCGATCGTCAGGTCGGGCCGCTTCGCCCGGAGCAGTGCCGGCACGAGCTGCAGCTGGTAGTCCTGCACCCAGACGATGCCGTCCTGCTCGACGATCTCCGCGATCTGCGTCGCGAAGCGCTCGTTGACCCGCTTGTACGCGTTCCACCAGTCACGGTGGTAGCTCGGGTGCTCGATCACGTCGTGGTAGAGCGGCCACAGGGTGTCGTTGCTGAACCCCTCGTAGTACTCCTCGACGTCCTCGACGGAGAGCGGGACCGGCACGATGTGGATCCCGTCGTTGTCGAACGGCTCGACCTCGACCGCCGGCTGCCCGACCCACCCCACCCAGGCGCCGTCGTTCGCGCGCATCACGGGTTCGAGCGCGGTGACGAGGCCGCCGGGCGAGTGCCGCCAGCCCTCGTTGCCGTCCTGGTCGACGACGCGGTCCACCGGGAGGCGGTTGGAGGCGACGACGAACGAGTACCGGGTCTGGTCGGTGCGGTCTGCAGACATGGGGTGGTGTGTTCTCCGTTCCGCCCGGCGGCGCGCCGGGTGCGTCGGTCCGGCTCGGGCGCCGGGGTGCGACCCCGAAGTTACCAGCGCCCGGACAGCGCATTCACGGCGGATCGGCGGTTCCGGTACGCTGCTCCTCGCGTGTCGGGGGGACACAGGTGCTGAAGGGCGGCACCGGCCTCCTGGCCGGAGAGGACCCACCAGCCGTGAGCGAGCACCCGCCCGTCCCGCCGGGACAGCCAGGACCGCAGGACCCGTCGACCCCGCAGGGGCAGGGGCAGCCCTGGCAGCAGCAGCAGCCGGGAGGCGCGCCCCGGTGGTCGGGCCAGCCCACCCCCGCCGGCGCCCCGGCTCCGCAGTCGTCGGACGCCTTCGGTCGCCTGCTGCACTCGCTGACCGGCCGCGACTGGCTCGCGTCCGTGCTGGCCGGTGTCGGCGGCTGGGTCGCCGCCTACGTCGTCGCCGGCCTCTCCCTGCTGCTCACCGTCGCGGTCGCCGCGACCGGCAGCAGCGGGTCGTCGCTCGGGTCCGGCTCCGTCAGCGGATCGGGCAGCGAACTCGGCGCCGGCGGCGCACCGGACGTGCAGTCGCTGCTGTCCGGCGTGAGCGTCCTGCTCGGCGCCCCCGCCCAGCTCGTCGCGATGGCGGACCTCGGCCGCCTGCACGGATCCGGCTCGGTCGGACTGCTCGGCTCCGGCTCCGGCTCGCTCGCGGTCGTGCCGGTGCTCGTGCTCGCGGCGCAGGTCGTCCTCGCCGTCGTCCTGACGCGGCGCATCCGGTCGCGCGCCCTCGGCCGCTGGCAGGTCGTCGTGCTCGCCGTGGTCTCCGGGCTCGTCACCACCGTCCTGGTGAACGCCTTCGCCGGGCTGCTCGCGATCCGCTTCCCCGACCTGCCCGGCATCGAGATCGAGCCCGTGCACGCCGTCGGGTTCAGCAGCGTCGTCGGTGCGTTCCTCATCGGCGCGCTCGCCGCCCTGCTCGCACGCCCGTCCGTCCTGATCGGCGGCCGCACCTGGTCGGGCCGCGTCCTCGGCGCCGTCCGGGTCGCCGCGTCGCAGGCCGTCGTGCTGGTCGTCGTCGTCGCGGTCGTCGTGGTCGTCGTCGCGCTCGTGACGCAGCCCTCGTGGGGTGCGGCCCTGCCGGTCTTCATCGGCAACGTCGCGGTCGCCGTGACGGCCCTCGGCTTCTTCGGCGGCCTCGGCACGGCCGGTCTCGGGACGGGTGGCGACAGCGCCACGGTCTTCGACGGTGCCGGCGGCTGGACGTGGCTCGCCGTGCTGCTCGTCCTCGCGACGTCGGTCGTCGCGGGCCTCGCCCTCGCGGTCCGGCGGAACGACCGGGTCCGCTCGGTCCTCGACTGGGTCGTCACCCCGGTGGTGTGGTTCGCACTCGGGCTCCTGCTCTTCGTGCTCGGCACCGGGATCGTGTCCTACGAGGCCAGCGGGTACACGGCCGTCGGCGGCAGCGGATCGCTCGGCGTCACCCCGTGGACGCCGTTCGTGTTCCTGCTCTGGGGCGGTCTGGTCGAGGCCGTCGCCCGGTACCTCGCGCCCGTGCTGCTCCCCCGCCTCGGCGGCGGGGTCGTGCTCGCGGTGTCGCGCCTGGTCGGCGCGGACCCCCGACCGCTCGTGTCCGCTCCCGCCGGCGCAGCCGCACCGGCCGGTGCGTTCCCGGACGCCCCGGCACAGGGCGCTGTGTTCCCCGGTGGCCCGGCGCAGCCCGGCGCGTTCCCCGGTGCCC